>JANPKV010000362.1:0-9838 GCA_031426185.1 Rhodobacterales bacterium | reverse complement strand
CGAACTTTACGACTTGTTGCGCAAGGCCGGGCTGGACCCGGTCGACCGCAAGGGGATGGTCTTCAATCCTGTCGCCTGGTCGTGGAGCCTGTCCGCACGCGATCTGTCATGCAACTATGTGACCACCAGCCTGCGGCGCGCCTAGCTGTCGGCAAATCCGGTGGGCACGGAAATCGGGGCGGCACCCGCCTGCCCGGTGCCAAGCAAAGCGCGGGCGGTCACGGCGACCTCGGCCAGGCGGTCGATATCGGCGATGGTGTGTTCAGACATGAGCTGCAACCGCCAGCGCGGCGCATGCAACGGCACATGGGGCGATTCCAGCAGGTTGATCAGAACGCCGCGCCGCGCTGCCTCGGCGGTCATGGCACGGGCGAACAGGACCCCCTGCAGCACCGTCGAGACCAGGGGGCCCGGCTGACCGAGGACATGAAAGCCTTCGACCACCAGCCGGTTGCGCAAGCGCAGGGAATTGGCCATCAGCCGCGCCCGGCGACGCGTGCCTTCGGGCGAAAACACGATGTCAAACGCCGCCAGGATCACCGCGGCCTGCAGCGGCGAGAGGGCAGAACTTTGCGCCTGACCAGAACCTGACAACCGCAAGGCCAGATGAAACGCCGTGTTGCGGGACGCGACGAACCCGCCATTGGAGCCGAAGGTCTTGGCAAAGCTGCCAACGACCACATCAATGCGGCCGATCAAGCCCTGAAGTTCAGCCACCCCAAGTCCCCGTTGTCCCAGCGCGCCAAAATCATGGGCGACATCGACAAGCAGCGTTGCCCGATAGGCCGCGCAAAGCTCGATCACGCCGATCAGGTCGGGGATTGTGGCGGTGGTGGGAAACAGCGCCGAGGTTGCAACGAGCAAGCCCGCATCCGGATCGCCCCGGCGCAACCGCGCAAGTCTACGCTCAACGCCCTCAAGCGAGCCGTGCGGATAGGTATGCACGGCAGCGCCCGCCAGCCGTGCGCCGGCCTTCAGCGCCGGATGGGCATTCATGTCGATGATCGCATGATCCTTGCGGCCCAGCAGGGTCGCGGTCGCGGCCTGCAGGGCTTGCCAGCCCGACGCAAACACCGTGGCATCGGAAAGACCAAAGCTGTCGGCGACGCGACGCTCCAGCGCCAGAAGTTGGGGCGACAGGCCGGTCATTGCGGCGGTCCCGCCGGATGCCAGCGGCAGTTTCTGTGCGGCCCTTACGGTCGCCGTGGTGATCGCCTCATGGCTCGACAGGCCCAGATAGTCCATCGAGGTGAAATTGAGGCCCGCCATGCCACGCCCGGCGCGGTCCAGCATGCTCGCGCGCCGGTCGTGGCGGCCGATGACGACGCGTGCGCGTTGGTCCAGTCCCCCCGCGAGCCGTGTGATTGCGGCAGGTTGTGCACTGTTCCAGCGCGCAAAAAGGTCGGGCCCACGACCCGATTGGCGGCACGGGTCGGGATTGTCGGACAGGGTTTCGATCAGGGCGGGAGCAGAGATCATCATGGCAGGACCTTTGGCAATGTCGGCGTCTGACCGGGATAGGCCACACGTCGTGATCGCCCCGTGATCCTGCGCCGACGAAGGGGCGATTGACGCGTTAATTCATCGTGAAAAGAGGTGCTTGGACCAAAGATTGGTGGAAAGCGGCAGAAAACTTGTGGCAGGCTTGCTGGCACAACGCGGCAGATCATCGCCAAACGACGCCTGACGGGAGGCTCTTTGATGTCACAGCCTGCACCTGCGATTCTGGAATGGACACTGGCCAAGGAACCGGCACGCCATGGCGGCTATGTCGCCTGGGAGGCGCAGCATCGCGCCAAGCTGTCGGCAAACGACGTCTGGTATCTGCCGGTGTTCGTGCAGTTGACGCGGGTCAAAGACGGACCCGCAAACCTGGTCGCGGCGATCAATCAGGTGTTGGCTTTGGATCTGTTCCTGATGGCCCGGGACGAGCGGGACCTGCTGGTAACCGAAGCGGGCCTTGCAGATACAGGCTGGGCAGGCGATCTGCGGTTTGTGGCCTATGTCGCTGCGACCGATCTGGGGGAGATTCCGGCCTGGTGCCAGGTGCGGCATGTCGGCGCGCCCGTCCCGATGTCCCGCGCAAGACTGATCGGTCGTCCAGACCATAGCGACACGCCGTTTCGCCTGCCGACAGCAGCGGCGGCCAGCGACCAGCGGCCGCCCCCGATTGTTGCGGCGATTGATGACGGCATTGCCTTTCTCAATGCGCGTTTCCGGTCAGACCCCGCCCATACCCGCATTGCGGCGGTCTGGTTGCAAACCGCCGAACTGCGCGACCTGCCCGGGGTCCTTTGCGGGGGCGTTCTGGACAAGGATGAAATCGACGCTTTGCTTGCGGGCGGCGAGCCCGAAGCAGAGGTGTACCGCGCCATCAACCGCACAATCGGTCCGGCCACCGAACAGTGGTCCACCAGCCATCTTGTCAGTCATGGCACGCATGTTCTTGACCTTGCCGCCGGCGCGGCACCCGAAGGGGATGCTGACGCCGCGATGCGTGCGCTGCCGATCCTGGCGGTGCAGTTGCCGCCTGCCGCGCTGCGGGACACATCCGGACGGCGGCTCGAAGGCTATGTCGCACAGGGACTGCGCTGGCTGATGGCGCAGACGCTGCGGCGTGCAGGCGGTGGGCCAGTCGCGCCGCTGGTCGTCAACCTGAGTTTGGGCTCGCTGGCGGGTCCGGGCAATGCATCTGCGTTCTTGGCCGAATGGTTCCAGTACGAGGTGCAACGTTATGCGCGTCTGGCCCCGCATGCGGTGCTGCGCATTGTTGCGGCTTATGGCAACGCGCGGCGCGCACGGCTGGTGGCACGGACGGAGCTTCGCGCCGCAAAAGAGCTGACGCTGGACTGGCGGATCCTGCCCGACGACCACACGCCAAGCTTTGTCGAACTGCGCGCCTACAATTCCAGTGCGGGTGCGCTGCGGCTGTCGCTGCATCCGCCCGGTGCGCTTGCGTCGTTTGACAATGTTCCATGGCCGGAGCCTGGCCAAAGCTGGTCGATCGGCACGCCGCCGGTGGCGATGGTGACCGGGGTTGCCGAAGACGAACACCGCATGGTGCATGTTGCGGTGGCGCCGACCGCCGGGGCTGCAACCTTGTCGCAACCGGGCTGCTGGCGCATTGCGGTGACCCGCGCCGACGAGGCCCCTGCCCTGATCTCGGTTCGCGTCCAGCGCGACGACACCCCCGCAGGCTATCGCACCTTTGGCCGCCAAAGCTGGCTCGATCACCCGCAGGCCTGGCATTGGGACGACGAGACCCGCGACTGGACCTTTCCACTGGCGACCGAAGCGGGCTTTGACAACAGCCCCGTCACCCGCGAAGGAACGGCCGTTGCGTTTTCCGGCACGACCGAGCCTGCCGTGCTGTTCGTCGGTTCGGTCAGACCCAGAACCGGACAACCGGGGTCATTCGAGCCCGCGCTTTATACCGCATCCGGTGTCGTGACGTTTCAGCTTCCCGGCAAGTCCACTGGACCCACATTGGCGGCGCGGGGCGACGATGGAGCCGTTCTGCGCGGAAGATGCGCCAGCGGTGTGCTGTCCGGCAGTGTCGCCCGGCTGTCCGGCACAAGCGTCGCCGCACCGGCCGTCGCGCGCGCCTTGGCGCTACACCTCGACGAGACCGGGGGTCCTTCTACCCCCGCTGACGAGCTTGCGGCGCTGTTGGGCATGGCTCCCGGCGAGCGCAAGTCACCCCTGACCGGTCACGGTGTGCTGGTCGAGGCTGGCGCGGCGGTCCCGGTGGCCTGAGCCGACCGACGGGCCCGCCGGGTCACCACTCTGCCGAAGCGACCGTCCAGAGCTTCGGCAGAACGTGCCACTCTTCGCTGGCCGGCAAGCAGATGTCGTCTCCGCGCCAGTCGGACGGCGACAGGTTGGCAATCCATTTGTGCAAGGTGAAGTCGCCACACCAGTCGTCGGCGCGTGCCTGCCATGTCGGCACCGCGATCTTTGTGCCTCCGCCAAGGCAATGGGCGACGAAGACCAGACCCGTGCCCAGACCCAAAAGCGCGCCATGGGCGCTATCGACCGGGTAATGCACGCCCGCCACTGTGCGATTGTCGGCGATCCTTGCGGCCAGCCGGAACAGCATCAGATCGGGGTCCGCGGCCGTCGCATCCTCAAGCGCGGTCGTCAGCTTGCCCAAAAGCGTCGCGATGATCCCCGCCTCTTGCGCGGCCGGGTCACGCGACAGACGCAACGCGGCCAGAACGGTGGCAAAGGCAAACGCTTCGGTCGCATGTCCGGACGGATAGGCACTGTGGCCGGGCGTCTGGATGATCGGCTGGACCTGCGGCGACAGGTCGATCGGACGCGGGACCGAACAGAAATGCTTGATCCGCATTTCCTGCGACACGATCGCGCCATAGGCGGCGCCAAGCAACGTCATGGAGCGGCGGCGGCGGTCGTTGTTCAGGGATTGCTGGGCGCCAAAGAAGGACAACATGTCCCCTTGCTGCGCAAGGATCTCTGGCAGGCGATCGGCACGAAGGTCCATCGCACTGCGCAATTCCGGCATCTGGGCGGCCAGCGTGTCACCGTTCGGCGGGGTCAGCGTGACCAGCGGCCCGGGTGCGGCATGCACGGCAAAGCTGCCGTCTGCTGCGGGGCGGGCAGCGAACAGACTGACCGCTTCGTGGTCCAGCACCAGCGCGCGTGCGTCGGGTTGCAGGGATTCAAGCGCCTTCAGCGGATCGGGCTGCACCAGCGTCGGCGGCGTGACGTTGCCGGCCCAATAACCGATCAGCGCCTCGGCCGTCAGGCCCAGCGACGAACTGAGCAGGGGCGACCCAGCGCCCCCTGCGTGATGCCCGTGATGACCATGGTGGCCGTGGTGCCCGTGGTGACCATGATGGCCGTGGTGACCATGATGTCCATGATGTCCATGATGTCCGTGATGTCCCAGAACTGCCAATTTGCCCTCCGCCGACGTAAATCACGCAAGATTGCCCCGAAAAAAGCCACCTTCATAGCCGCCACTCCGGCATTGCACGGGGATTAACGAAGATTTCACGAAGGTTGCCAGCCAAGGGCATTCAAGTAATGTCGCGCCACTGGGGTCTGTCAGGTCAAGCCATGAAAGTTCGCCTTCTGGGCGTATTCGAAATTCGCGACCCTGCCGGGCGGGATTGCACCCCGCGTGGCGCAAAGGCACGCGCGTTGGTTGCGATGCTGTGCCAGACGCCGGATCGCCGCAGGACGCGCCGTTGGCTTGAGGCGCGCCTGTGGTCGGACCGGGGCCCCGAGCAGGCCAGCGGCAGCTTGCGCCAGGCCCTGATGGAGTTGCGCCGCGCGTTTGGCGATCACGCCGACCTGATCGAAGCGGACCGCGATCTTGTCATTCTGCACGGCGTGACCAGCGATCTGGAAACCGATGCCGATGCCGTCCGGCAGGCGATGGCTGCGGGCCGCGAGTTTCTGGAAGGCATCGATATTGCCGACCAGGCGTTCGAGGACTGGCTGCGTGATGAACGCAGCCGGGTCGGCGCCCCTGCGCTGCGGCCGCCTTCGGGCGGTTCAAGCTCTGCGACAGGCCTGCCTTTGTCGCTGGCGATCCGCCTTGGCACGCTTCCTCCCGGGGCGGGCAGCTTTACCGGCATGGCACTCGCCGATTCGATTGCGCGACTGGTCGCAGAGTTTGCACCAATCGAAGTCTACGGTGCAGGTGGCGCGGCCATGCCACCCGATAGGCCTGACAACGGGTTGCAGCTTGGCGTGGAGGGCGCCCAGATCGCGGACCGGTTGCATCTCGTCGTGCGCCTGACCGGGCCGGATGCCGGACCGGTCCTGTGGCACCACCAGGCCAGCCTGCCCTTGTCGCAGTCCGATTTCATCGCCGAGGGCGAGTTTCCCCAGATCGTGTTTCAGACTGCCGAGGCGGCGATGGCGGCGTTCCCCGGCCTTGCCGCAACGCAAAGCGGGCCCGCCCGGACCAATGCGCTGATCGCGCGCGCGGTGGCCGAAATGTTCAGCTACGACACCGAACGGCTGCGGCAGGCCGACGCGCTGCTGGCCGAGGCCTTCGAGATTGATCCCCAGGCGCGCTGTCTGGCCTGGCGCAGTCTGGTGCGCCAAATCCAGTTCGTCGAAAGAACCGAGACGGACCGCGCGCGGCTAAGCGCCGAGGCCGACGAATTTGCCCGCAAGGCCCTGGAAATGACGGATACCAACGCGCTTGTGCTGGCGCTGGTCAGCCAGGTGCGGGTGATGCTCGACAGCAATCCCGAGGCGGGCGCCGTGCTGGCAAAGGACGCCGTCGCGCTGAGCCCGTTCAACCCGTTCGGGTATGCGGCGCAGTCGGGTGCGATGTTGCGCTATGCCCGCCATGCCGAAGCCTTGTCGGCGGCGCGGACCGGTGCGGACATCACCTCGCGGACCAAGCTTTTGCATTGGTGGGAGTCTCTGTCAGGGCTGGCGGCGCTTTCGGCCGGGCATCACAGCGCGGCCATCGCGCATTACGAAGCAGCCCATTACCGCGCACCCAGTTTCCGGTCCCCGATGCGGCATCTGCTGTTCTTGTACATGGCGTCCGGCGAAGAGACCAAGGCCCAGCGCGTGCTGAAGAACCTTGTCCGGGCAGAACCCGATTTCACCATAGACCGCGTGAAGACCGATCCAGATTACCCGGCGGCAACGCTGCGACGCAGTGGACTTCTGGACCGGGCAATTCCCGATCTGACACGCTAGACGGCGCGGTCAGTCCGACGAGGATTTGGCCCAAAGGTTGATGTCCTTTTCTTCGGAAATCGCATCGATCCCGGCAAGTTCTTCGGGCGTGAAATCAAGGTTGGCGATGGCCCCGGCGCAATCCGTGACCTGTGCTGCACTGGACGCGCCGATCAGGGCGCTGGTGATGCCGCCGCCGCGCAGCACCCAGGCCAGCGACATTTGCGCCAGGGTCTGGCCCCGCGCCTCGGCCATCGCATTCAGCTTGCGGACCGAACCGACTGCCTTTTCGACGACCGCCGGGTGCAGCGACTTGTCCTGCGCGGCCCGGCTGCCAGCCGGAATCCCGTTCAGGTATTTGTTGGTCAGGATGCCCTGCGCCAGGGGAATGAACGCGATGGAGCCGATGCCAAGGCCGTGCAGCGTCTCCTTCAGCCCGTCGGTTTCGACCCAGCGGTTGAGGATGTTGTAGCTTGGCTGATGGATGACGCAGGGCGTTCCCAACGACTTCAGGATCGCCGCCGCCTCGCGCGTGCGCTGCGAATTGTAACTGGAAATCCCGACATAGAGCGCCCGGCCAGAACGGACGATGTGATCCAGCGCCCCCATGGTTTCCTCGAGCGGGGTGTCGGGATCAAAGCGGTGCGAGTAAAAGATGTCGACATAGTCCAGTCCCATCCGCTTCAGGCTTTGATCGCACGAGGCGATCAGGTACTTGCGCGAGCCCCACTCACCATAGGGTCCGCTGTGCATCCGGTAGCCCGCTTTGGACGAAATGATCAATTCGTCCCGGTGCAGGCGGAAATCGGTCTTGAGGATGTCGCCGAACGCCTCTTCGGCGGTGCCGGGCGGGGGGCCATAGTTGTTGGCAAGGTCGAAATGCGTGATGCCGTGGTCAAAGGCGGTCTGACAGATCGCGCGCTTGGTGGCGTGGGGGGTGTCGTGTCCGAAGTTGTGCCACAGACCCAGCGAAATGGCGGGCAGCATCAGACCCGAAGCGCCACAGCGGCGATAGGTCATGCGGTCATATCGGTCGTCGCGCGGGGTGTAGGTCATGCAAAGCTCCTGTTTGGGTGATCATTTCACGCGTCAAGGCAGGCCGCAAGTTGCGCCGGTCGACATCGCAGGTCATGCTGACGCCATGAAGAGAGGTTTGCGTGCGTTCTGGTCTTTCGTGGTCGCGGTGGCAA
The DNA here is from genome assembly GCA_031426185.1 of Rhodobacterales bacterium. Lineage (GTDB taxonomy): Bacteria > Pseudomonadota > Alphaproteobacteria > Rhodobacterales > Rhodobacteraceae > JAJNPS01. The sequence continues at coordinate 1,976 of JANPKV010000362.1, read as the reverse complement.
ATCGTGTGGGCGAGGGACATTTCTCTTTGATCGCGGCCGGGGTCGCGTTCTATGCGATGTTTGCCGTCTTTCCCGGACTGACGGCGACGATTGCCATCTGGGGGCTGGTCGCCGATCCCGGCGTCATCAATGACTATCTGGTGGTGGCAGAGCGTTTCTTGCCGCCCGAAGGCGCGACGCTTGTTCATGATCAGGTCGTGGCCCTGATGACCGCGCCGAAGATCGCGCTTGGCTGGGCCACGGTCGTGTCGCTGTTGATTGCGATCTATTCGGCGCGGGCCGGGGTCTCGGCGCTGATCCAGGGCCTGGACGTTGTCCATCGCGCGGTGCCGCGGCGCTGGGTCTGGGGCTGGGTGGTCGATTTCGTCGTGACGGGTGCGCTGATCGGGGCGCTGTTCGTTGCGCTGGTGACGGTGGTGGTGGTGCCGGTTTTGCTCAGCTACGTCCGGCTTGGCACGTTCGAGGCCTGGCTGATCAAGGTGTTGCCCTGGGGGGCCATGTCGATCCTGGTGCTGACATGCCTGTCGATCCTTTACCGTTTCGGCCCGAATGTGCCTGGCGGGTTCCGGTCGCCCTGGATCACGGTCGGTGTGCTGGTGGCGACAATCGCATGGTCCGGCGTGTCGATCGGATTTTCCGTCTATCTGGCGAATTTCAACAGCTACAATACGATCTACGGGTCGATCGGCGCGGTGATCATCCTGATGACGTGGCTTTATCTCAGCGTCTGGGCGGTCCTGCTGGGGGGCGCGATCAATGCCGAACTGGATGAACGGGTACAGGCCCGTGCGGCCCGTACCCGATCCCGGTCCCGTCAGATGTAGCGGTTCCAGAGGTTCTCCAGCCGTTCTTGCCGTCCGGACTTTGGTTGCGGCTCCAGGCCTTCAGCCGTCACGCGCGCGGCGGCATCCGACAGGCTGCCTTTCAGCATCGCCTGTGCCTTGGGGTCGTTCCACCCGGCGTAGCGGGCCTTCACGGCAGTCTCCATCTCGCCCGACTCCATCAGGGCAGCGGCCGCCTTGAGTGCGCGCGCACAGGTATCCATGCCGCCGACATGGGCGAGGATCAGATCCGCAGGGTCGAGGCTCTGGCGGCGGATCTTGGCGTCGAAGTTCACGCCTCCGGTGGTGAAGCCGCCCGCCTTGAGGATTTCGTAGAACGCCACGGCCTTTTCGGCGTGGTTGTTGGGGAACTGGTCGGTATCCCAGCCGGACTGATAGTCGTTGCGGTTCATGTCGATAGAACCAAAGATCCCGAATGCCGCAGCCAGAGCGATCTCATGCTCAAAGCTGTGGCCTGCAAGGATGGCATGACCCTGTTCAATGTTGGTCTGGACCTCTTTTTCCAGCCCGAAGTCCGTGAGGAAGCCGTAGACCGTGGCCACGTCATAGTCGTATTGGTGCTTTGACGGTTCCTGCGGTTTCGGCTCGATCAGGATCGCGCCCTTGAAGCCCGACTTGTATTTGTATTCGACAACCTGTTGCAGGAATCGACCCGCATGCTCGCGTTCGACCTTGAGGTCGGTGTTCAGCAGCGTTTCATAGCCCTCGCGCCCGCCCCAGAGCACATAATTCTGCCCGCCAAGGCGCATGGTCACATCCATGTTCGCCTTTACCGTCGCGGCGGCGTAGGCGTAAACGTCCGGGTCGGGATTGGTGGCGGCGCCGCTCATCCAGCGGCGGTGCGAAAAGAGGTTGGACGTGCCCCACAGCAGTTTTGCCTTATGGCGGGTCTGCTTTTCGGCAAGGTAGTCGGCGATCTCGTCCAGGTTCTTTTTCGATTCGGCAAAGGTCTTGCCCTCGGGGCGCGCGTCGGCGTCGTGCAGGCAGTAGAAGGGCTGGCCCAGGATATCGAACATCTCGAATGCCACGTCGGCCTTCATTTTGGCCAGCGCCATGGTGTCGCCAAACCATGGGCGTTCAAACGTCTGGCCACCAAACGGATCACCGCCGGGCCAGGCAAAGCTGTGCCAATAG
>JANPKV010000361.1:0-7466 GCA_031426185.1 Rhodobacterales bacterium | reverse complement strand
GGAAGAGCCATGCCGTATCCTTTTCCGGTTTGAACCTTGATGAAGCCGTCTTCAGGGCGGGTGCCCCAACCGGCGGACCAAACGGGATTTCTCCCCGTCAAGCCCAAGCCTCATCTGTGAAGTGCCGCGCGTATAGCCGGGCCACCGCTGCGGTGCAAGCCCCTGCTGCTACCGGGCCGGCACCGTCACAAAAGGGTGCGCTCGATCACCCAGTACATCCCCACGGCACCGATGACGGCAGAAGCGACGTTTGCGATATAGGGTTTGTACCAGTCTTTCCCACCAAACCACAGGCCCACGGTCAGAAAGGCCGCCGCGATCACGGCAAGCTGACCAAGCTCCACCCCGACGTTGAAGCCGATCAGGGCCGGTATGAACGCGCCCTCTGGCAAGCCGAATTCGCCAAGGACCGAGGCAAAGCCAAGTCCATGCAGCAGCCCGAACGCAAAGACGACATAGGGCCGCCAGCGCGACAGCCCGGTGGTAAAGATGTTCTCTACCGCGACAAAGACGATTGACGCTGCGATGATCGGCTCCACGATGGCGCCGGGGATCGTGACATAGCCGAGGGCTCCCAGGGCAAGGGTAACCGTATGGGCCGCCGTGAACGCCGAGACCTGCCACAGCAGCGGCCCAAGCCGTGATGACAGAAAAAACAGACCCAGCACGAACAGGATATGATCAAGCCCCTTGGGCACGATATGGTCAAAGCCTACCGGGATGTAGTCGATGAATGTCTGCACCTGGCTGACCTGCCCCCCGCCGCCAAGCGCGATCGGGTCGCTGGAACTGCCTGCCTCCAGATAGCCGTCATAGGGTTTGTCCACCCCCTGCTGGCGCAGCACCAGCGTGCCATAGGCGGCATCCCAGCCAAACACGACCTCCTTCGCGCCTTCGGGGACCGTGACGGAAAACCGAAGCTCGGACATCCGATTGATCGCCGTATCGCCAACCGGTGGAACCGTGATGACCATATTTGAAGGCGCCAGATTCTGCCCGTCCACCGTGATCCTGATCTTGGTCGCCATCGTCGGCCAATAAGCCGCGAAACGTTCGACAAGCGCTTCGGGCGGCAAGGCGCGCAAGGCATCGTAGGTTGCGGCTTCGGGCGCGTCATTGGTGTCCGAAAGGCCGGTCAGGTTGATCCCTGCAACCACCGTCTCTGCATTCATCTCGATCCGGAACGACAATTCGGCGCCGTCAAGCTGCATGTCCGCAACCGCCGGCACCACTTCATGCGCCTGTGATAAGGACGCGCTGGCAATTATCATGCCGATTGCCACAAGCACGGCTTGCAGGGCCTGTCTTGCGGCGTATCTTCTGGGTCTTGCAACGTGATCGAGGTTTGGAATGCGCGCCACCATCATCCTGACGTTCCTGACCAATCTGCTTTTCCTGCCCGCCTCGGCGCATGAGCTGTGGATCGAGCCGGACGTGTACCGTCTGGACGCAGAAAGTGTCGTCACCGCACGCCTTGTCAATGGGCAGAACTTTGACGGCATGGTCATCCGCTATTTTCCCAAGCAGTTCGTGCGGTTCTCGCTTAGCCTCGATGGCACCGAAGTGCCCGTGCCGGGACGTGTGGGCGACACGCCTGCGCTGAACATGCCATCGCTTGGCGACGGGCTGCACATCGCGACCTTTCAGTCGGCGGGCGATATCGTGACCTATGCGGAGATCGAGACCTTTGGACGCTTTGTCGAGCACAAGGACCTTTCCACCTCGCTGGGGACCGACGTGATGGCCAGCCACGCCGCCCGCAAGCTGCCCGATGCGAACTTCAAGGAGTACTACACCCGGTTTTCCAAGGCGTTGATCGGGGTCGGCGATGCTGCGGGCGCGGACCGCCGGATGGGGCTGGAGACGGAATTGGTCGCGTTGGCCAATCCCTATACAGACGATCTTCGCGAGGGGATGGCGGTGCAGCTGTTCTGGAATGATGCACCGCGTGCCGATGCGCAGATCGAGTTATTTGCAAAGGGCGCGGACGGGGACGTGACCGTGACGCTGCACCGCACCGATGACGCTGGCATTGTCCGCCTGCCGGTGACGCCCGGTTTCAGCTATCTGGTGGATGCCGTGATCTTGCGCGAACCCGTGGCGGCCCTGGCGGCCGAACGCGGCGTGGTGTGGGAAAGCCTGTGGGCTGCACTGACCTTTGCGGTCCCTGAGTGAGTGCAAGGCTGCCATTGACGACACCCGTGGTTGACGCCATCCCCCTTGCAGCCGCGAGCGCGCTTTGCCACAACGCGGCATGACACCCGACATCCTGTGCATCGGCTCCATCCTGTGGGACATCATCGGCCGCTCGCCGACGTCGATGCGGCTTGGGTCGGATGTGCCGGGACGCATCACCCGGCTGCCCGGCGGGGTGGCGATGAACATCGCGATGACGCTGCGGCGGTTCGGCATGACCCCTGCCCTCCTGACCGCGATCGGACGCGACGCCGAGGGGGATGAACTGGTCGCCGCTTGTGACCGGCTGGGGCTTGGGACCCAGCACATCTACCGTTCTGACGATCTGCCGACCGATCGCTACATGGCGATCGAAGGCGCCAACGGCCTGATCGCCGCCGTCGCCGATGCCCATTCGCTGGAGGCCGCTGGTGACAAGATCCTGCGGCCCCTTGCCGACGGGCGGCTGGGGTCTGCCGACACACCCTGGCCCGGCTTCATCGCGCTGGATGGCAACCTGACCGAGGCGCTGCTTGCCGACATCGCAGCCTCGCCGCTTTTTGGTCATGCTGACCTGCGCGTCGCCCCGGCCTCGCCGGGCAAGGCAGAACGGCTGTTGCCATTGCTGACCCATCCGACGGCCACGCTTTATGTGAACCTCGAAGAAGCGAACCTCTTGTCCAAGATACAAAGCACCAATGCGGCAGATGCGGCGCGGGCGCTTTTGGATCGCGGGGTGGCGGCAGTCCTTGTCACCCACGGCGGCAAGCCTGCGGCCGAGGGGCGGCGCGACAAGGGCGTGATCGAGGGTCAGCCCCCGCCGGTTCTGGTCACCCGCGTGACGGGGGCCGGCGATACCTTCATGGCCGCCCATATCGTCGCCGAGGCGCGGGGTGCGACGCGCGAGGCGGCCCTTGCCCAGGCCCTGCGCGCCGCTGCAGATTATGTTTCAGGAGAAATCGGTTCATGACCTTTGCCGAGATGACATGGCTCAATCCGCCGCCCACGGTGACCGGAGGCGCGGACAGCCTGACGGTCACAACAGGCGCCAATACCGATTTCTGGCGCGAAACCTTTTACGGGTTCATCCGCCATTCCGGTCACCATCTGGGACACAAGGTTGAGGGAGATTTCACCGCCCGCGTCACCGTCACTGCCGATTATCAGGCGCTCTATGATCAGGCAGGCCTGATGTTGCGTGTGTCAGATACGCACTGGATCAAGGCCGGGATCGAACATACCGACGGGCAAGCGGTGTTTTCGACCGTCGTGACGAACGGCCATTCGGACTGGGCGACCTTGCCACTGTCATTCCCGGCCAGCCCGATCACCTTGCGCCTGACGCGGCATGGTACTGCCATCCGTGTGGACCTGCAGGAGCCCTCGGGCAGCTGGCGCATGGTCCGACTTGCCTATCTGCCCGATGGTCCGGCAAGCATAGGCCCCATGGCCTGCTCGCCGGAGCGGGCGGGATTTGCCGCCACCTTTTCGGACTATCGCTGCGGTCCGGCGATCCCCCCTACCCTGCATGAGCCGCATCCATGACGCTGCCCATCGTCTATTCGCCCGAAGTCGCCGAGGCCCGCAGCCACGGAACCCCGATTGTTGCGCTGGAAAGCACGATCATCACCCACGGCATGCCATTTCCACAGAATGTCGAAACGGCCCGGCGGGTGGAGGCCGAAGTGCGCAGCCATGGCGCGATCCCCGCCACCATCGCGATCATGGACCACCGCATCCATGTCGGCCTGACCGACATTGAGCTGACCGCACTGGGTCAGGCCACCAACGTGGCCAAACTTTCCCGTGCGGATCTTGCCGTCTGCCTTGCCTCGGGCGGGACCGGGGCGACGACGGTCGCGGCCACGATGATCTGCGCCCGCCTTGCCGGGGTCGACGTCTTTGCGACCGGTGGCATCGGCGGTGTCCATCGCGGGGCCGAAACCTCGTTCGACATCTCTGCCGACCTGCTGGAGTTGTCGCTGACGGCCGTCACCGTCGTGGCGGCCGGGGCCAAGGCGATCCTCGATCTGCCAAAGACGCTGGAGTTTCTTGAAACCCATGGCGTGCCCGTCATCGCCTTTGGCCAGGATGACTTTCCGGCCTTCTGGTCGCGGTCATCGGGCCTGCGCGCACCGTTGCGGCTTGATACTGCTGCCGAGATTGCCGCAGCCCATCTGATGCGCGCGGCCCTGGGTCTGCCGGGGGGTCAGCTTGTCGCCAACCCGATCCCGCCCAACGCGGAGATTTCGCAGAGCGAGATCGGCCCTGTGATCGAGGCCGCCTTGCGCGACGCCACAGCGGGCAAGGTTGCCGCCAAGGCCGTGACCCCGTTCATGTTGCAGCGCATCTATGAGCTGACCGAAGGCAGGTCGCTGGCGGCCAACATCGCCCTTGTGCTGAACAACGCCCGTCTTGCCGCCCGCATAGCTGGCGAACTTGCCAGACAGCGGCCAACGCGCTGACCCCCATCGCCGATGGCTGCCGGACCTCGCTTTTGCCGCGCTGCAGAACGGGCATTGTGCGCTTGGGTGGCGCTGCTTATCTTCGCGGTGAATCGAGGGGCAATTGATGAGTGATCCGACACCAAAAGCCAGGCGCGGCGTCCTTGCCAGCCTGCGTGCAAGTTTTCTGACCGGACTTGTCGTCGTCCTGCCGGTAGGTCTGACGATCTATCTGATCTGGACCGTGATCGGCTGGATCGACGCGTGGATTCTGCCCCTGATCCCCGGAGCCTACCAGCCCGAGGCCTGGATCCAGTACTGGTTCGGGCCTGAGGCCAATTATCCCGTGCGCGGTGTCGGGGTGGTGGTGTTCTTGTTGTTCACCATCTTTGTGGGCTGGCTGGCCAAGGGTTTTATCGGGCGGTCCGTCTTGCGGTCGGGCGAACGCCTGGTCGACCGCATGCCGGTCGTGCGGTCGGTTTATGGCGGCATCAAGCAGATTGCCGAAACGTTCTTTGCCCAAGCGGAATCCAAGTTCGACAAGGCCTGTCTTGTCCAATTTCCGCGCAAGGGCATCTGGGCGATCGGTTTCGTTGCGACCCGTGCAAAGGGCGAGATCAAGTCAAGCATCCCGGTCGAAGGCGAGATCTGGACGGTCTTTGTGGCGACCACGCCGAACCCGACCTCGGGCTTCCTTGTCTACGTGCCGGCCGAGGATCTCATCTTTCTCGACATGTCGCTGGAGGATGCAGCCAAACTGATCATCTCAGCCGGACTGGTCTATCCCAACCCCAAGGACCCGACCCAGCCTTTGATCGAAAGCTGATCAGCGATAGACGTCATCGAGTTTGACCGAGGGCTGTTTGCCGATGTTCGGGGCGCTGTCGGACATGAACCGCTGCGCAGCGGCGCGTCCGGCCTGTTTCAGGCGGTCCAGCATCTGCGGCGTGGGGGCCAGCTTGCTGTTTGCAGTCAGTTCCGTCATCAACCCGTCATCGGCGATCATGTGAACCCGCACCTCCTTCATCACGCCCCGCTCCATCCTGCCCTCGGCGATCAGGCGGCGCACAAAGTCGATGGCCCGCAACTCGCCAAGCAGGCTGGAGTTAAAGCTGATCTCGTTGATGCGGTTCTGGATTTCCAGGGGCGTATCGGGCACGGCGTCGCGGTATAGCGGATTGATCGAGACGATCACCACATCGTCCGGCAGTGACGGCTCGTAAAGCGGAAACAAGGCCGGATTGCCGGTGTAGCCGCCATCCCAATAGGAATCGGTTCCGATCTTCACCGCCTGAAACACCGTGGGCAGGCAGGCCGATGCCATCAGGGCCTCGGGCGTGATGTCGTTGCCTTCAAATATCTTGATCTTGCCGGTTCTGACATTCGTCGCGCCCACGAACAACCGTGGCGCGTCGAGCGCACAGATGCGGGCAAAATCAAGATCGCGGACCAGTGGTTCAAGCGGGTTCGACCACCCGTCCCCCCAGGCATAAGGGGAATAAAGCTGCGCCGCGAGGCCTTGGGCCGACACGGGAAAGAACGTCGTCGCCATGCTTTGCCAGTTCTGCCACAGCGGCATCATCGCAGCCATCCAGGGGATCAGTCGCAAATCGCCCACGTCGCCCACCTGGTCCCACAACTGGTCAAGACGCTTGCGCGCGGCCAGCCGTCCGCCCGCCACCAGTCCGGCCTTCAACGCGGCACCGTTCAACGCACCTGCCGAAGTTCCGGAAATGGCGGCAATCTCGGGGCCGTCCTCTTCAAGCAGGCGGTCCAGCACGCCCCAGGTGAACGCGCCATGCGCTCCGCCGCCTTGCAGCGCCAGACTGATCGGCGCGCCGGCGGCATAGGCGGGTTGGCTTTCGTCCTTCATGTCCGACATCGGCGTCACATCGCTGTCCAGCCACCGTCGAGCGACAGCGACGTGCCGGTGACCTGATCGGCAGCCGGGCTGCACAGGTAAAGGACGGTGCCGCCGATCTGCTCCACCGTCGCGAATTGCTTGCTGGGCTGACGGTCCAGCAGAACCTCGCGGATCACGGTGTCGCGGTCCATGTTGTGGACCTTCATCTGGTCGGGGATCTGCGCTTCGACCAGCGGGGTCAGCACATAACCGGGGCAGATCGCGTTGCAGGTGATCCCCTGACCGGCGGTTTCAAGCGCCACGGTCTTGGACAGGCCCAGGATGCCATGCTTGGCCGCGACATAGGCCGATTTGAAGGGCGAGGCGGTCAACCCATGCGCCGACGCGATGTTGATGATCCGCCCCCACCCCTTGGCACGCATGCCAGGCAAAGCCGCCGCCGTCGTGTGAAAGGCCGAGGTCAGGTTGATGGCGAGGATCTGATCCCACTTCTCGGGCGGGAAATCCTCGATCGGCGAGACGAACTGGATGCCCGCATTGTTGATGAGGATATCGCAGCCGCCCGCCTTTTCGATCAGCGCCCGGCAATCTGCCCCCTTGGACATGTCGGCAGCGATGTAGCAGACCGGAACATGGTACTTTTCCGCCATCGCGGCAGCGAGGTCATGGTCCTCGGCCCGGTCGGTGAAACTGTTCAGAACGACCTCTGCGCCCGCCTGTTCCAGCGCCTCGGCGATGCCGAGGCCAATCCCGGAATTCGACCCGGTGACCACAGCGCGTTTGCCCTTCAGTTCCATCATCACCATCCCATGATATTGCGGATGCAGCCTATATGCTGCAGTTGCAAAAGTCATCGGCACATGGGCGTGATGATAAAAAAAACGCCGGCACAAGGCCGGCGTCTAGTTATTGAGGCAGGTTTCATACAGGCAAGAAACCTATCGAGCAGTAGGCATGTTATAGACCTACCGGCTTGCGGGGCC
>JANPKV010000360.1:0-4009 GCA_031426185.1 Rhodobacterales bacterium | reverse complement strand
CCGGAAAGCCCGCCGTTGCGGTCGCCACCAAAAGCGCCTAAATCCCCAAGGATGGCACAAAAGAAGACACATGGCGGCTCTGGCCCGTCGCAGCGGCAGTTGCGCGTGGGCGAACTTATCCGGCGCACCTTGGCTGATGTGCTCAACCGGGCCGAAATTCATGACCCTGAACTGAACGCCATGTCGATCACCGTGGGCGAAGTGTCATGCTCGTCCGATCTGAAGATCGCGACGGTGCATGTGATGCCGCTGATGGGGTCTGTCCCGGTCGAGGATGCCATCGCCGCCCTTGCACGCAACAAGTACGAACTGCGTCGGCGTATCTCGTCCGAACTGACGCTGAAATATGCCCCCGATCTGCGCTTTCGCCCCGATGCCGTGTTTGACCGGCTTGAAGAAAGCCGCCGCATGTTTTCGGACCCCGTCGTGCAGCGCGACATCGCAGCACCTGACGATCCGAAAGACTGACCCGATGCGCTGGCTGTTCGCCCTTATGGCGGCGTGCCTGGCCCAGGCAAGCAGCGCCGCACCTTGCGCGGACAGGAATGTCGAAGGCGTCAGCTATACAGTCTGCGAGGTCACCTCGTCCGAGGACTTGCGGCTGTTCCACAGCGGGCCGGATGGCGTGCTGGGCAGTTTTTCCGCCGTGAGCGACCTTTTGGCCGGGCAGGGTGCCACCCTGGGATTTGCGATGAACGCCGGCATGTACCATCCGGACCGTGCGCCGGTGGGGCTTTATATCGAAGACGGGCGCGAAGTGTCCCGCATCGTGACCCGCGACGGCCCGGGCAATTTTGGTCTGCTGCCGAATGGCGTCTTTTGCATCACCGACCGCTTTGCCGTCATCGAATCGCGCAAGTTCGATGCAAACCGGCCCGCCTGCCGTTTCGCCACCCAGTCAGGTCCGATGCTGGTGATCGACGGCGGCTTGCATCCGGATTTCTTGCCGGGGTCAGACTCGCTCAATATCCGCAACGGCGTCGGCGTTTCGCAGGACGGCATGCGCGCGGTATTCGCGATCTCCAACCAGCCTGTCAACTTCCACGCCTTTGCCCGGCTTTTTCGCGATGCGCTCGGGCTGCCGAATGCCTTGTTCCTTGATGGCTCCGTGTCGCGGCTTTACGCGCCCGATCTCGGCCGCGACGATATCGGCCTGCCGATGGGGCCGATCGTCGGCACTGTCGTGCCGGGCGGCTGACCCATGGCGCGCCGCAAGAAGGGCCAGCCGATCTCGGGCTGGGTCATCATCGACAAGCCTCCGGGGATCACCTCCACCGCGGTCGTGAACAAGGTCAAATGGGCGTTTGACGCGCAGAAGGCGGGACATGCAGGGACGTTGGACCCCGCCGCGACAGGTGTTCTGGCGGTGGCATTGGGCGAGGCGACAAAGACCGTCCCCTACGTGACCGATGCCGAAAAGTGCTATCGGTTCATGGTGCGCTTTGGTGCCGCGACCGACACCGACGATGCCGAAGGCCGGGTCATCGCGACCAGTGACGCGCGCCCGACCGATGAGGCGATCCGCGACCGGCTGGCCGCGTTCACAGGCGACATCCTGCAGATCCCGCCGCAGTATTCCGCCGTGAAGGTCGACGGCCAGCGCGCCTACGCCCTCGCGCGAGAGGGCGAAACGATGGACCTTGCCGCGCGGCCCCTGACGGTGTCGCGTCTGGCGCTGCTCCACCGCCCAGACCCCGATCATGCGCTTTTGGAAATGATCTGCGGCAAAGGCGGATATGTGCGGTCCATCGCGCGTGATCTGGGGGCCGCGCTGGGGTGCCTTGGCCATGTCGACTGGCTGCGCCGGGTCTGGTCCGGTCCGTTCAGTGTCGAGCATGCCGTCACGCTTGACCAGATCGAGGCGGCAGCACGCAGCGCGGACATCCGCGCCTTTGTGCAGCCGACAGAGGTCGGTCTGGCCGGCTTGCCACGCGTTGATGTGACCGCGATCAATGCAGCACTCTTGCGCCATGGCAACGCGGCCCCTGTCGCTGGGCCGCAGCCGGTTTTCGACGCGCTGGCCTGGGCCGCCGCCGATGGGCAGCCTGTCGCCGTCGGCCATGTCCGCCACGCCACCCTTTATCCTGTTCGCGTCTTCGTCAGCGATGCCTGAGGCCGTCATCCGCCATTTCCAGAAAGGCGATGCGGCGTCTGAGGCGATCTATTCGCCATGCCTGCGTTATCGCTATGCCCTGACGCGGGTGTGGCAGCCGGGTGGCCCCAAGGCGACCTTCGTGATGCTGAACCCCTCCACCGCGACTGAGTTCCAGAACGACCCGACCGTCGAACGCTGCGAACGCCGCGCCCGCGCCCTTGGCTTCGGATCCTTTCGCGTCACCAACATCTTTGCCTTTCGCGCCACCGATCCGCGCCAGATGCGGGCCGAGGCAGACCCTATCGGCCCGGCCAATGACGCCGCCATAACCGAAGCCGCGTATTGGGCCGACCAAGTCGTCTGCGCCTGGGGCAGCCACGGCGCCCATCTGGGACGCGGCGCAGAGGTTGCCGCGCGCCTGCGCCAGACCGGCAAGCCACTTTGGCATCTGGGACTGACGCAGGCCGGTGATCCGCGCCATCCCTTGTATATCGGCTATGCTCAGACGCCGATCCGCTGGGACGCACCTTAGGCCGCAGCCGCAAGCCGGATATCGTCCAGCACCAGGCCCGCACCGCCCTGCACTACCGCGAGCGGCACGCCGTCCAAGAGGATCGTCACGTCAGACGATCCATCCTCAGCCGCCAGGGACACCACGGGATCGGCATGCACGCTGGCATCGTAGACGACCACGATCTGGTCTTCGGCCGCGCTGAAGTCGGCGATCGTCTCGACCGATCCGTCGCTGACCCAATCGTCAAGAAAGAACACGTCCGCGCCCTCGCCGCCCGTGCCGGTATCGCCGCCCGCAAGATGCAGTGCATCATCCCCGTCGCCGCCGTTCAGGAAGTCTGCGCCCGACGCGGCATCCGGACTGCTGCCGTCCAGCGTGTCATTTCCGGCATTGCCATCCAGAACATCCTGACCCGCGCCCCCCGCAACCAGATCGTCGCCATAACCGCCCGCCGCCCAGTCATCACCGTCGCCACCGGTCAACACATCCCGGCCTTCGCCGCCGGCAAGGCTGTCATTGCCTGCGCCGCCATCGAGCTGGTCATTGCCGGTCTGACCCGCCAGCTGGTCGTCGCCATCTTCTCCCATGACGTGATCGTTGCCGGCATCGCCGTAGAGCTGATCCCCGTCCCCGCCACCAAACAGCGAGTCTGCGCCCTCGCCGCCATGTGCGACGTCATTGCCCGCACCACCTGACAGGACGTCATCGCCACCGCGCCCGTCCAGCTGGTCAATGCCGCCTTCCGCCGCCAAGGTATCCTGACCTTCGCCGCCGGCCGCGATCTCATCCAGATCGGTGCCGGTCCACAACAGGTCGGGCGGTGGTCCGTCAGCATCTTCGCCGTCCATGGTGTCGTCATTGTCTTGGTCGTCACCATCTGCCGTCTGGGGCTTTGCCAAGATGGCGTCCGCAGCCACCCCTGCCATCAAAGCCCCCAAGAACCCCAACATCGCCAACATACCGCACACTCCACCAAAGGCCGCACCCCGCGCCCGTTAACCACAAGTCTCTCTAATAACATGAATTCATTAGAGTTTTATAAGATCATCATAGCACAACCCGGCGCTTCCAGCTAGAAAGTGTCGTGGGCTGCGACAGGCTTTCTGCAACCTTGGTTAGGGAAAGGTGGACACCGATGCGCCACGGCCCGATCCGGGGATGTCCCCCTTGCGAATCCGGGGGATTTCCACTACCTGCCCCAGATCCGCGCGCAATCGCGGACATATCGGTCCTGCTGGACGACATCCCGGCTTGTACCATCACCCTCTGCACAGGAGATCCCGATGTCGATCACCGTTGAAGACAAGGCCCGCCTGATCAAGGAATACGCGACCAAGGAACACGACACCGGCTCGCCGGAAGTTCAGGTTGCGATCCTGTCGTCGCGCATCGCGACCCTG
>JANPKV010000359.1:0-32885 GCA_031426185.1 Rhodobacterales bacterium | reverse complement strand
ATGGTGAGCGCAAACTTTCGCATCCCGAACGCGTAGTTCATCGCCATCCATGGCGTGATGAAGAACGCCCCAATGCCCAGTCCGGACACCGCTCCCTCGCCCAGGGTGTCTATTCCTGCCGCTGTAAACACATGGCGCATCATTCCCGCCACGACGATCATGGCTGCCAGACCGATCACGAACGGCATCGCACTGCCATTTCCCATCGGGCGCCCGCTGGCGTCCACCGGAACTCCGGATGCCGCAATCCAGGGCTTCGACATGACGATGTACCAGACCGCGCCAAAGGCGAACGCCCCTATGGCGGCGGCAACGACGTTCACGATCTCCATTCTTTTTCCCCCCTTTGCCCCGTTTTGCGAAACTATGGCGCAAAATCCTGGCAGGGGCGAAGAAAAATCACGGCTCGACGCCGCCCATTTCGCACACGATCCGCCATTCCTCGGGGCTGACCGGCTGCACCGAAAGGCGGGTATTGTTGATCAGCACCATGCCCTCCAGTCCCGGTTGGACCTTGCAATCCTCCAACGTCACGGGCCGCGCAAAGGGGCGCACCGCCCGGATGTGAACGCAGTCCCAACGCGGATCATCGGTTGTGCTGTCTGGCGCACTGAGGGCCGAGACCTCCACGATACCGACCACCTCCTTGCCGACATTGGAGTGATAAAAGAACCCCAGATCGCCGATCTGCATCGCGCGCATGTTGTTGCGCGCCTGATAGTTGCGCACGCCGTGCCATTCTTCGCCAAGGGCGCCCTTGGCCACCTGCTGATCCCAGCTCCAAGTATCTGGTTCGGATTTGAATAACCAATATTTCATGTCTTCGCCTTGCTCGGTGCGTCGGGTCCGGAATTGGACAGCGGGCCAATCCGTCGCGATGAATTTCTGTCTTCATGGCTCACTCCCGCTTAAGCGGGCGCGACAAAAGCGTGTCTATCGCCTCTGGAAGTGCCAGCTTTCGGTCGATCAGTCCTGCCACCATCTGTGTAATCGGCATGTCGACGCCACGCAGGTGCGCAAGCCGCGCAATGGCAAGCGCGGTTGCGGCCCCTTCGACGGTCACGTTCGGATCAAACGCGTGGCCCTGGCCCAGGGCCATGCCATAGCAAAAATTGCGCGATTGCGGCGACGTTGCCGTCAGGACAAGATCGCCCAGTCCCGACAGGCCCGCCAAAGTCTCAGGCCGCGCGCCAAGGGATGTGGCAAGCCGTCCCATTTCGGCAAAGCCCCGCGTCATGAGGGCCGCCCGGGCCGACACGCCGAGCCCTGCGCCGATCACGACCCCCGCAGCAATCGCAATCACGTTCTTCAGCGCGCCGCCCAACTCCGCCCCGATTGCATCATCCGTCCGGTAAAGCCGCAGGCTCGGCGTGGACAGTATCACCTGCAATGCGTCAGACCCACCCGCCAAAGTCAGCGCCGTGGGCAGGCCCTCGGCGATATCGATGGCAAAGCCGGGGCCCGTCAGCAACGCGCGGTCGGATGCCGGACAAACCGCAGCTATTGTACCCCACGGCCCCTGCCCGGTCCGCAGATCAATCCCCTTGCAGCAGGCGACCAAGGACATCCCGTCCAGGATCGCCGAGTTATCTGACAGGAACTGCTGCAGGGATTGCATCGGAACAGCCAGCAAGACGACATCTGCAGCCGACAAATCCTCAATTTTCGCGGTTACCGAGACGGTTTTTGGCAAATCGATGTTCGGCAGATGTCGGTCGTTGCGGCGCGTGTGCGCCATCACCGCAACCTGTCCCGGATCGCGCGCCCACATCAAAACCTCACGCCCCCCGCGCGCCAGGGCGATTGCCAGCGCGGTTCCAAATGCGCCCGCCCCTGCGATACCGATCACGCCTTGGCCCCCTTTTTTCCAAAGCCGAGCATGCCGGCGGCCATCGGGTCCAGCGGCCAGCGCGGTCGCGCAACCAGATCCTCTTCCCGGACGGCACCAACCCGAACAAGCTCGATCCCCGCCCAGGCGATCATCGCAGCATTGTCGGTGCAAAGTGCCAGCGGTGGGGCGAGCAGCCGGGCGCCGGTTTTCACGCAAAGCGTCTCTAATCCGGCCCGAATCGGACCATTTGCGGCGACGCCGCCAGCCACCGCAAGGACCGGGTCTACCGGACCGATTTCCAGGTAGCGTTCAATTGCACGGCGTGACTTTTCGACAAGAACATCGACGACGGCTGCCTGAAACCCGGCACAAATGTCTCGGCGGTCCTGGATCGTGATGCCACCCTTTTCGGTCACCAGAGCGTTCCGCGCGCGAAGGACGGCTGTTTTCAGACCGGAAAAGCTAATGTCGCACCCCTCGCGGTCCAGCAACGGCCGCGGAAAGGCAAACCGCCGGGGGTCACCGTCTTTTGCCGTAACTTCGATCGCGGGACCGCCGGGCTGCGGCAGCCCCAAGATCTTGGCTGTCTTGTCGAATGCCTCGCCGGGGGCATCATCGATGGTTCCACCCAAACGCTCGAACCGGGACGGACCATGCACGATCAGAAACTGACAATGCCCGCCCGAGACCAGCAACATCAGGTACGGAAAGCCCGCCATATCCGTCAGCCGGGGCGTCAAGGCGTGCCCCGCCAGATGGTTTACGCCAACCAGCGGCAAACCCGTCGCTGCGGCAAGCCCCCTCGCCAGCATGACACCCGACAGAACGCCCCCGATCAGGCCCGGACCCGCCGTTACTGCGATGCCGTCGAGCTGGCGAAGGCCCAGACCGGCATTCGCAAGCGCGCGCTCCACACAGGCATCCAGCCGTTCTGCATGCGCGCGTGCGGCAATTTCCGGCACGACGCCGCCAAAGTCGCGGTGCAGGGCGATCTGGCCTTCGACAACAGAAGACAGGATTTCCGGCCGCGTCCCGGATCGGACGACGGCTGCAGCACTGTCATCACAGCTTGATTCAATGCCAAGAAAGGTAAGCGGCCGGGTCATGGTCTGCCGTTGCCAGAGGGTCGTCCCGGGGGTAACACCTAGCCCATGATCGCACAATCCCGCGCAATTCCCATTATCCTGACCCGACCTGCAGAGCAGGGTGCGCGTTTTGCCCAAGAGTTGCTGGCCCGGTTTGACGGCGCAATCAACGTGATTCAAAGCCCGTTGCTGTCACCGCAATACCTGCAGCCGGAGATTGGGCCCGGTCCCTGGAATGCACTGATCTTTACATCGGCAACGGCCGTGACGGCGTCCGGTCTGTTGGGCCCCATCCGTGCCCGTCTGCCGAGAAAGGCTTATTGCGTCGGTGACCGCACGGCCGAGGTGGCGAGGTCGCTGGGGTTTGAGGCCATCTCGGCAAAGGGGAGCGCCGCAAGTCTTTGTGCGACGATCCGTGATGCGGGTGAGCCCGGTCCGCTGCTGCATCTGCGCGGCGAGGAAACGGCGGGCGACATCTCCGCCGAGCTTAATTTGGCCGGAATAGAGACATATGAGGCAGTTCTGTACCGTGAAATTGCCCAGGCCCTCACGGCTGAGGCGCGGATAACCTTGCGTGGCGAGCTTCCCGTCATCCTGCCTGTGTTCTCGCCCCGCTCGGGGAAAATTCTGGCGCAGGAACTGGCGGCCTTGCCGCACAGCGCCGCGCTTTTGACGGTGGCCATCAGCCCGGCAGTTGCAGTTACGCTGGATCCAATCACGGTAATGCGGCGTTTCGTTGCGGACCGCCCTGATGCAGAGTCCATGCTCATCGCGGTCGGGCAGGCGCTGACGGCTGCGCAGGCCGCTTGAAGCTCTCCCGCTCGCGGGGGTAGGTTGGGCGTACGTGAAATGTGCACTTGTAACGGGGATTCGCAGACATGGCCCAACGCGACCACCCAAAAGCCGCTGATCCATTGGCCGAAAGCTCGGTTGAGGAGACCGCGACGGTCCTTGCAGAACCTGTTGCGGATGAGATCGTCGTTGAAACCCCGCAGGCCGCGCCCTTGCCGCCGCCGCCCATGCGGCCCGCACCGCAAAGAAGCGTTTTTCTTCCGGCGGTTGGTGGCGGTGCGCTGGCAGCGGTGATCGGATTCGGTCTGTCACATTTCAACGTCCTGGGTCTTTCACCTGCCGCGGTAGACACCTCTGCCATCAATTCGAGGCTTTTGGCGGTCGAAGAGGGCGTCACGCGCGTCCAGGACGATCTGGCGGCGCTTGCTGCCACACCTCAGGCCGCTGACCCCTCGCTAACTGACCGGATCGCCGCCCTTGAAGGCGCGGAGCAAGCGCCTTCTGTCGATCCGCGCATTGAGGAGGTGATCGCGCGCATGTCCGCACTTGAGGGACAGCTGGCGGACGCTGCCGCAGCGGGGACGGGTGCGTCCGGTGCAGCAGTAGCCGCCCTGCAGGCCGAGATGCGCGCGCTGAAGTCGGCTGCACCTTTGGCAACCGAAGACATGTCCTCGGCGGTCGAGGAAGTTAAGGCCGCGCTCGAACAGGCAAAGGGCCTTGCCGCCAGCACACAGGAAATCGCCGATAGCGCCAGAATGACCGCAGCCATTGGGCAACTGCGCGCTGCATTGGATACCGGCCAGGCCTATTCGGCGGCTGTGGCGCTCCTGGATGGGAACGAGATTCCCGCGTCGCTGTCCGACCGAGCTGAAACCGGGCTGCCGACCATGGCCGCCCTGCAAGACAGCTTTCCCGCAGCGGCCCGCGCTGCACTGGATGCAGCACTTCGCGCCAATCCGGGCGAAAGCTGGACAGACCGCGTCAGCACGTTTCTGCGCAGCCAGACCGGCGCGCGGTCTGTAACGCCGCGCGAAGGCAACGACCCGGACGCCATTCTGTCACGTGCCGAGGCGGCGCTGGCAAATCGCAACCTCGACGCCGCGCTGCAAGAGGTCGCGGCCCTGCCGGATGAGGCAAAAGCGGCGATGGCGGACTGGACAGGCCTTGCAGAACAACGGCGCGCCGCAGCAGGCGCGATCGACGCTCTGGCCACAGAATTGGGCGGGTAAGGGCAAACATGATCTGGTCCCTTCTGCGCATCATGCTTTTCATCGCCGCCGTTGTGGCGCTGGCCTTTGGCGCGGGTCTGTTGCTGGACACCGGCGGCGGCATTCTCATTTCCGCGGCCGGGTACGAATTTGCGCTGGGTCCATTGCAGGCCGTCATCGGCGCGCTGGTGCTTTTGGCAGTCCTCTGGTTGACCTTGAAGGCAACCGCCCTTTTGGTGGCTGTGTTGCGGTTCCTGAATGGCGACGAAACCGCGATTTCGCGGTTCTTCGACCGCAACCGCGAGCGAAAGGGGTATGCGGCCCTGTCCGAAGGACTGATGGCGCTGGCCTCGGGCGAAAACCGGCTGGCCTTGTCGCGGGCGCAGGCGGCAGATCGGTATCTTTCCCGACCTGAACTGACGACGCTGCTGATCGCACAGGCGGCAGAAGCAACCGGCGACACCGCGCGGGCAACTGCGGCCTACAAGTCGCTTCTTGCCAACGACAAGACCCGCTTTGTCGCGATTCGCGGCCTGATGAAGCAGAAGATGGCCGAGGGCGACACGGCGACCGCTTTGAAACTGGCCGAAAAAGCGTTTGCCCTGAAACCGCGGCATGCCGAAACTCAGGATGTCCTGCTCAAGCTGCAGGCCGAACATTCCGACTGGAAGGGTGCCAGAACCACGCTCGGGGCCAAGCTCAAGGCCGGCGCTTTGCCACGCGACGTCTACCGTCGGCGCGACGCCATCCTTGCGCTGCAAGAGGCAAAGGTGGTGCTGGACGATGACGCGAGCGTCGAGGCGCGCGAAGCTGCAATCGAGGCGAACCGGCTGTCCCCTGACCTGATACCTGCGGCAGCGATGGCGGCGCGCGGGTTGGTGGCAAAAGGTGAAAAGAAATCCGCAACCAAAGTCCTGCGCAAGGCATGGGAGGTCAGACCGCATCCCGACCTTGCCGCAGCTTTCGCCGAGATCGAGCCCGAGGAAAGCGCGCCCGCGCGCCTGAAGCGGTTCCGCCCGCTGCTGGACAGCCAGCCGAACCACGAGGAAACGCGGTTGCTGCTGGCCGAACTGAACCTGGCCGCAGAGGATTTCCCTGCTGCGCGCCGGGCCTTGGGTGATCTGGTTGAGACGCACCCGACACAGCGCGTCCTCACGATCATGGCGGCCATCACACGAGGCGAAGGTGGCGATGACAGCCTGGTGCGCGGCTGGCTGACGCGGGCATTGACCGCGCCACGCGGGCCGCAATGGTGCTGCGACAACTGTCAGACCGTCCACAGCGAGTGGCGCCCGATCTGCGAAAACTGCGGCGGATTCGACACCCTAAGCTGGCGCGAACCCTTGCAGACGAGCGGGCCAAGCGCGACGGGAACCGAATTGCTGCCCCTGATCGTGGGAGAGCCAAAACCAGCCCCCGCGCCGGATGAGGCCGAGGTGATCGACGTCGAAACCATCGTGCGCCGGGGTTGACTAAGGTTTGACCCCACCTTAGGAGGGGCGCACCAGAAAGTGCCGCTGTAGCTCAGCTGGTAGAGCACGTCATTCGTAATGATGGGGTCGGGAGTTCGAGTCTCTTCAGCGGCACCACTTTTCTGAAACACTGCCATGAGGCGTCCCGAGTCGGGGCGCTTTTTGTTTGTTTCATCGTCGTGATTTGCGCGTCAGCAGCCAGATCAGCGGCCTTGCGAAGCGTCGGACGACCGCCCGACGCCCACGCCTTTTTCAGCCGCCCTAACCTTGGGTATTGGACGAGACACCCACTTGGGCGGGCCTAAGCAACCTGTCGTGGAGCATGAACCCTTCAGCCATGACCTGGATCACCTCGCCAGCCTTGGTGCCGGCAAGCGGAGCCTCGAACATCGCCTGATGCATCTGCGGATCAAACGTGTCGCCAATGGCAGGAGAAATCGTGGTGACGCCGTGCTTGCCAAGAACCTGCGTCAACTCGCGCAAGGTCAGTTCCAGCCCCTCGATCAGGGCAGCGGCCTGGATGCGGGTTTCCTCCGTCGCGACGGCGAGGGCGCGCGACAGGTTGTCAAACACGGGAAGAAGGTCACGGGCGAGGCGCGTGCTGCCATACTGCTCCGCCTCGCGCCGGTCGCGGTCGGCACGTTTGCGGGCGTTTTCGGCATCGGCAAGCGCGCGCATGAACCGGTCGCGCATGTCGTCGCGTTCGGCGCGCAACGTCTCCATCGCGTCTTCATCGGCGTGCAGCGCGTCGGCACCTGTCTCAACGGGTTCGACGGTCGGGTCTTGCGCCAGGTCGGCGTCGGTCTTTGCGTTCGTCATATTTCATCCTCTGCCCCAGTCGGACAATGTGCGTCCGACCAACTGGGCCGTGTAATCCACCACGGGCACGATACGCCCGTAATTCAGACGGGTTGGGCCGATCACACCGACCGCACCCAGAATTTTCCCATCGGCGTTCATATAGGGAGACACCACCAGAGAGGAACCCGAAAGTGAGAAAAGCTTGTTCTCCGAGCCAATAAAAATGCGCACGCCTTCGCCTTCTTCGGCGAGGTCGAGAAAATCGGCGATGTCCCGTTTGCGCTCCAGGTCATCAAAGAGGGTGCGGATACGGTCAATGCTTGCGCCGTCGGTGTCGCCCCCCAAAAGGTTGGAGGTGCCGCGCACGATCAGGCGTTCGGACCGATCGCCGGGATTTTCCCACAAAACAAGGCCGCTTTCGACGAGCTCGCGGGCAAGGCCGTCAATTTCCTGCCGGTGCACGGCAATTTCCCGACCGACGACGGCGCGCAACTCGCGCAGGCTTTTGCCCTCGGCAACGGCGTTGAGAAAATTCGCGGCTTCGCGCATCGACGAGGGTGTCTGGCCTGGTGGCGGCACGAAGAAACGGTTCTCGACCCGGCCATCGGCAAAAACGAGGACCACCAGCGCGCGGTCGGCAGCGAGGCTGACAAACTCGATATGTCGGATGGGGGCATCGTATTTGGGGGCCAGAACCACACTGGCACCGCGCGTGACACCGGACAGGACCGAGCCGATCTGGTCCAAGAGCGCCGGCACATCCCCCGTACCGGGCGCCACACTTGCCTCGATTTTTTCGCGGTCCTGGACGGGAATCGTGCTGACCTCGAGCAGCCCGTCGACAAACATGCGCAAACCCAGCTGCGTCGGTATCCGGCCGGCCGAAACGTGGGGGCTGTCCAGGAGGCCGAGAAACTCAAGGTCCTGCATGACGTTGCGGATGGTCGCCGCGCTGATCTGTTCGGAAAGATTGCGCGACAGGGTGCGAGAGCCGACCGGATCGCCAGAGGCAAGGTAGCCCTCGACGACGCGTCGAAACACCTCGCGCGTCCGGGCGTTCATGTCGTCGAGAATCCGGGTGCTTTCGCTCATGGAGTTTGCCCTTTCCGGCGATTGACGACATTAGGGAATTCGCCCGGTCAGCGTCAATCAGGCTTGCATCCTGACATATGCCCTGCCTATCTGCGGCCAACCATTCAAAGGGGGAATTGCCATGCGTCCGTCGGGCAGGAAGTTAGACGAAATGCGCAGCATTTCCATCGAAACCGGTGTGATCAAGCACGCCGAAGGATCATGCCTGATCCGCGTCGGCGACACGCATGTCCTATGTACCGCCTCGGTCGAAGACAAGCCGCCACCGTTTCTGAAGAACACCGGTCTTGGCTGGGTCACCGCAGAATACGGCATGTTGCCCCGCGCCACCCATTCGCGCAACCGTCGCGAGGCTGCCTCTGGCAAACAGTCGGGACGAACGCAGGAAATTCAGCGCCTTATCGGGCGCTCGCTGCGGGCTGCTGTCGATCGTTCCGCGCTGGGCGAACGTCAGATCGTGATCGATTGCGACGTGGTTCAGGCAGACGGCGGCACCAGATGCGCCTCTATCACGGGTGGGTGGGTCGCCTTGCGGCTGGCGATCAATCAGATGCTGAAGGCGGGCACGCTCATCTCCGATCCGATCATCGACAATGTCGCCGCCGTGTCCTGCGGGCTTTATGCCGGACAAACGGTGCTGGACCTTGACTACGCCGAGGATTCGCAGGCCGGGACGGACGGTAACTTTGTTTTGACCGGCCGTGGCCGGATGATCGAGTTGCAGATGTCGGCCGAGGGCGCGACATTCTCGCGCAGCGAAATGGCCGAGATGCTGGATCTGGCAGAGGCCGGCGTTGCGGCATTGGTGACTGCGCAGAATGCGGCCATCGGGTAAGGCTTTGATGCGACTTCAGCGCGGCGACAGACTGGTTCTGGCGACCCACAATGCGGGCAAGCTCGAGGAAATGGTGGCGCTGCTTGCGCCCTATGGCATCGAAGTGATCGGCGCCGCCGCCCTGGGCTTGCCGGAGCCGGACGAGACCGAGGACAGTTTCATCGGCAACGCACGGATCAAGGCCCATGCAGCGGCAAAGGCCAGCGGGCTGGTTGCGCTTGCTGACGATTCGGGGATTTCGGTTGATGCCCTTGATGGTGCTCCGGGCGTCTACACCGCCGACTGGGCCGAAACGCCCAACGGTCGCGATTTTCGGATGGCGATGGAAAAGACCTGGGGCCTGCTTGAAAACAAGGACGCGCCCTATCCCAGGCGTGCGCAGTTTCGGTCGACGCTCGTGCTTGCCCATCCCGATGGAACGGACGCCGTCTTTGAGGGTGTGGCTCATGGGCAGGTGGTCTGGCCGATGCGGGGGGTAATGGGGCATGGCTATGACCCGATGTTTCAGCCCGACGGTCACGACGTCACCTTTGCCGAGATGGACCAGCGGGCCAAGAACAAGATCAGTCACCGCGCCGATGCATTTGCGAAGTTTGTCAGGGAATGTCTGGAATGAGGCGCATATCGACAGGGTCGCCGTTTGAAGCCACGATGGGCTATTCACGCGCTGTGGTGAAAGGCGGGTGGTGCTTTGTCTCGGGCGTGACGGGTTATGACTATGCCACGATGAAGATGCCCGACGGCGCGCTCGAGCAGGCCAGGAACTGTTTTCACACCATCGCGGCGGTCCTCACGGAGGCCGGTTTCACGATGCAGGACATCGTGCGGGTGCAGTACACCTTGACGGACGCCGCGCTTGTCGAATCCGTCCTGCCGGCCCTCGCGGACGCTTTGGGCGAGATCCGTCCCGCCGGCACCATGGTGATAGCCGGGCTGATCCGTCCCGAAATGCTGATCGAGATCGAAGTCACGGCGTTTCGGGGCTGACGACGGTGCAGACACCCCAACCCGGCGGATTTGGCCTGTACCTGCATTGGCCTTTTTGCCAGTCAAAGTGTCCTTATTGCGACTTCAACAGCCATGTCAGCGCGACCATTGATCAGGATCGCTGGCGCACTGCCTATTTGTCCGAGATCGACCGCGCCGGACGCGAAACCTCGGGCCGGCTGCTTGAAACAGTCTATTTTGGCGGGGGCACGCCGTCGCTGATGGACCCCGACGTGGTCGGCGATATCGTGGCGCGCATCCGCAGCACCTGGCCGATGGTCAACGACCCTGAAATTACGCTGGAGGCGAACCCGTCCTCGGTTGAGGCGGGGCGGTTCCGCGCTTATGCAGATGCGGGCATCAATCGCGTCTCGATGGGGGTGCAGGCCTTGAACGATGCCGACCTGAAGCGACTGGGGCGGCTGCATTCCGCGCGGGAAGCGATGGCTGCGTTCGACATAGCTGCCAGTGTTTTCGGGCGGACCAGCTTTGATCTGATCTATGCACGCCAGGACCAAAGCCTTGAGGCGTGGGCAGCCGAGCTCACCGGTGCGCTGCAATGGGCCGGCGATCATCTCTCGCTCTATCAACTGACCATAGAGCCCGGGACAGCTTTCGAAGACCGTTTCGCCAAAGGTGGCCTGAGAGGGCTGCCGAACGAGGACTTGGCGGCTGATATGTATCTGACAACAAAAGAGATTTGTGAATCCGCAGGGCTTTTCGGGTACGAGGTGTCCAATTACACGCGCCCGGGCGCTGAATCGCGCCACAACATGATTTATTGGCGCGGGGGAGACTATATCGGGATTGGACCGGGCGCGCATGGTCGAGTGACGGTGAATGGACAGCGTTTTGCTACAGAAACGTCTCTGTTACCGCAGATTTGGCTCAATCAGGTAGAGAAAACAGGTCTTGGGGAAAAGCCGAAGGAAGCCCTGACAGCGCTGGAATGGGGCCAGGAATACCTCATGATGGGGTTGAGAACGACCGAAGGCATCTTGATCAGCCGCTACATCGCGGTGAGCGGCAGCGGCCTCGATTCAGATGCGGTGGCTGAGCTTGTCGGGCTCGGATCACTGCATGTTGACGACGATGTCCTGCGCACCACCCACGAAGGCAGGTTGGTGCTCAACAGTGTACTGCGCC
The DNA here is from genome assembly GCA_031426185.1 of Rhodobacterales bacterium. Lineage (GTDB taxonomy): Bacteria > Pseudomonadota > Alphaproteobacteria > Rhodobacterales > Rhodobacteraceae > JAJNPS01. Next base: position 21,636 of record JANPKV010000359.1, on the reverse strand, counting down.
GCCTGATGCGAGCCGAATAGGCTTACATCTCATCTGCTTTGGGCAGCATCGACAACCCTCGGCAAAGCAGATCAAGGTCCTCAAGCGTCGCGTACCGGATGGACAAGACTCCCGTTGAACCGGCCGGCTCATGCGCAATGCGCACCGACATCCCCAGATTTGCCGAAAGGTCTGCCTCCAAAGCGCGCGTATCTGCGTCCTTCTCTTCTCCTCGACCAGCCTGACGTTTGCGTGTGTCGCGGTCCGGCTGCGCAGCCCTTGCGAGCTTTTCGGTTTCGCGCACGGAAAGCCCACGCTCCATGACAATCCGCGCAAGTTCCAGCGGGTTGGGACTGGTAATCAAGGCGCGCGCATGGCCAGCCGACAACTGCCCCTGACGCACCATGTCCTGGACGGCATCCGGCAGTGTCAAAAGACGCAACTGGTTCGCGATGTGGCTACGGCTTTTGGAAAGCGCATCGGCCATCCGCTCTTGGGTGTGGCCAAACCGGTCCATGAGCTGACGAAAGCCCATGGCCTCTTCGATGGCGTTCAGATCTTCGCGCTGTATGTTTTCGATGATCGCGATTTCCAACACTTCGGTGTCGTCAAGATCACGGGAAATCACTGGTATTTCATGGACTTGCGCCATCTGCGCCGCACGCCAGCGGCGCTCACCGGCGACAATCTCATAGAGACCGTCAGTTCCCGAGGGGCGTACGATAAGCGGCTGCAGCACGCCCTTGGCACGGATCGACGCCGAAAGATCGGCCAGGGCGGCCGCGTCAAAATCCCGCCGCGGCTGAAGGGGATTTGCGCGGAGTTTTTCGATCGGGACAAGCATTGTCATTTTGCGAAGCTGGTCGCTGCCACTCGGCGGTCCACCAAGCGCGACGTCTGCCATCAAAGCAGAAAGGCCGCGACCAAGCCCGCGCTTTTCAGTTTTCTGTTCCATTATCCGGGCACCTTGACCTTTGTCGGCATCAAATGATGACGTTCAGCAAGCTCTGCAGCAAGCGCGCGATATGCCATCGCGCCGCGCGATGATGAATCATAGCTGAGAACGGGCAGCGCGAAAGACGGTGCCTCGCTGATCCTCACGGCACGAGGAATGACCGTCTTGAAGACCAAATCACCCAAAGTTGCCCGAACGTCCGCCTCGACCTGCTGGGAAAGCCGGTTGCGGCTGTCCGACATCGTCATAGCGACACCCTCGATCCGCAGATCCGGGTTTGCCGTTTGCCGAATGTCGCGGATGGTGAGCATCAACTGGGACAACCCCTCCAGCGCAAAAAATTCCGCCTGCAAGGGAACCAGAACGGAATGGCAAGCAACCATAGCATTGACCGTCAAAAGGCTGAGCGAGGGCGGGCAATCGATCAGGATCATGTCGAAGCCAAACGATTCCATCGCCGGTTGCCGCAACGCATCATGCAAAAGAAAGCTGCGACGCTCGTTCGAAACAAGCTCCATGTCAGCGGATGAAAGGTCCGAATTGGACGGAGCGATCATGACGCCGGGCGTCGCGGTCTGTTGAATGACATCTTCGAGCGGTACCTCGTCGAACAAGAGGTCGTAAGTTGTGCGCCGACGCTTCGCCGTCTCGATTCCGAAACCTGTGGAGGCATTCCCTTGTGGATCAAGGTCAATCAACAGCACCTTTGCACCAAGTTCGGCCAAGCCCGCAGATACATTGATTGCTGTGGTGGTCTTGCCTACGCCGCCCTTCTGATTGGCAACCGCGATGATATGGGGTGAGGGCTTGCGTTGCTGATCAGGCACGTCGAATATCCTTGATTATCAAAACGGCGGCACGATCCAGGGTAACGCTTCGGACGTCCTCTACATCGAAGTGCCACGTCTTGCGCGCAGTTGCAATCTCCTGAGGATAGGTCTCGCCTTTCAGAAACAGCGCCATTCCGCCGAGTGCAAGATGCGTGTGGGCTATTCCCAAGAGCACGTCCAGTGCTGCAAGCGCGCGGGCGGAAACGATGTCAGCCCCCATCGGCGGAACCTCCTCGATTCGGGTTGCGTGTACCGTCACTCGCAACTGCATTTCAGCGCTGATCATCCGCAGAAACGTCGCCTTTCGCCGATCCGATTCGACGAGCACCACGCTGAGGTTAGGATGCAGTTCGTGTGCCAATATCGCGATGACTAATCCGGGAAACCCACCGCCACTGCCAATGTCGACCCACAATCTGTCCTGAGGTCTGGCAAACGGAAAAAGCTGCGCGCTGTCTAGCAGGTGACGGGCGCGCAGATCGCCCACCGTATCACGCGAAACAAGATTGATTTTCTTGGTCCAGTGAGCGACGCGCGATAGTAGCGTGTCGAGGCGCTCCGTTGTTTCACGTGAAACTTCCAATCCTGGAATGAGGGCCTCGCGAATACTGTCGGTCATCTGCTACTACTAACGCGTTGTCCCGATCGGATGCGCGACAGAATCAGCAAGAGAGCCGCTGGCGTGATGCCCTCTATCCGACCAGCTTGCGCCATGTTTTCCGGGCGGATCTGGTTAAGTTTAGACTTCAACTCGTTAGACAGTCCTGATAGCGAACTATAGTCGAAATCTGCTTCGATCCGCTGACCTTCTTCGGCCTGCAGGGCGCGGACATCGGCCGTTTGCCGGTCCCGATACGGCTGGTAGAGCGCTTCGATTGCGATTTGTCGCTGAATACTCGGCGCGACCGATTTGAATTCGGGCAAGAGCGCTGACACGTGTTCCGGGCTGACTCCTGCAAGCCCAAGAACGGCAAAGGCCGTACGGGACTGTCCGTCATTACTCACCTGAATTCCCTGCGCGGCCAGTTGCTTTGGCGTCAACCGAACAGACTGAAGCATCTCGCTGCCGCGCGCGATTTCAGAGCTCTTTTCTGAAAACCTTTCCCATCGTGAATCGCCGACACAACCCAGCCGCCGGCCCATCGGTGTGAGCCTCTGGTCGGCGTTGTCCGCACGCAACGATAGGCGAAACTCGGCGCGCGACGTGAACATGCGGTAAGGCTCGGTAACTCCCCGCGTCGTTAGATCGTCAATCAATACCCCGATGTAGCTGTCACCGCGGCTGAACACCGCCGGCTCAAGATCTAAAGACTTGGCGGCTGCGTTAAGCCCCGCAACGATGCCCTGCGCGGCCGCCTCTTCATAACCCGTTGTCCCGTTGATCTGCCCAGCAAAAAACAGTCCTGGCGCCGCGCTTACCGACAGATCGGACGCTAGGCAGCGAGGATCGAAGTAATCATATTCTATAGCGTACCCGGCCTGAAGGATCCGAACATGGCCTAACCCCTTGATTGTCCGAACATAAGCCTCCTGGATCTCCGCTGGTAGCGAGGTCGAAATCCCGTTGGGGTAGACGGTCCGATCATTCAAACCCTCCGGTTCCAGATAGACCTGGTGGCTATCCTTGTCAGCAAATCGCGTCACCTTGTCCTCGATCGAGGGACAATAGCGCGGGCCGACGCCTTCCACGTGACCGCCATACATCGCCGAAAGGCTTATATTGCGTCGAACAATCTCGTGAGTTTCCTCGTTCGTGGACGTAACCCCGCAAGAAATCTGCCTTGCGGCAGGCTTATCTGTCAAAAACGACAGCATGACGGGGTCATCGTCCCCCGCCTGCATGTCAACTGCAGCCCAGTCTATCGTGCTCCCATCCAGCCGTGGCGGCGTACCGGTCTTGAGCCTTCCGCCGCGCAACCCCATGTCCGCAAGATACTGGCCCAGACGCACGCTCGCCGCATCGCCCACCCGCCCACCGGATTGCTTGCGATCACCTATGTGAATGACCCCGTTCAGGAATGTTCCGGCGGTAACGACCACGGCGCCGGCCGTCATCGACGCCCCCGAAGCGAGGATCACACCCCGGACGCCAACTGCATCTGCCAGTAGACCAGATACCTCTCCCTCAACGACCTGCAGGCCCTCTTGGGAACCGACGACGGCCTGCATCACACTCCGGTAAATCGCCCGGTCAATCTGCGCCCGCGGCCCCTGCACTGCTGGGCCCTTGCTCCTATTGAGCAACCGGAACTGAATCCCAGCCGCATCGGCCACCTGCCCCATAACCCCATCAAGCGCATCGATTTCCCGAATGAGATGGCCTTTGCCTAACCCTCCCATTGCTGGATTGCAGGACATCACGCCGATATTATCCATGCGCATTGTCACAAGAGCTGTCTTTGCGCCGCGTCTCGCTGCAGCGCATGCTGCCTCGACACCCGCATGTCCTCCGCCAATTACGATTACGTCATAGTGTTTCACGTGAAACTCCTACTTCCCGATACAAAAACTCGCGAAGATCCGATCCAGAAGATCTTCGACATCCACCTTGCCAACCAGACTGTCCAGCGCTCGGGTCGCTGCGCGAAGTTCTTCGCCGACGATCTCCACCTGCGACTCACCGTGACCTAATGCGGCTTCTGCCATATCCAAACACCCAAGCGCTTGGATTATCGCCGCGCGATGCCGTTGGCGCGTTGCGGTTCCCGCATTGACTACACGTTTCGAAAGCTCGGAGCTGACAGCTGCAAGAAGGTCGCCAATGCCGGCACCGGTCAACGCCGAAACCGCCATTGAGCCCTCAGGCATACCATCTAGGTCAATCTTGTTTCGTACGATCAGGTCGCCATGTAACAACTGAGGGTGTTCTAGCACCTCCCCCGCCGTCAAAAGGAGTCGCAAATCGGCTGATTCTGCGCGCGCACGTGCCCTGGCGACACCGATCGCCTCCACGGGATCAGAAGTTTCGCGGAGACCGGCAGTATCGAGCAAAGTCACGGCCAACCCATCCAAATCCATCCGAACTTCGATCACATCGCGCGTCGTCCCCGCAATAGCAGAGGTTATTGCTGCCTCCCGTCCCGCCAACCTATTGAGAAGCGTCGATTTTCCCACGTTCGGCGCACCTATGATCGCAACCTCAAAGCCATCTCGGATCCGTTCTGCAGCGCCAAAACCCGCAGATTCAGCAGCAAGAATTTCCCTCGCTGCGTCCACCTCTGACATCACCTCCTGCAATAAACCATCCGGCAGATCCTCGCCTGAAAAATCGATCACGGCAGCAATCAGCGCAGACGCACGCAGAAGATGCGCCTTGATGGCATTGGCTTTTTCACCTAGCGACCCCGTCAGCAAACGCATCGCCTGACGGTGCTGCGCCTTGGTTTCGGCGTCAATCAGATCTGCAAGCCCCTCCACCTGGGCGAGGTCAAGCGTACCGTGGCCGAAAGCGCGACGCGTAAATTCACCCGGGCCTGCCTGGCGCAAACCCATCTCAGCCAAGGCATCAGTAACGACGGCAATACTGGCCGTGCTGCCATGGATCTGAAGTTCAGCCATTTCATCCCCGGTAAAGCTTCGGCCCGCCCCAAATGTCAGGACCAGGGCCTGCTCCAGCATCTCGCCTTTCCAGACCAGGTTCCGCAGCGATGCCCGACGCTCAACCGGTAGCTTGCAAAGCTGGGAAACGGCGGTGTGGGCTTTGGGGCCGGATAACCGGATGACGGCAACGCCCGCTTTTCCGCGCGCGCTGGCCAAAGCGAAAATCGTATCCACGACAACCTCCTATCGGGCCCTTTCAGGCCGTCTATGTGTTCATGGATTCGAAGAATTCCGAGTTGGACTTGGTCTGTTTCAACTTGCCGATCAAGAACTCGATGGCGTCGGTTGTGCCCATGGGGTTGAGAATACGACGCAACACATAGGTCTTCTGCAGGTCCAACTTGTCGACGAGAAGATCCTCTTTCCGCGTTCCGGACTTCAAGATGTCCATGGCCGGGAAGACCCGCTTGTCCGCCACCTTGCGATCCAGCACGATTTCACTGTTGCCGGTGCCCTTGAATTCTTCAAAGATCACTTCGTCCATCCGGCTGCCGGTGTCGATCAAGGCGGTTGCGATGATGGTCAGCGATCCGCCCTCCTCGATATTCCGTGCAGCGCCAAAGAACCGCTTCGGACGTTGAAGCGCGTTGGCGTCGACGCCGCCCGTGAGAACCTTCCCGCTCGAAGGGACGACCGTGTTGAATGCCCTCCCAAGTCTTGTGATCGAGTCCAGCAAGATCACAACATCTCGCTTGTGCTCCACCAGGCGCTTGGCTTTTTCGATGACCATCTCGGCCACCGCGACGTGCCGCGTTGCCGGCTCGTCAAAGGTAGACGACACCACCTCACCGCGAACCGACCGCTGCATGTCGGTCACTTCCTCGGGGCGTTCGTCGATCAAGAGGACGATCAGATAGCATTCCGGATGGTTGGTCGCGATTGAATGCGCGATGTTCTGCAACAGAACCGTCTTGCCGGTACGGGGCGGTGCGACGATCAGGCCACGCTGGCCCTTTCCAATCGGGGCCACCAGGTCAATGATCCGGGCCGAGCGGTCCTTGATCGTTGGATCCTCGACCTCCATCTTCAGGCGCTCGTCCGGGTACAGTGGCGTCAGGTTGTCGAAATGGACCTTGTGCCGCGCCTTTTCAGGGTCGTCAAAATTGATCCGTGTGACCTTGGTCATGCAGAAGTAGCGCTCGTTTTCCTTCGGCGCGGCGATCACACCCTCGATCGTATCTCCGGTCCGCAAGGAAAACTGCCGCAGAATCTCGGGGCTGACATAAATGTCGTCCGGGCCGGGCAGATAGTTGGCCGACGGGCTTCGCAGAAATCCGAACCCGTCCTGCAGAACCTCCAGCACACCATCGCCACCGATTTCCCAGCCTTCTTCGGCATGTTCCTTCAAAAGCGAGAACATCATCTCGCCCTTGCGCATCGACGGCGCGTTCTCGATCTCCCACTCTTCGGCCATGGCCAAAAGGTCGGCGGGGGTCTTTGCCTTGAGTTCGGCCAGGTTCAAACGTTCAACGGTCATGGAAGATCGGTCCCAAGCGCTCGCCACAATGGGGGCGCCATCAGAATGTGCATCGGGAAACGCGTCGGCCGGACGGCCACGCCGAAAACTCGCTAGGCGGTGTCGCGCCGAAAGTCAACAGTTCAGAATTTGACGATCACCGAAATGACGATGACCAGCAACAGGATCGTGGGGACTTCGTTCATCATGCGGTAGCGTCGGCCGGACAAAACATTCGTCCCCGCGACGAAATCCTTGCGGCGCGCACCAAGCCACATGTGGAATGCGGTCATGGCGATCACCGAGAAAGTCTTTGCCCAAGGCCAGAGCATCGACCAATCGACGATCCCCGGCGTCATCACAAGCATCAGACCGAATACCCAGGTCAGGATCATCGACGGATTCATGATCGCCTTCAACAAACGGCGTTCCATCTTTTGAAACATGCGATCGGTCGGGCTGCCCGCCTCGACCTCCTCGGTGTGGTAAACAAAAAGACGCGGCAGATAGAACAGTCCGGCCATCCAGGCGATGACCGCAATAACATGCAGCGCTTTGATCCAGAGATAGCCGTCAGACAGAAGATCGGTCACATTTCCTCGCCGGAGTCTTCTTCAAAAGAAATAGATAGAGTCTTGAGAAGGATGATGATGTAGGCCCTGTGGAAAACCGGATTAGGGAAAGTGTCAACAGAATTCTGAACAGCCCGTGGTCCAGAAACCAGACTGGGGATAGAACTGAGCGTAGCTACATGGCGGATAATTTATCGTTTAAAGGCAATGATTTATATATATCGGCACCCGACACCACCTAGGTGGATAAACCGCTTCCCCGCCCCGTCGGACAACACTTGCCCCAAGCCCTTTGCCGAACCTGTCGACAACGGGAGAAACCGCCTGCCCGCAGCCTGCCGCTCCCTCGGAAAGGGTAGTTTCGCTGCCACCGGCACTCTGCTAGCGTTCGGTACACGAGAACAAAACATGTCTATGCACAGAAGTGTCCCATGCCCGATCTGATCCTGGCTTCTGCCTCCGCGGTGCGGCACCAGATGCTGGTCGCTGCGGGCGTCGAAGTCGACGTGCGGCCCGTGCCGGTCGACGAGGAGGGCCTGCGTGCGGCCCTCGCCGAAGAAGGTGCCTCGCCCCGCGATATGGCCGATGCCCTGGCGGAGGCAAAGGCGCTTCGCTGCTCGCGGAAATATCCGCCAGGTCTGGTACTGGGATGTGACCAAATCCTGGAGTTTCACGCCAAGGCCTTGGGAAAACCAAAGTCCCGCGACGAGGCCCGTCAGCAGTTGTGCGACCTGCGCGGTCAGACCCACACCCTCTGGTCAGCGGCGGTACTCTATCGCGACGCGCGTCCGATCTGGCGGCATATCGGCGAGGCAAGATTGACGATGCGCCCTTTCACCGACACCTATCTGGACGGCTACCTTGATCGGAACTGGCCGCTGGTCGGCGGTTCCGTGGGAGGCTACAGGATCGAAGAAGAAGGCATCCGTCTGTTCTCTGGCGTAACCGGTGACCATTTTACGATCCTCGGCCTGCCGCTGATCCCGCTTCTGCTTTATCTCAATGACCAGGGGGCCATTGCTGCATGACCGATGCAAACCGAATTCCACTCGCCTGCGTGATTGGCGCACCGGTCAGTCATAGCCGTTCTCCGGCGCTTCACAGCTATTGGCTGCGCCGCTACGGCCTGCGTGGGCATTACATTCCGATGGAGATTGCGCAGGCAGACCTGAAACAAGCGCTCCAGATGTTGCCAAAACTTGGTTTTGTGGGCGCAAACGTGACGATCCCACACAAAGAGGCCGTGTTGGCCCTGGCCGATGTCGTCACGGACCGGGCGGCCCTGATCGGCGCTGCGAACACGCTTATCTTTCGCAAGGACGGTCGCCTTCATGCCGACAATACCGACGGGTCGGGGTTTGTCGCGAACCTGCGTCAGCATGCGCCACAATGGAACCCCGCTTCGGGCCCCGCAGCAGTTTTCGGCGCCGGTGGGGCGGCGCGAGCTGTGGTTGCGGCCCTGATAGAGATCGGCGCACCCGAAATCCGGATCGCCAACCGGACACGCCCCCGCGCCGAGGCGATCCGGTCGGACTTCGGGGCGAAGGTGGTCGTATATGACTGGGTTCAGGCGGCCAATATGCTGGACGGTGCGCGCACCGTGGTGAACACGACCTCGCTCGGCATGACCGGCAAACCGGAATTTCGCGTGCCCCTGGATGCGTTGGGCGCGGGTATGGTGGTCAATGATCTCGTCTATGCGCCCCTGAAGACGCAGCTTTTGATCGAAGCAGAGGCCGCCGGTTGCAAGGTCGTGGACGGACTAGGCATGCTGTTGCATCAGGCCGCGCCGGGCTTTGAACGCTGGTTTGGCAAAAGGCCTGAGGTGGATGACGACACACGCCGGGCGGTTCTGGCACCATGACACCCTTCCGGCTTGGGCTGACGGGGTCCATCGGGATGGGAAAGTCGACAACTGCCCTGATGTTCGCAGACGAAGGCATCCCAGTCTGGGATGCGGATGCGGCCGTGCATGCGCTTTATGCTCCCGGACAACCCGCCGCACGGGCAGTCGCCGCGCTGTTTCCCCAAGCGATGGATCCGGATGGTGGCGTGAACCGGCCAGCGCTCCGCGCGTTGATTGCGGCGGATCCGGGCGTACTGGACCAGATCAACGCCATCGTGCACCCCTTGACCGCCGAAGACCGATCTCGGTTCCTTGCGGCCAATGGCGCGGCTGAAATCGTGTTGTTGGACATACCTCTCCTGTTTGAAATCGGTGCCGACCGCGAATGCGATGCGATTGTCGTTGTCTCGGCCCCGCCGGACGTGCAGCGTCAGCGTGTGCTCGCCCGGGGCATGACCGAGACGGAATTTGGCATGATCCTGGCCCGTCAGGTGCCCGACGCGGAAAAGCGTGGTCGGGCTGATTACGTGATCGACACGACAGGTCTCGACAGCGCGCGTACCGCAGTCAAGGCTGTGCTCGCAGATATTCGCCGCAGGAGCATCAGCAATGCGTGAGATTGTTCTCGATACGGAAACAACGGGTCTTGAACCAAACGATGGTCACCGCATCGTGGAAATCGGCGCGGTGGAGCTTTTGAACCATATGCCGACCGGGCAGACCTATCACCAATACATCAACCCCGAGCGGGCAATGCCCAAAGAAGCGTTTGACGTCCACGGTATCGGCGACGACCAGCTCCGCGACAAGCCGGTCTTCGCGGCGATCGGTCGGGCGTTCCTTGCGTTCATCGGCGATGCGCAGCTGGTGATCCACAACGCTGCCTTTGATATGAAGTTTCTCACCTACGAACTGGAACGCGCGGGCCTGCCTGCCATACCCCATGGCCGCGCCACCGATACGCTGGCCATCGCGCGGCAGAAATATCCAGGCTCGCCGGCGTCACTGGACGCGCTTTGCCGCCGCTTTGGCGTCGACAATTCCCTGCGCGAAAAACATGGCGCGTTGCTCGACAGCGAAATTCTCGCCGAAGTTTATCTCGAGCTGATCGGCGGGCGGCAGCCGGGGCTGATCCTGACCGAAGCCCCGGGTCAGCCAAGGCAATCCGACATGGCCGGTCAAGACTGGCGTCCGCGTCCGCGCCCCGTCCCCTTGCCGCAGCGCCTGACCGACGCGGAACGGGCGGCGCACGCGGCCTTTGTCGCAAAGCTGGGTGAAACGGCTGTCTGGAAGGCGCGGGCTTAGGCGCTGCGGCGCAGATAGACATAAAGCGCCCCGGCGCCGCCATGCGAAATATGCGCCTCCGCGACCTGCAGGACGCGCGGACCAAGAGGCGCGAGCTGAAGCCAATGTGGTACCTGATGGCGCAACACGCCGCCGCGGGACTGCATGCTGCCGTCCGCACCGGACTTGCCCTTGCCGGTAATCACAAGGACCAGCCGCAGGCCAGATCCGTGCGCCCGCATGATGAACCCGATCAGCGCGGAATGCGCCTCGGCGACCGTCATGCCGTGCAGATCAATGCGCGCCTCGGGTGCAAGCCGTCCGCGACGCATCCGCACGAAGGCGCGGGCATCCATCCGAAGTGCAGGTTCTTTCGCAGAGGTGACGGTCGTGCGCGGCTCAGATGGTGCGCGGGCTGAAATCTCGAATGGCGAAATCTTGTCCGCGCCGGATGCTTTTGCGGGCGAAGCGGCCTTTTGCAAGACCGGGGTATCCTGAGTGGCCAGCGCCGCACGCGCGTGTCGCGACATCGGGCGGACGGTACTGGCAACCTCAGACCACAATGCCGCTTCGTCAGGGCCAAGGGGGCGTCGCGTCCGGCGCATCAGGATCAGCCCTCGGGCAACAGAGCAAAGGCGCGCTCAATTGGAAGCAGGACAACCATGCGCCCACCGTCCTTGATCTGGCCCGCAGCTTCACCCGCGTCAAAACCCGTGCCGAAAAAGATGTCGGCCCGCTGTTCGCCCGTGATGGCCCCGCCCGTATCCTGCGCGACCATCAGCCGGTTCAGCGGCTCCGCCCCGTCCTTTTCGATCCAGACCGGCGCACCCATGGGCGTCAGGGCGGGGTCGACAGCGATGGACCGCATCGTCGTCAGGCTGCGCGCCATCGCCCCGATTGGACCCTTGTCCGACGGCAGGTCCCGTAGCTTGCGAAAGAACACGAAGGATGGATTGAGATTCAGCAAGTCCGCGCCCGCCGCCGGGTTGGATTTGACCCAGTTCCGGATTTCCCGCGCCGAGACATCCTCCATGCTGTGTGTTCCGCGACGGACAAGTTCCTGGCCGATGGACCGATAGGGCTGCCCGTTCTTGCCCGCATAGCCCACCCGGATGACCGACCCGTCCTGCAGGCGAATACGGCCCGAGCCTTGCACCATCAGGAAATAGACTTCGACCGGGTCGTCCAGCCATGCGATTTCCAGACCCCGCCCGCGCAAAAGGCCGCGCGTTTCGATCTCTTCGCGGCTGTACCAGACGGTGCCGGGCTGCAGTTCCGGCGGCATGCTGTAGATCGGATAGGTAAATCTCGGCGTGCGGATGGTCGACCCCGCGAGTTCCGGCTCGTAGTATCCGGTGAAAAGCGCCGGCGGCGATCCGATCACGACCGGACGGAAGAACAGCTCGAAAAACGACCGGGCCGACGCGGGCGAGGCCGACGCCTGCGGCGCGAGCGCGCACAACGGCCCCCACTCCGCTCCCTCGACCAGATCGCAGGTGACAAGGAACGTGTTCAGTGCAGACTGGTGATCATCTGTTTGCCAGCCGCGCAGTTCCGCGAAGTCCAGGACCTGCGCCTGTCCGGCTAGGGCGGCCATCACGCCTGCCGCCAGAACCAAGGCCCGCGCACCCGCAAGCATCAGTCCCCGGTGGCCACAAGCTGCCAGTTCGGGTCGTTCGCGCTCATCTTGCGCATAAAGGTCCAGACATCCTTCTGCCGCTTGATCGCCGTCGGGCTGCCGTCCACCACGGTTCCGGTCTTGTCGCGCACCACCGACGTCATTTCCCCGACAAAGCGGACCGTGATTTCGGCCTCGCTCGTATCGCGGTCAAAGGTCGCGTCCTGAAGGGTCAGTTCGCGGATGCCTGCGAAGTTAACCTCAACCGTCAGCCCTTCGCGTTCGCGTGCTGCAATCGCTTCGGCAAAAGTTGCTTCAACCTCGTCCGACAAAAAGGGGCGGATGCGGTCCAGTTCACCCTTTTCAAACGCGACAAGGATCATCTCGTAAGCACCCCGCGCGCCCTGCAGGAAAGGCTCCACGACAAACCCGGGCTCTGCGGCCTTCATCGCCGCAAGCGCCTTGGCTGCGGGGCTGCCGTCTGGCACGTGATCGGTGATGTCGCGGTCCGGCCCGCCTTCGATCACCTCAAAGTCACGGCGGACCTGCGGGCGCAATTCATCCAGCGGTATCGGCGGCTTTTCAAATCCGTCGCGCGTTCCCAACACGGATCGCAGCTTGATGATCAGAAATACGGCTATCCCGGCCAGCACCAAAAGTTGGATCATCGAGTTCATAGGTATCCTCGGTCTGTTATTCCCGGCCGCACAAATCTTTCGCACCCGGGGGGTCCGACTTGGACCTGTCTTCTTTTGTTACTATGTAGGGACGGGGGCGCAACAAGTCCACCTTGCGCGACAGTCTGGCCCCCCCGGAGGAGATGGAATTGAAGGCGCTGTTTTTGCTGTTGGCCTATCCGCTTGTCGAAATTGCGGGTTTTGTGCTGGTGGGGGGCTGGATCGGGGTGCTGCCGACGCTTGGTCTTGTGATCCTGGCGGCGGCCCTTGGCGTCTTTTTGCTGCGCAGGCAGGCGCGGATTGCCGGGCAGGACCTTCGGGGATCTTTGCAAGGCATTCGCGGCCCCATCGACGCGCTTGCTGACGGTGCGCTGGTCGCGCTGGGGGCAATGCTGCTGATCGTGCCGGGGTTCTTCAGCGATCTCGCCGCCATCCCGCTTTTGATCCCACCGCTGCGGCGGGCCATCGTGGCGGGTCTGTCAGGGCGCGTTTCCGCCAGGCGCGCAACACGCGCACCGCCGACAAACAGCGCCACGATCATCGACGGGACCTTTTACGAAGTCGATCCGGACGCACCACCCAGCACGCCTCGCGATCACCCGTCGGGCTGGACGCGCCATTGAGGCTGCGGCAATGACCTGCTAGGAAATCCGCCAGATCGGGTCGCGCAGCGCATGGGAGTGAATGACATGGCCGAGGAAAACACCGCAGGGAATGGCGCCGCTGCCCCTGCCCCCCAAATCCGCATGCAGGTGCTTGCCCAATACATCCGTGACATGTCGTTCGAAAACGGCGTGGCACAAAAGGGGCTGTCGGGCAGCGAGGTGCAGCCTGACATTCAGGTTGCTGTCAGCCTGGATGCCCGCAAGCGCTCCGTCGAACACCAGTTCGAGATCATCACCAAGTACAAGGTGACCTCCAAGAACAAGACCAGCGGCGAGACGCTGTTCTTGCTGGAGATCGAATATGGCGGGGTGTTCCATGTCGAAGGCGTTGCCGAGGATCAACTTCACCCGTTCCTGCTGATCGAGTGTCCGCGCCTTTTGTTTCCGTTCGTGCGCCGGATCATCTCGGACGTGACGCGCGATGGCGGCTTCCCGCCGCTGAACATCGACACGGTGGATTTCATGGCGCTGTACCGGCAGGAACTTGCGCGGCGCGCACAGGCCGCCCCGAAGGCCGCAGCGCCCAACTGACGCTGCCCACACCATTTGGCGGCGGGCGAAGTCACATGCGCATTGCCGCCGCCAGGTCCTCGGGAAGGTCAAACTCTGCCAGGGCGCGGGTACGGCCGGCGGCCGACATCTTCGTTGCCGTCTTTCGCACGATATCAAGCAGCTCGGCATGATCCCGCGCGGCGGCAAATGGTGCAAAGTACCACCTCAGGAAGACAAAGCAGATGACGTCTTCCAGCGCCTGCACGTCCTCGTCACGTTTGATCCCCTCTTTGCGCAGCATCCTTTCCGCCGAAGCAATCGCCTCGGCATCGTAACCCGCATCCCGCATGATGCCCGCGACCCGCGCAGCATGCCGTCGCGCCTGTTCGCGCCGCCAGGCCAAATACCCCTCCTTGCCGTCGGGGTAATCCTGACGCGGCAGCCGCCAGCGTTCGATATGCTGACCGCGCGCCGCAATCATCAGGGGCTCGGACGCATCAGGAAACAGGCGCGTCAATTCTGCGCTCATCCGGTGGCCATATAGCAGCGCCGCAGGCTGCCCGTCCTCAAGTGTGGGGTCGGCGGCGTTGGCCGCATCAATGGCGGCAACGGCGGTCTGCAAAGCGGTCATGATCAGGGCCCCCTGTGGTGCGATCCTGTCCCCGTGATGCCACGCAGCGTGTCGCCCGCCAAGCCAAAGACGGGACAAACCGACACGGATGCAGCGCCGCCGATTATGTCCGGATCGCGGTTTTTCCCTAAAAAGTGGCGGGTTAAGGCAGGCTTCACGCTGTTCTGGCACATCTGATCGCGGGTGTGAAAACGGGGTGAGACGATGGCAGCGAAGGATAACGCCGCGCCGATAATCATTAAGCGCAAGAAGGTACTCGTCGGCGGCGGGCACCACGGCGGCGCGTGGAAAGTGGCTTATGCAGACTTTGTGACGGCCATGATGGCTTTCTTCATGCTGATGTGGCTGTTGAACGCAACGACCGAGAAACAGCGAAAGGGCATCGCGGATTACTTCAATCCGACAATCCCCGTGAACCGGATTTCGGGCGGTGGCGATGGGGCGTTCGGCGGCGACTCCATCTTCTCGGAGCAAACCCTGGCGCAAAGCGGCACCGGCGCATCCTCGCGAAAGCCGACCGAGCAGAATGCAGCGCGGGGTGATGCCGGCAGTGCCGCAGCCGACGTGGCAACGGCGCATGAAAAACTTCAGGCGGAACTGAACGCCCGCGGGGGTGAAAGCATGACGATGCAAAAGGCGCTGCGTCATGTGGTGACCAAGGTCACCGACGAGGGTCTGGTGATCGAGCTGTTCGATCTGCCCGAAGCCAAGCTTTTCGTGGGCCTGACCGCCGAACCGGCGCCTGTGACCCATGACATTGTGGCGATGGTGGCCTCTGCGCTTGCACTGACGGCAAATGAGATAGCCATCAATGGCCATGTCAGCGCGCTGCCCGTCACGCTGATCGACAACCCGGTCTGGGATTTGTCAGCGGCGCGCGCAGAGGCCCTTCGTGCCCTGCTGATCAAAGACGGTCTCGCCAGAGAGCGCCCGCAGCGCGTTTCGGGCTTTGCCGACCGCAAGCCGGTCACGCCCAACCCGACGGCAGACCGCAACAACCGGATCGAGATCATCCTCCTGCGGTCCGACAGATGAGAAAAGGGGCAAACTTTATCTGTTAGGGCGATCTTAAGCCGCCGACTGCAGGTTCAGCCATCAGGAGTCGAAGCAGCAGAAAGGCGCTAACGGATGTCCATTTCCTCCTCGCTCAATGCCGGAGTGGCCGGGCTCAATGCCAATGCCACACGGTTGGCGACCATTGCTGACAATATCGCGAACTCTTCGACCTTTGGCTACAAAAGAGCCGAGGCCGACTTTCATTCCGTGGTGATCCAGGAAGGCAACCGTACCGGCTATTCTGCTGGTGGCGTTCGGGTGTCCAGCACCCGCCTGATCGACCAGCGTGGACCCTTGATCGGCACCAAGAACGCGACGGACCTGGCCATCGACGGACGCGGCTTCATGCCGATCACCAACGTGGCGTCGATCAATGCTGCCCCCGGCGACCATCCGGTCTCGCTGGTCACCACAGGATCGTTCCGCCCGGATGCCGATGGTGTGTTGCGCACCGAATCCGGTCATGTCCTACTGGGTTGGCCTGCAAATGCCGACGGGACATTGCCCAACTTTCCGCGCGACACCCTGAATGCGCTTGAGCCGGTTCGCATCAATGCCAACCAGTATGTCGGCAACCCGAGTACGCTGATGCGGCTTGGCGTCAACATGCCAGCGACAGGGTCCATGGCAGGATCGACCGGCGCGCCACACGAATTGTCGGTCGAATATTTCGGCAACCTTGGCACGTCGGAACAGCTGACCTTTACCTTCACGCCGGATGTCCCTGCTGCGGGCGCGTCCAACACGTGGACGATGCAGATCGCGGATTCTGCCTCGGGGGGGGCGGTGATTGGCGAATACACCATCGTCTTTGACGCCAGCCAATCGGCGGGCGGTACGGTGCAGTCGGTCACCGCAATCATTGGCGGCCCCTATGATCCCCTGACCGGCGAGATTCCTCTGACGGTGGGTGGGGGCAATCTGTCGCTCGATATCGGGCGACCGGGTGAGCCAAACGGCATGACCCAACTGTCGACCGGATTTGCGCCTGTCTCCATCTCCAAAAACGGCTCTGCGGTCGCGATTCTGCAGTCCGTCGAGGTCGATGAACAAGGCTATCTTCACGTCATCTACGACCAGGGGTTCAGCCGCCGCATCTACCAGATCCCCGTCATCGACGTGCCGAACCCGAACGGCCTGATCACACAGAACGATCAAAGCTATCTTTTGTCCCCGAAAAGCGGCGCCTTCTATCTCTGGAACGCCGGCGACGGACCGACAGGCAGCATGGCCGGCTATTCGCGCGAAGAATCCTCGACCGACGTCGCGGCCGAACTGACCCAGTTGATCCAGACCCAACGCGCCTATTCGTCGAATGCAAAAATCATCCAGACCGTGGATGAGATGCTGCAAGAGACGACCAACATCAAGCGATAGGGCCAGCTAGATGAGCATCAGCGGCGCGCTTTCCAGTTCACTTTCAGGCCTGACGGCTGCCGCCCGCTCCGCCGAGGTCGTGTCTTCCAACATTGCCAACGCACGGACCGAAGGCTACGGGCGACGCGAAGTCCAGCTCAGCGCAAGGGCCGTCGGGGGCGTCGGTCAGGGCGTTCAGGTCGACGGTGTGCGCAGGATGGTGGATCTGGTTCTGCTGACTGACCGCAGGATTGCCCAGTCGGGCAGCGCGGATCGCGACATCCAGGCCCAGTTCTACCAGACGCTGGAATCCGCGATCGGCACGCCGGAAAATGCGGGCTCGCTTGGTTCACGCATCGCCGGGCTGGAGGAATCGCTGATTGCGGCTGCCGCCCGTCCGGACTCCGAGGCGCGGCTGTCGACCGTCAGGGATGCGATGATCTCGGTCGCGCAAAAGCTCAATTCCGCCTCTGTCGCTGTGCAGGAGTCTCGCAGCCGCGCCGACGGGGATATCTCGACGACCGTGGACGACATCAACACCACCCTCGCCAATGTCTCCGAGCTGAACGCGAAAATCCAGAGCTTGTCGGCAGGCGGGCGGGACGCGTCGGCGCTCATCGACCAGCGCCAGCAGATGATCGATCGGATCGCCACGGCGATTCCCTTGCGCGAAGTGCCCCGCAACAACGGCACGGTGGCGCTGTTCACAACGGGCGGGGCTGTCTTGCTGGACGGCGCGCCCGCCAAGCTTGGCTTCACGCCGGTTGGCACGATTGTTCCCGAGATGACCCTGGCCTCTGGCGGGCTGTCGGGCCTGACGATCAACGGACGACCCGTTGCGACATCGGGCGAGACCAGCCAGATCGCAGGCGGCCGGCTGTCCGGCCTGTTTGCGATCCGCGACGACCTTGCCCCGAAAGCGCAGGGCCAACTCGACGCGGTAGCCCGCGACCTCGTCGAGCGCTTGGCCGATCCGGCGGTGGACCTCACCATTGCGCCAGGCGCCGCTGGACTGCTGACCGACGGCGGCAACGCCTTTCTGCCGGCGAATGAGGCGGGCCTGGCCCAGCGCCTCAGGATAAATGCCGCCGCCGACCCCGCGCAGGGCGGTGCTCTCTGGCGCCTCCGGGACGGTGTCGGGGCTGGCGCTCCGGGCAGTCCCGGCGAATCCCGCCTGATCCGGGCACTTACCGGGGCGCTTGCGGCTTCGCGCGAACCCGTCTCAGGCGGCTTCATGGCCGGAACGCGCAGCTTTGCAGCCCTTTCCGGTGACCTGCTTTCGTCGGTGTCTCAGTCGCGGGTCCAGCGCGCAGGCGAGGCCAGCTATGCCTCCGCTCAACTGAACGCCCTGAAGGAGATGGAACTGCAGGACGGTGTCGACACCGATCAGGAACTGCAGTCGCTTTTGCAGATAGAACAAAGCTATGCCGCCAATGCCAAGGTGATGCAGGCGGTCGACAACATGATCAAGTCCTTGTTGGGAATTGGATAAATGACCCGCGTTTTCCTTGGCGACATGGCGCAGTCCGCGATGCTGTCGCGCTATCAACACAACCTGAAACTGGAACTCCAACGCACCTCGACCGAGATCACGACCGGCAAGGTCGCCGACCCTGGTCTAGCACTTGGCGGAGACTTCCGCGCCCTTGCCGGGATCGACGCCGCGCTTGGCCGCCTGCAAGGCTACCGTTCCGCCAACACCGAGGCGGGCATGCGCGCCACCGCGATCCAGACAGCCATAGCGACGATGGGAGAATATACCGAAAGCCTGTCGCGTACCCTGCTGACCGCGTCATCCTCCGCGACGCCCAGCCAGGTCGATCTTGCGGCACGGCAGGCGCAGAACGATCTGCGCAGCGTGATCGGCACGCTCAATACCCGTTTTGCCGACCGATCGCTTTTCTCGGGCGTTGCCACCCAGACGGCGCCCCTGCCCGATGCCGACACCTGGCTTGCAAATCTTCAGGCAAGCCTCGGTCCGGTCGCGACGGCGCAAGATGTGGTCACGGCGGTCGACGCATGGTTCGCATCTCCGACCGGGTTCGACGCGACCTATCAAGGCGGCACCGGCGCCCGTCCGATTGACATCGCAACTGGCGAGGAGGCGGACCTTGACGTGCGCGCTACCGATCCCGCGATCCGCGCCACGTTGCGGGGGCTGGCGATGTCGGCGCTTCTGAACACAGGCGTTCTGGCAGGCAACACGCCAGAGCGGATCGCCTTGGCGCGTCAGTCGGCCGAGGCACTGATGACATCGGCCAATGACCGCACCTATCTTGCCGCGCGCATCGGCCTTGCCGAAGAACGCATCGGGGCCGCAACAACGCGGAACGCCAACGAGGAATCTGCGCTTGGCCTCGCGCGCAACGCACTCGTCGAGGTCGACCCTTACGAGGCCGCCAGTCGGCTTGAAGCTGTGGAAAACCAACTGAAATCGATCTATTCGATCACCGCGAGACTGTCTCGCCTTAGCCTGGTGGATTATATCTGATGCGAAGTCTGATCGTCGCCTGCCTTATGCTTGTCCTGCCTTCTGTCGTTTTCGCGGGCCCCATCCGCATCAAGGACCTTGTCGAATTCGATGGGGTGCGCGGCAATGATCTGGTCGGAACGGGCCTTGTCGTCGGGCTGAACGGCACGGGCGATGGCATCCGCAACGCGCCCTTTACCGAAGAGATCATGGCCAATCTGCTGGAGCGGCTTGGCGTCAATGTCGCGGGTGAGGAATATCGGCCCAAGAACGTGGCAGCCGTCTTCGTCACCGCGACGCTGCCGGCGTTTGGACGGGCCGGCGGGCGGATCGACGTGACGGTATCTGCCATCGGCGACGCGAAAAGCCTGCTTGGGGGCACGCTGATCATGACGCCTCTGAACGGCGCTGATGGCCAGATCTATGCCGTGGCCCAGGGCACGATCCTTGCAGGTGGTGTTTCGGCGGAAGGCGACGCTGCCAGGGTCGTTCAGGGTGTTCCGACCGCCGGGGTGATCCCCTCGGGTGCCCGTATTGAGCGCGAGGTCGACTTTGACTTCACCTCGCTGACCTCGCTGCGGCTGGCGCTCAAGACCGCCGACTTCACGACGGCGGAACGAATTGAAGGGGTCATCAATCAGGAATTTGGCGGGCACATCGCCGCGATGCTGGATGCGGGTACGCTGGCGATCGACCTGGGTGCGGCACGCATGCCCTCTCCCGCGCATGTGCTGGCGCGGATCGAGGGGCTGTTGGTGGAGCCAACCTCCCGCGCCAGGGTCGTCGTCGATCAGCGGTCCGGCACGATTGTCATGGGAGAAGATGTCCGCATCAGCCGTGTCGCGGTCGCGCAGGGCGGTCTGACCCGTCGGATCGAGGAAAGCCCGATGGTAGTGCAGCCAAACCCGTTCTCCGAAGGCGAAAGTATCGTCGTGCCGCGGAGTTCCGCCGGGATCACCAAAGACCCGGGCACCGGCATGGCAGAGATTACCGGTGGCACCAGCCTGTCCGAGGTTGTGGCGGGGCTGAACGCGCTCGGCGTCGCCCCGCATGACATGATCGACATCCTCAAAAGCATCAACGCGGCAGGCGCGCTGCATGCGGAGTTTCTGGTGAACTGATCGTGTCCGCGTAAAGGCAGGCATGTCTGCCAACGCGTGATGCCGGTTGCGGGGGGCGGGGCGCGTTGCCTGACGAGGTGCTGGCTGCGCCACCAACCCCAAGGCGCCTTCGGTTCCCCGTCTGACAAGACATGGGGTCAGCGGCCGATGAAGCTCCTGACCTGCGGCGAGATGCGTGTGCCGGAGCTACCGACATCTGGCCTGAATGCGATACCGCGCGCATAGCCGCATCTGGCGGGGATGTCTTCGCTGAGGGGAAAAGAAAATGGCCGAAAACATCGCCCCATAGCCAAAGGGGGGCCAAACGCCCCCTGCCCTTACGGCAGGAAGCGCTTAAAAGTAGCTCCGCACCAGCGCGCCTGCGATAAGGCTCCACCCATCGGCGACGACAAAGAAAGCCAGCTTGAAGGGCAGCGCGACCACAGCGGGCGGCACCATCATCATGCCCATCGACATCAGGACAGCCGCGACGACCAAATCTATGATCAGGAACGGCAGAAAGATCAGAAACCCGATCTCGAATGCGCGCTGAATCTCGCTGAGCAAGAAAGACGGTACAAGCAACGAAAGCGCTGCATCGACAGGTGCGGCAACGATGGCTTCAGGACGCAGCGCCTGCAGGGCTGCAAACGTGTCCATGTCCAGCCTGCCCGCCATGAAGATACGGAACGGGGCAAGCGTTTCGCGGATCGCGACGTCAAGCTCGATCGTCCCTTGCGACAAAGGCTCGATTCCGCGCAGCCACGCCTCGGTGATGACCGGATCCATCACATACCAGCTCAGAAAGAGGGCAAGGCTGACGATCAGCATGTTGGGGGGCGATTGCGGCAAGCCGATCGCCTGACGCAGGATGGAAAGGACCGTCACCACAAAGGGAAAGCAGGTGATGGTAATCGCGATGCCGGGCACCACGCTCAGCACCGTGATCAGCAAAAGCAACTGCACCGACCGCCCGGCCAGGGTGCCATCGCCACCAAGATTGATCGACAGCTCCTGCGCCAATCCGGGACCAGCAACAAGGACGATGG
>JANPKV010000358.1:0-21255 GCA_031426185.1 Rhodobacterales bacterium | reverse complement strand
TCGGTCTGCGCGCATGGGCGGCCGAAGCGGGGCCTATTCCTTTTCCATCGTGCATTGCAGCGGATGCTGGTGACGGCGGGCGAAATCCATCACCTGCGCCACCTTGGTTTCCGCCACCTCTGCCGAAAAGACGCCAACCACTGCCAGCCCCTTTTTGTGGACCGTCAGCATGATCTCGAACGCTTGCGCATGGGTCAGTCCGAAGAACCGCTCCAGGACATGCACCACGAACTCCATCGGGGTGTAGTCGTCATTCAGCAGCAGCACCTTGTAAAGCGGCGGACGCTCCGTCTTGGTCTTTGTCTTGGTCAGAATCGACGCGTCACTATCGGACCCGTCCCTTTTGTCTGCCATGATGAAAGCCCGTTGCAACACGTGAAATCCCGTTCGCCGCATATGATTTACCGCAGACCCCCAATATACCCTAAATCGCCTTGTCGAAAAGGGGCTGCTGCCCAACTATCGTCATGTCTGTCCAAACTGTGAGAATCCCGAGCATGCCGGAGGCGGCACTTCACACCATCGGTTTTGATGCCGATGACACGCTTTGGCAGAACGAGGTCTATTTTCGTCTGACCGAAAGCCGCTTTGCGGAGCTTCTGGCCGACTATGCGGACCCGTCGCATCTGGCGGAACGTCTGCTTGCGGCAGAGCGGCGAAACCTTGGCCGCTATGGCTATGGGGTCAAGGGATTTGTGCTGTCGATGATCGAAAGTGCCATCGAGGTGACCGAGGGCCGCGTCCCCACACGGGTGATCGCCGAACTGCTGGCCGCAGGGCGCGAGATGCTGGAACAGCCGATCGAGCTTTTGCCGCATGCGCGTCTGGCGGTCGAAAGCCTCGCGCCGGACTATCAGCTGTTGCTGATCACCAAGGGCGACCTGCTGGATCAGGAACGCAAGCTGGCGCAATCCGGCATGGGCGATCTGTTTGCCGGGGTGGAGATCGTGTCGGACAAGACACCAGCCGTCTATGCTTCGATCTTTGCCCGCCACGGGACGCCACCGGACCGGGCGGCAATGGTCGGCAATTCGCTGAAGTCGGACGTCCTGCCCGTCCTGGCGATTGGTGGCTACGGCGTGCATGTGCCGCATCAGACCACCTGGGCGCTTGAACATGCGGATGCGCCGTTGGGCGATCCGCGGTTTTTTGCTTTGACGGATCTGGCGGGATTGCCAGATCTGGTCAAAATTATGGCATGACATCCACTACAGGTAGTTGTTCGCTTCATCAAATTTACAATATCTGCCCGGTCGGCGGCAACCTGCAGAGCCTGAGCAACACTTAGCTTCGCCCGTAAACCCCTTGAAACCGAGGGGTTTTCCTGAACCAGACCACATGCTAGTCTGATCGATAACAAGGATTGCTGCCGTAATGGCGATCCAAGAGGCAGAAACAAGGAACGGGCGACGTGGCATCGCAGATCGGGCGGTTTTTCCGCTATTTGGTCATGGTATCGGCAGTTCTGGCTGTGGTTCTGCCCGTGACGGGCGCCTGGGCCGCGCCTTACGCCTCTATCGTTGTTGACGCCCGAAGCGGCGAAACGCTGCACGAAAAGAATGCCGATGCGCGGCTGCATCCCGCGTCGCTGACCAAGATGATGACACTCTATATCGCGTTCGAAGAACTTCGCGCGGGTCGCATCACCCTGGACACCAAGGTCACGATCTCCAAGCACGCAGCCGCCCAGCCACCGTCGCGGCTTGGCCTGAAACCGGGCCAGAAGATTGCGCTGCGATTCCTCATCCGGGCCGCCGCAGTGAAATCGGCAAATGACGCGGCCACCGCGATTGGCGAAGCGATCAGCGGCTCCGAGGCGGAATTTGCCAAGCGGATGACCCGCACCGCCAAGGCCATCGGGATGTCGAATTCCACCTTCAAGAACGCCAACGGGTTGACCGCGCCAGGCCATCTTTCGTCGGCCCGCGACATGAACACGCTGGGGCGGCGGCTGTTTTACGACTTCCCGGAATACTACAACATCTTCTCGCGCCGCTCGGCTGATGCGGGCGTGGCCACAGTACGCACCACCAACAGCCGGTTCCTCGACAGCTATAAAGGTGCCGACGGGATCAAGACCGGGTACACCGTTGCCGCCGGTTTCAACCTGACGGCCAGTGCCGAACGCGGAAACAAGCGAATCATCGCGACCGTGTTCGGGGGTACGTCCACCGCACAACGGAACGCCAAGATGGCGGAACTGCTGGACCTTGGTTTTGGCAAGGCACCGGCCAATGCCAAGGTCACGAAACCGGGTGCCCCGCAATATGTCGCGGACGATCTGATCGCGATGGATGACGGGTTGCCCGAGAATGTTCCGGGGTCTTCGGCAAAGACATTGCGCGTGTCGGGGCAGGTCCTTGCCTCGCCGCGGCCCAAGGCACGCCCCACGGCCGAACCCGTTCCCGCAGCTGTGGCCGTGGCGCTTGCCCAAGGCATCGAGGGGGCATTGGCCGAAGCCACGACACCACCACCCCCCGAAGGCACGCTTGAAGCCCAGGCCTTGACGCTGGCCGAAGCGAACCCCGCAGCCGAAGCGCTGCTGACCGAAAGCGCCGCGCTGACACCTGAAGCGACCGAGGCACCGACCGACCTTGCCGTTGCCGCGCTGGCACCGACCGCCGACGTCGCACCACCTCCGGCGGGCACGCTTGAAGCGCAGGCACTGGCGCTGGCCGGCAGCACAGCGCCGCCCGCACCGGGTACCCTTGATGCGCAGGCTGTCGCGCTGGCCGAAGGAGCTGCGGCAGGAACGCTGGAGGCGCAGGCCCTGGCGCTTGCCGAGGCGGCACAAGCCCCCGGCGATCCCGCGATGGTGCTGGCCTCATCCCTGCGCCCGCCGTCCCGCCCGGCAAGCCTGATTGCCACGCCTGCGCCCGAAGTGGTCGTCGCCGAGGCCGAAGTCCTTCCCGAGGCGGCACCACTGCCTGACGTGGCGCCCGAAATCGTCGTCGCCGAAGCAAGCGTCGCAGACCCGGCCGCCGTCACCGCCGTGGAATCCGTCTCCAGCGCAGGAGTGATCGCCCCACCGACCGAAACCTTTGCCGCGCTGGCCACGCCCGGACCCAGCCGCCGCGCGCCGATCTTTGAATCCGTCGCCAAGGCCGAGCTTGCACCGGAGGAACAGGAAGTGGTCGTCGCCATTTCCACCTCGGGTGGCAGCCAGTGGGGCGTCAGCATCGGCGGCTTCACCTCGCATGCCGAGGCCGAAAAGGCGATGTTCAAGCTGGCGCTCGCCGAAAGCGCGACCCTGAACGCCGGGTTGCGCAAGGTGGTGCAGGGCAATGAGGGTTATGCCGCAAACTTTCTAGGGCTTTCCGAAGATCAGGCCGACCTTGCCTGCCGCAGGCTTGCGGCACGCGCGGTGCCTTGCGAAACCGTCGGGCCGTAACAAGCAGCCCCGTCAGGCAAAGCTTTCGATCAAGGCGACCATCTGCGGCAGGCAGATCGTCCTGAGGTCATACCGCGCGACGATCGTGTTGCGGGCAGCCACCCCAAGCGGCGCGAGGGCGTCGGGCCGCGCGAGGCAATCTGACACCGTCTGCGACCAGCCTGCGATGTCGAAAAAGTCGACCAGCCGCCCGTTGACGCCATCGGTGATGACTTCCTGGACGGGTGGCGTCCTTGATCCGACAACCACCGCCCCCGCCGCCATCGCCTCCAGCATGGACCAGCTCAGGACAAAGGGATAGGTCAAGTAGGCATGCACGCGCGTCACCTGCATCAGCGCCTTGAAGGTCGGATAGGGCACCTTGCCGAGAAAATGAACCCGCCGCATATCCAGGCGGTCCCGCACTTCGTCCAGAAACACATCCTTCCAGCCGGTCAGGCCTTTGGGGGCCATGCCGTAGCTGACACCGTCCCCGCCGATGATCACGACCTGGGCTTCGGGGCGCGCGGCCAGAATGTCCGGCAGCATCCGCATGAAGACGTGATAGCCGCGGTACGGTTCAAGGTTGCGGTTCACGAAGGTCAGAACCTCGTCGCCCGACTTGATCCGGCGCCCGTCCGGCAGATCGACAAAGGTGGAGGGATCCGGCCTGAGCGCCTCGGTGTCGATCCCGTCATGGATCACATGCATATGTCCGCGCAGAATCTCCGGATGGGTATCGGCCTGCCAGCGCGTCGGTGATACCGCCGCGTCCGCATGCACGATCCCATGCGCAAGATGCGCTGCCCGGCCTTGGGCGATCATGATCTGGTCAAAGCCCGACGTGCCGAATTCGGGATCGAACCCGACATCCGCGCCGATGCCGCGATAGTAGAATTCGGCATAGACGACCAGCCTGGCGGTGGGCCAGACCTCTTTCAGAAACAAGGTCTCGCCCCAGCCGGAATGGCCGAAGATCACATCCGGCACATAGCCATCGCGCTGTTTCAGCGTCTGGGCGGCGCGGGCGACGGTAACGCCGCGATCGCTCATCGTGGTGTATTTGCGCCCGAGGCGGGTCTGGGCGGGATCAACCTCGGGCGCGTCGTGGCGGTAGCGGACGCTGTCGCCCTCGCGCGTCTGGGTGTTCTTTGCGTCGGTCAGCACCAGAACCTGGTGCCCGCGACGTCGCAGTTCGGGCGCAAGATGAAGGAACTGGCCCGGATAGTTCTGGTGGACCAGCAGCACCTTCACGAAGCGGTTGTCCCGAAGGCCGCCTGCAGCAATTCGCGTGTGTAATCCGACTGAGGCGCGGCAAAGATCGCGTCACCTGCGCCCGCCTCCACCACGTCGCCTGCCCGCATCACGATCACCTTGTGCGCCAGGGCACGGATCACGCGCAGGTCGTGGCTGATGAAGATATAGGCCAGCCCGTATTTGCGCTGCAACGCGCGCAGCAAGTCCACGATCTGGACCTGAACGGTCATGTCCAGCGCGGATGTCGGCTCATCCAGCACGACCAGGGCGGGGCGCAGGATCATGGCGCGCGCGATGGCGATGCGCTGGCGCTGGCCGCCGGAGAACTCATGCGGATAGCGTTCCATCGCAGTCGGGTCGAGGCCGACCTCGGTCATGATCTCGGCTACCATGTCGCGGCGGTTGCGGCCCGGTTCGACCCCATGCACGCCCAAGCCCTCGGCGATGATCTGTTCGGCCGTCATGCGTGGCGACAGGCTGCCAAACGGGTCTTGAAACACCACCTGCAAGTCACGTCGCACGGCGCGCAGATCGGCGCCGACATGTGCACGCAGATCGCGGCCCTGGAACAGGATGGGACCGCTCGATTCCACCAGCCGCAGCACAGCCAGCGCCAGCGTCGTCTTGCCCGACCCGCTTTCGCCCACGACGCCCAGCGTTTCACCTGCGCGCACGGTAAATGTCGCATCATTGACCGCCTGCACATGGCCGACGGTCCGGCGCATCAGGCCGCGCTGGATCGGAAACCACACCCGGAGGTTTTTGGCCTCGACCACGACAGGTGCCGTTTGGGCCACGCTGTCGGGCCGCCCCGAAGGCTCTGCCGCGAGGAGTTTCCGGGTATAGGGGTGTTGTGGGTTGGCGAAAACCTCAGACGTGACGCCTTGCTCCACGATCTCGCCACCCTGCATCACGCAGACGCGGTCGGCGATACGTCGCACGATGCCGAGGTCATGCGTGATGAACAAGAGGCTGAGCCCCTCGGACTTTTTCAGATCGGCAAGCAGATCAAGGATCTGGGCCTGGATCGTCACGTCCAAGGCGGTGGTCGGTTCATCGGCGATCAAAAGCTCCGGCCCGTTGGCCAGCGCAATGGCGATCATCACGCGCTGGCGCTGCCCCCCCGACAGTTGATGCGGATAGGCGCCAAGGCGGCTTTCGGCGTCCCGGATGCCAACCTTGTGCATCAGTTCCAGAATGCGCGCGCGCGACTGCCCCCCCGACAGGCCCTGATGCAGCGCAAGGCTTTCGGCCAGCTGCTTTTCGATCGTATGGAGCGGATTCAGCGATGTCATCGGTTCCTGGAAGATGAAGCTGACATCGTTGCCACGGATGCGCCGCAACTCGGCGAGGCTGGCGCCGACCAGTTCCTTGCCGTCGTAGAGGACGGACCCCGACACATCGGCATTGTCCTGCAACAGCCCGACCGTCGCCAATGCCGAGACCGACTTGCCGGACCCGCTTTCGCCGACCAGCGCGAGGGTCTCGCCCTTTTTCACCGTCAGGTCGATGCCCTTGACCGCCTCGATCAGGCGGCCGTCCTGACGGAACCGGACCCACAGATCGCGCACTTCCAGCACGTTCATGCGCAACACCCCCTCATCGGAAGGTCTTTCGCGGATCAAAGGCATCGCGGACGCCTTCGAAGATGAACACCAGAAGGCTGAGCATGATGGCAAAGGTGAAGAACGCGGTAAAGGCCAGCGACGGCATCTGCAGGTTCTGCTGCGCCTGCCGCGCCAGTTGCCCAAGCGACGGCAGTGACGAGGGCAGGCCAAAGCCCAGATAATCAAGCGCCGCCAGCGACCCGATGGTGCCTGAAATGACGAAAGGCAGCATGGTCAGCGTGGCCACCATCGCGTTCGGCAGGACGTGGCGGAACATGATCACGCGGTCGGGCACCCCCAGCGCACGGGCCGCACGCACGTATTCGAAATTGCGCGCCCGGAGGAATTCGGCCCTGACCACTCCGATCAGTCGCGTCCAGCCGAAAAGGACCATGATCAGCAGCAATATCCAGAAACTTCGCTGCCAGACCGAGAATACGATGATGATGAAATACAACTCCGGCACGCCGCCCCAGATCTCCAGCAGGCGCTGGACAAAGAGATCGACCTTGCCGCCGAAATAGCCCTGGACCGCCCCCAGCGCGATCCCGATGATCGAGGTCAAGAGCGTGACGATCAGGCCGAACGCCACCGAAAGGCGAAACCCGTAGATCACCCGCGCAAGCACATCGCGCGACGTGTCATCGGTGCCGAGCCAATGCGTTCCGTCGGGCGCGGATGGCGCCGCCTGCCCGCCAAGATCGTTGATGGTGTTGTACTTGTAGGGGATCAGAGGCCAGAGGATCGACCCTTTGACGAACCCTTCGGTTGAGGTATCGAACGTCCCGTCATTGACCGCCTGCGCCATGTCCTGGGGCGCATCGAAGCAGTCAATGAGCCCCCCCGTCAGGATCAGGCATTCGACCTCGGGCGACTTGTAGTTCGCCTCGGTCCCGAAATCGCCGCCGAAATCCTTTTCGGAATAGAACTGCAGGAAGGGCATTCGCCATTCACCGCGATAGCTGACCAGAAGCGGGCGGTCATTGGCCAGCACCTCGGCGAAAAGCGAAATGCCGAACAAGACTGCAAAGATCCACAAGGACCAAAACGCGCGTCGGTTCGCCTTGAAGTTTCGCCAGCGCCGCTGGTTGAGGGGGGAAAGCCGCATCTAGCCCCTCCGCTCGAAATCGATGCGGGGGTCGATCCAGACATACATCAGGTCCGAGATGATGCCGACGACCAAGCCCATCAGGCCGAACGCAAAGAGCGTGCCAAAGACCACGGGATAGTCGCGCTGAACTGCCGACTGGAACCCGAGCTGTCCCAGCCCGTCGAGCGAAAAGATCGTCTCGATGATCAGCGAGCCGCCGAAAAAGACACCGATGAACAATGCGGGGAATCCGGCAATGACGATCAGCATCGCATTGCGGAACACATGACCATAAAGCACGCGGGATTCGGACAGGCCCTTGGCGCGGGCGGTCATCACATACTGCTTCTTGATCTCGTCCAGAAAACTGTTCTTGGTCAGCAAGGTCAGCGTGGCAAAGGACGAGATGGTGGAGGCCAGAACCGGCAGGGTGATGTGCCAGAAGTAGTCACCGATCTTTCCCAGCCATGACAGTTCCTCGAAGTTTTCCGAAGTCAGCCCGCGCAACGGAAAGATCTGCCAGTAGGACCCGCCTGCAAACAGCACCAAGAGCAGCACCGCAACCAGCAGCCCCGGGATCGAATAGGCGGCGATGATGATGCCGGAGGTCCAGCTGTCAAAGGTCGAGCCGTCACGAACGGCCTTGCGGATGCCCAAGGGGATCGACACCAGATAGGCGATCAGCGTCGACCAGAGACCAAGCGTGATCGACACCGGCATCTTTTCGAGCACAAGGTCCACCACGCTTTTCGACCGGAAATAGCTTTCACCAAAATCGAAGCGGACGAATTTGCCCATCATGATCAGGAAACGCTCCGCCGCCGGGATCATCTCCTTTTCACAATCGCGCGCCTGTTGGGCCAGCGTGCCCTCGTATCCTTCGGCGCAGATGAACCGCGCAAAGCCGAACTCCACCTCCAGCTTGGCGCGAAATTCGGGCGGCAGCCCGCGCGCGCCGGTATAGCCGCCTTGGGCGTCTTCTCCGGGGGTCGCCGTCTGGCCCGCGT
The DNA here is from genome assembly GCA_031426185.1 of Rhodobacterales bacterium. Lineage (GTDB taxonomy): Bacteria > Pseudomonadota > Alphaproteobacteria > Rhodobacterales > Rhodobacteraceae > JAJNPS01. The sequence continues at coordinate 12,924 of JANPKV010000358.1, read as the reverse complement.
CGTCGGCGCCCGCGCCAAGGGTATCGGCCTCGCCGTCCAGACGCGCCTCGATGGAATCAAAGGGTCCGCCGGGCACGAATTGCGTCAGCGCAAAGTTGATCACCATGATCCCGAACAAGGTCGGGATCACCAGCAGCAGGCGGCGGACAATGTAGGCGATCATCTGCTACTTCAGCACGCCTGCGGCCTTGAGCTTTTCTGCCTTTTCGGGGTTGAACCACCAGAAGTCCATCTCGCCCAAGGCGTAGGGCGGCAGGGTTTCGGGGTGTTCGAACTGGTCGTAATAGGCCACCCAGTAGGTCGGCTTGTACCATTGCGGGATCCAGAACCGTTCGGTTCGCAACACGCGGTCCAGCGCCTTTACCGCGACATCCAGTTCCTCGCGCGTCTTTGCCGCTTCGACAGTCGTCGTCAGCCTGTCCAGAACCGGGTTGTTCAGGCCAGCGCGGTTGCGGGTGGAGTTGTTCGCGGTCACCGTCGCATAGGCCTGTTTCAGTTCCGAGCCCGGCTCGTAGCCGCCGTTGATGGCGCTGCCGACGATGATGTCGAAATCAAACGTCGGCGGATCGCTGCGCTGGCTCATCTGGGCCGGGTCCACCAGGGTCAGCACCGCATCGACGCCCAGCGCGCGCAGGTTCTCGACATAGGGGTTGATCACGCGCTCAAAGGCGGGGCTGTCTTCGACAAATTCGACCCGCAGCGTCTGGCCCGCGGCGTTGCGGCGCATGCCGTCATCGCCCGCGATCCAGCCCGCTTCGTCCAGCAGGGCAGAGGCCTTGCGCAGATTGCCCCGGTCCAGCGACCGCTCGACGGTTGACACCGGGGCCATCACGGCCTCGTCCGTCAGGATGGAGGCAGGCAGCAGACCTTCGTCGACCAGAGGCTGCAGGATCGCGATTTCCTCTGGGGTCGGCGCCCCCACGGCGGCCATGTCGGTGTTCTGCCAGATCGAATTGATCCGCTCGTACAGATCATAGAACAGCGTCTTGTTCGACCATTCAAAGTTGAACATCAGGCCGATCGCCTCGCGGACGCGCGGATCCTTGAACTGCTCGCGTCGCAGGTTGAACAGAAAGCCCTGCCCCGAGGCAATGTTGCCATTGGGCAGTTCCGCCTTGATCACCGTGCCGTTGGTGAGGTTTTCGAAATCATAGGCCGTGGCCCAGTTCTTGGACGAGTTTTCGGAGCGGAAGGTATAGACGCCCGCCTTGAACCCCTCCAGCGCCGCCGTGTCATCGCCGAAATACTCGATCCGGATGCGGTCGAAATTGTTGCGCCCGATGTTCAGCGGATGATTGGCCCCCCAGTAATCGGGATTGCGCTTGTAGATGATCTTTTGCCCCGGCTGGAGGCTGTCCAGAAGATAGGCACCCGTGCCGACAAAGGGCACAAGGCTCGACTCTTCGAGATCGCGCTTGTTGGCGACATAGTCGGCCTCGGAAAAGATCGGCACCCCGCCTGCCGAGGCCGGCATGTCGCGGAAACTGATCCCGGGGGTAAAGGTGAACTTGATCCGATGGGGGTCCAGGACTTCGACGGACTGGTATTTCTCGTTTGCGACCGACCGGAATTCGGCGATGCCCTTGTCGCGAAACAGCTCATAACTGAACAGCACATCCTCGGCAGTCATCGGCGTGCCATCCGAGAATGTCACGTCCTTGCGCAGGTTGAAGATCACCCAGGACCGGTCCTCGGGGTATTCCATCGTCTCGCACATCAGACAATAGACAGATCCGATTTCGTCGGACGTGCCGGTCAGGATGGACTCGTAAGGAATCGAGGACAGAGCCGCCGCGACGCCCTTGACCGAATAGTTGTTGAGTGAATCGAACGTCCCCGGTGCCCATTGCGAAATCTCGCCACCTTTCGGCGCGTCAGGATTCACATAGTCGAGATGCTTGAAATCCGCCGCGTATTTCAATTCGCCAAAGGTGGAGATGCCATGCGACTTGATCACCGTTTCGGCGCGGGCCGACACCGTCATTGCGGCCAGCAGCATGACCGCAGCCCCGATCCCGAATGCCAGAGCTGACACCCCGTGAGATGGTTTGCGCGCCACTGCCGTTCTGGCGACGAGGGAAGCGCGTTCTGTTGGCCGGGCGCTGCGCTGCATCTGCACTTTCCTTACATCTCCGCACTGGGGTCGGGCACCTGCCCGGGACGCTCTTTTATATACATTTATGCTAAAGCGACACTTGTCGATGCATCAAGTTGCGTTTGCGTGATGCGGGACGCAATAATGTAAAAAGGCCGCCCCGACAGGAGCGGCCTTTTGCCTTTGATCGCGCCATCCGTCAGGGTGTGGTGGTGGACAGATAGGCGATCAGATTGGCGCGGTCTTCGGGCTTGGGCAGACCGGCAAAGGCCATGATGGTCCCCGGCATGTAGCCTTTGGGGTTCTTGACAAAGGCGTCGATCGCCTCGGGCGTCCAGGGTTCGCTCTGAAGCGCAAGGTTTGCCTCGGAATACTTGAAGCCCTCGATCGCGGCATGCGCGCGTCCGACGATCCCGTTCAGATGCGGGCCAGTGCCATCGGTGCCGTCCAGCTTGTGGCAGGACTTGCATTTGGCAAAGACCTTTTCGCCTGCGGCCGGATCTGCCGATGCAAGAAGGGTCGCAAGATCGACCTCGGGCTCACCTTCGGCGGCTGGTTCTTCGGCCCCGGTCTCGATCACATAGGCCTGGGCGTGCTCTTCGCCTTCCTTGGGCTCGTGGCTTGCGTAGATGCCCTCCGCAGCCAGGCCGCCCAAAAGATAGACCAGAAGCGACCCGCAGAGGGCGCCCGTAATTTTCGTCAGCGTCATCGTGTCGAACATGTCGCGCCGTCCCCGTACCTGCACTTGCGGCGGTATCTATCGCCTTCCCCCACGTCCATGCAAGGTGTAGGAGCGCGACCAAACGCCCCTCTTGGGCGAAAAGATACGGAGTTTGCGCAGAATGTCGGGAAAAATCGCTTTTCAGGGAGAGCTGGGCGCCTATTCGCACCAGGCCTGCCAGCAGGCGCGCCCGGATATGGAGGCCGTTCCCAGCACCACGTTCGAGGATGTGGTCGACAAGGTCGCCGGTGGTCAGGTCGATCTGGGCATGCTGGCGGTGGAAAACTCGACTTATGGCCGGGTGGCCGATGTCCACTCGTTGTTGCCGCAATCGGGATTGCACATCATCGACGAAGCCTTTGTGCGGGTTCACGTCAACCTTCTGGGGGTTCCGGGCGCAAAGCTCGCGGATGTGACCGAGGCGCATGGCCATGTGGTGATTCTGCCGCAATGTGCGGGCTTTCTGCGCAAGCACGGCATTCAGGGCAAAGTCAGTTCCGACAATGCCCGTGCAGCGCGCGAAGTGGCCGAAGGCGGTGACAAGACACGCGCGGCCCTGGCTAGTGAGCTTGCGGCATCGATTTACGGCCTCGACATCCTCGCCCGCCAGATCGAGGACCAGTCCAACAATACGACCCGCTTTCTGGTCATGGCGCGTCAGGCCGATCACAGTCGGCGCGGCAAGGGAAAGATGATCACGACCTTCACCTTTCGCGTCCGCAACATACCGGCAGCGCTTTACAAGGCGATGGGCGGGTTTGCGACCAATGGCGTCAACATGACCAAGCTGGAAAGCTACATGGTCGGGGGGTCTTTCACCGCGACCGAGTTTTATGCCGATATCGAAGGGCATCCGGACGACGCCAACGTGGCGCGGGCCCTGGAAGAACTGCGCTATTTCACCAGCCAGATGAACATCCTTGGCGTCTATCCCGCGGACCGTGAACGCGACTAAAGGCGCCAGTCACCCGCCCGCCGCCTTGAAGCGCGCCTCGATCTCGGCACCGAACAGGGCCATGCGCTTGTCGAACCTGCGCACCACGCGTTGCCGCGCAAGCCGCAGCGACTGAAACAGCAATCTTGCCGCAAGGGTCCGGGCCTGCACGTCCACGCTTGCCGAGATGCGGGTACGGTGCGGGCTCAGTGCCCAGGGCACCAGGGTCGCGGTCCCTTGCGCGGCCTTGCCGACAAAGGAGACCACGACGCGTCCGCTGGCTTCGCGCTCCACGACCGTCAGATCGACGACGCGCTGCCTGCCTCGGAACGAGAACCGGATGCTCCAGCTGGACCCGATGCCGGGTTCGGTTAGACCATCGGTGCGTCGCACATCAAGTCCGCGTCGAAGCGCCGCCCGTTCCCAGCCCTGAAAATCCAGCAGCACACGCGCGACAAAGCTTGCCGGCACATCCACGTCCTGCTTGCCGTTAAGTTTCATTGAGCGTTCCCGCGCCCCCGGGCAACCCCGCGAAGCGCGGCGAATGTTGCCTCAATCAAGGGTATCCGCAAGCCACGCGAACATCAGGAACTGCGCAATTGCCCCCAGGCGTGGCGGACGGATCACGGGGTGTTGTCCGGCCATCACCTGCAACAGCTCTTCGCGGCTGACCCATAACGCGTGTTCCAGTTCGACCGGGTCCAGCGTGATCTGGTCGGTCAAGGCCTCGGCGCGGCAGCCCAGCATCAGGGAGGCGGGAAACGGCCACGGCTGGCTGGCCAGGTACTGGACCGCACCGATCTGGACGCCGGATTCTTCGGCCACCTCGCGGCGTACCGCAGCCTCCATCGTTTCGCCCGGCTCGATGAACCCGGCAAGCAGCGAATACATCCCCTCGGGCCAGCCGGGACTGCGGCCCAAAAGGACCCGGTTCGCCTGCAATACCAGCATGATGACCACAGGGTCGGTGCGCGGGAAGTGCGACGCACCGCAGGCCCCGCAGGTGCGTTGCCATCCCGCCTTGGCAGAGGCCGAACGCGCGCCGCAAGCCGCGCAGAAGGCGTGCGATTTGTGCCATTGCAACAAGGCCTTGCCCGTCGCAAGCAGCTCCGCGTCCCGGGGGGTCAACTGCGTCATCGCCAGACGCAATTCCTGAAAGCCCGCGTCCTGCGTAATGTTCGGATGGCGCTGCAGTGATCGGTCGGAAAACCCGGCGCCGATATCGGCGGCGGCGTCGGGTGCCCAATCCGGCAGATCGCAGGCGAAACAGGCCTGATCCCCGTCGCGCCCGAGAAACACGGTCTCCTGGACGGCGGACAAGATGGGGTGGTCCGACCCCAGCCAGACCGGCGCCAGGTCCATGTCCAGCAATGGCTTGCCGCGCCAGATCGGCAATACGCGGCCACCGCGCCAAAGCGCGTCGATGGCGGCGGGGTCTTCGCGCAGGGCGGCAGCCCGATCAAGGCCCGACCCGCCAAATGTTACCGTCTCTGCGTTCCGCATCCTGCCCCGCGATCTTGCCTGCGCTTTTGCCCGTGTTGCCACGTCTGCGGCAAAGCGCCAAGCGGCAGAATTTCCGGCCGGTCCCAACTATGTCCGAATTACAACCTAAAGCTGACTACTTTTTATGTAACTACGCCTAATGATTGCTAAAACACCTTAGGAAATCTAGACGTTTCAGCACATGAGGGACCGCCATTTTGTCCCCGACCGAGGTCAAGAACTGCGGATGCACAACATCGCTTGGACCAGGGCCTTCAAGGATTGCCTTCGGTGATCACGATTGGTGTGGCCAAGCGCCAGGAACCGGGTCCGGGCAGCGTCGAGACGCATCCCGGCGATGTCGCGCTGCGGATCATGGCGACCACCGATCTGCATGCCCACCTGGTGCCTTATGACTATTTCAACGACCGGCCGGTCGACAGCTACGGGCTGACGCGCACCGCCGCCCTGATCGGGCAGGCGCGGACCGAGGTGTCGCAATCGCTTTTGTTCGACAATGGCGACTTCCTGCAAGGATCGGCGATCGGCGACTATCTGGCGCGGGGGCGCACCAGTCTTCCGCATTCGATGATCACGGCATTCGGCCAGCTTGGCTATGACGCCGGTACGCTTGGCAACCATGAATTCAACTATGGCCTGCCCTTCCTGTCGCGGATCCTGGCCGAAGCCAAGCACCCCGTCGTTTCGGCCAATGTCGTGTTGAAACGGGGCAAGGACGCCACCCTGGATCAGCATTTCGTGCCGCCGTTTGCGCTTTTGACCCGCATGGTCACGGATGGCAACGGCACGGAACACGCCCTGAAAATCGGGGTGATCGGATTCACGCCTCCCCAGATCCTGATCTGGGATCGCCAGCACCTTGAAGGCAGGCTTCATGTCCGCAGCATGCAGGATGCCGCGCGGGCCTGGGTTCCGCGACTTCGCCGCGCGGGGGCAGATATCGTCGTGGCTTTGGCGCATACGGGGATCTCGGCTTCTTCCGGGTCGGTTGGCGCGGCGGAGAACTGCGCCGTCGACCTTGCGGCGATCAACGGCATTGATGTCATCGTGGCGGGGCACAGCCACCTGACTTTTCCGGGCCCCGATCATTCCTGCGGCGATGGCATCGACTCGGCCGGGGGGCGGCTGTCAGGCAAGCCGGCCGTTCTGCCAGGTCATTCCGGATCCCATCTTGGGATCATAGATCTTGCGCTGCGGCGGAACGCGCTTGGCCGGTGGTCGGTCGCCGGGTCACAATCGCATCTGCGCGCTGTCACGGACCTTGATCCCCGTCGGAGCGGCGGACTGACCAGCGAAAAGGTGCGCCAGCTTGAATCCGCCGCGGTCAACGTGCATCGCGCGACACGACGCTGGATCCGGCGCGAGATCGGGTATTCCAGTTACCGCATGCAAAGCTACTTTTCGCTGGTAGCCGACAGCATGACGCTTGGCCTGTTGGCGGCAGCACAATCCGATTATGTGAAGACCGCCTTGCAAGGAACCGATCTGGCGGCGCTTCCCCTGTTGTCGGCTGTGGCACCGATCAAGGCCGGCGGGTGGGGGGGACCGGCAAATTATGTGGACATCCCGGCGGGGCCGTTGGCATTCCGGCATGCGGCCGACCTTTGTCCGTTCCCCAACACCGTGGCTGCCCTGCGCATTACCGCCGCAGTGCTTGCAGACTGGCTGGAACGGTCCGCATCCATATATCGTCACGTCCCGGTGGGCGCCCGCGATTGCCCGCTGCTCAACGATGCCTTTCCAAGTTTTCATCACGACCGCATCTACGGCGTCACCTATGAGATCGATCTGTCGGTCAGGCCCCGCTATGCGCCCGATGGCGCCATCCTGAACCGAGCCGCTCGGCGGATAAGGAACCTCGCCTACCAAGGCCGCCTCGTGCAGCCGGAACACAGCTTTGTCCTTGCGACCAACAGTTTTCGCAGTGGTGGCGCGGGGTACTACGTCCATGGCGACAAGGCGCTTGTCGTGCTGGAAACGCGCCTGTTGTCGCGCGACATGCTGGCCCGGTACATCCTTCAGTCGGGAGTCGCCGCGGCGCTTGGTGCGCAAAGCTGGCGGTTTGCATCGGTCGGGCAGGAAACATCGGTCACGTTCGACAGCGCCCCGCTTGCATCCGATTGCCTGAACGACCCGCTGACGCCGCCTTTGACACCGTTGGCTATGACGCCGCAGGGCTTTTTTCGGTTTCGGATGCATCTTTGACACGACGCCGTGGGTTGGGCGGGGCAGGGGTCGCAGCGGCTTTCAATCTGTCATATGGCACAGGCAAACGACAACTGAATGGACGCCTTCATGTATGATGCCGTGCTCTTTGACCTAGACGGGACCCTGATCGACAGCGAGTCCGTGGCAATTCGCACGGGGCTTGCCGCGTTTGACACGCTTGGCCATGCGGTGGAGCCGGATTTCCTGCACGCGATGATTGGCAAGGACCAGCCGACGTCGGCACGCATGATCGCATCGGCAATGCCGCATCTCGATATCGAAAGGTTGAACAGCATCTGGGCGCAGGGGTTCCAGTCCGCCATGGCAGATCAGGTGCCGCTGAAGCCGCAGGTTCACCAGGTCCTGGGTGCGATCTCGTTGCCGATCGGGCTTGTCACGTCTTCACGCCGGCATGAGGCGCGCACCAAAATGGCGGGCGCAGCCCTGGACACCTATTTTGCGCGTGTCGTGGTGCTTGAGGACGTGGCGGCTGCCAAACCGGCCCCCGATCCCTACCTGTTGGCTGCGCGTCTGCTGGGCGTCGACCCGGCGCGCTGTCTGGTCTTTGAAGACAGCGAAACCGGCGCCGAATCTGCCCATCGCGCGGGTTGCGTCGTGGTGCAGGTTCCCGACATCGTGCCAAGCTCTGGCCGCTGGGCGCATCACGTCGCCCCCGATCTGTGGGCTGGTGCTGTGGCTGCGGGTCTGCGGCTTGGCCAAAGCTAAAGTGCGACCACGACCTGCGGCGCAAAAAGATAGGGCGCGATGATCCCGCAGGTATCGGCCAGCGGCAACAGCGTGTCCGGTACCGCCATCCCGATCACGTCGCGCATGAAGGCAGTCCGCGACGCGCAGCGAGCCGCCACGTCCGGGAACCGCGCCGCAAGCTCGGCCCGCAGGTCCGCATCCGCCAGCACGTAACCGTCCTCCATCCGGGTCGACCCCCAGGTCGGGTGGCCGGGGATGACATCCATCTGCATCGCCATGCCCGAGGCGAGCGGAATGTCCGATCCGGCGTAAATCGGCGACGACATCCATTCGTCCAGCCCGATCAGGTGACCGGGGTTCAACGTCATGCCATAGGTGGCAAAGGGCAGCGCTTTATGCATCGCATCCCAGACCACATGGCCTGCAACACCGGGGCGCATCAGCGCGCACCAGTCCGACATCGCCTGCAGATAGGGCATCACGAAGTCGTCGACATAGCCACTGGCAGTCGCAGGCAGATCGCCCGCATCGCGCGCTAGCCACCCGGCACGGCAGATGTTGGACCGCCAGTGACACACGTTGAACGAGATCGGCATCCCCGTCTGCAGGACCTGCCCGCTGGCGCTCGACAACCCCTGATCTGCGCGCGCGCCGGTCGCGAATGTCATGTGGCAGCCAAAGGGCAGCGCACCGATCTGGCCGGCGGCGACGGCCTCGAAATCCGTCATGCCGGGGCGGAACGCATGCGCCATGCGGCGCATCGCGCTGGCGGCCATGTGGTTGGCAAATTCCAGTCTTGCAATTTCGCCTGCATCGACCCGCGCGCGCAGCCCGAAGCCCGGATGCATCAGAAGATCGGTCGCGTTCTCGACCCGTCCCGCCACAGCCCGCACCGGGTCGGCGACAAAGGCCGGCACATCCAGCGCGGTCGCGGGATCGTCCACCTCGTCGGCGCCGAACCATTTCCAGCCGACCATGCCGACGCGGCACCCCTTGGGCACCGCCTCGGCCAACCAGTCCGGCAGACGCCGGCTGTCGCGGGGCTGCGACGGCAGCGACAGGCTTGCGGCATGTCCGACCGCGATTGCGCCCGAAACCACCAGTGGCGAGGTCTGCGTGTAGGGCAGGCATTCGTTGCCAGCGAGCAGCAGCGCGTGATCCGGGCCAACCACCAGGACCGCCTCTTCAAAGCGCGGGTCGAACCCGGTCAGCCATTGCAGGTTGGCGCTGTGTTCGCGGTCGCCGTAGACGACGCCGATATCATATCCGCGCCGCGCCAGAGCCGCCCGAAACGCCCCGAGCCGCCCGGTGTATTCCACAAGGTCAGGTTCTGCAGGAACCGCAGGCGCGCCGAAATCCGGCCACTCGATGGTGATCATGCGCGGCATCGCAGTTCCTCCTGTTCAGGTCGCCATGCGGGGAATCATACGCAGACCGCCGGTTTCCCGCTATCCCTATCCTGTCCGCGTTCTTGCATTGGCGCGCATGGACAAGGCCCGCAGCCTGCTTGCACGCGCGCCCGTCCCTCCTTATATGTCAAGGCGAGAGGTTGGCGCGGGTAAGCGCCTCGCCAACCCGGTCAGGTCCGGAAGGAAGCAGCCGTAACGAGCCCCGCTTGGGTCGTTGTCCAGCCTCTCACCCTACCCCCCCTTACAGACCTTTTTTTGTTGGGCGCGTTTGTGCACAAGGGGTTAGGCTACATAGGCTGCTACAAAACCTGCTACAAAAGGGTAGATAAAGCAGCATGAAATACGTCCAACAGGTGCGCGGAAAGTGGGTCGTCCGCATGGTCGTCCCCGAGGAGCTGCGTGAGATCATCGGACAGCGTGAACTGGTCGAGATCGGTCTCCCGAGCGAGGCACGAGCACGTGAAAAGAATGCGATCAAAGCCATCAACGCCTTTCATGCGAAACTCGATGAAGCGCGCGAGGTCTGGGAGTCCGTGGGAGAAGCGAGCAAGCCGACCCTGTCGAGCGCAGCGAAAGAGCACTACCGGTCAGAGCTCCTACAGGACGATCTCAGCCGCGCCGTTGCCAAGTTTGAATCCAGGAGCTGGTTCGCCTCTAGCAGGACCGTCTACGCGAACAAGCTTCGTCTGCTGGTCGCAGACAGGATTGTTGATGAAGAAGCCGAGGCTTTGATCGGATACGCTGCAAATACGCTGAAGCGAGAGGGCAGAGCGCCCAACGTGCCCCGGAAGGACTTGCTCAGAATGCTGGCAGAGATCCAGCTTGAGGCTCTGGAGCGCTTCGAGGAACGTGACAGCGGTCAGGTGAAGGGATCCGCCCCCGCGCATCCGCTCCTCACGGAGCCTGACCCGGTTCCGAAATCAATGACCAGTGCGCGTCCGTCAGCAACAAATGGGATGACGCTGACTGACGCCTTGGTGGCCTTCCACAAGGAACGCTCCGCTGGCAGCGGCACTCTCGCGCCGAGGACCATGGAAGAGCATCGGAACGCCGCTCGCATGTTCAATGAGTTCATGAGTGGAGATACGCTCTTGGGGGCGATCACGAAGCAACACGTCATCGCATACAAGCAGGCGCTTCTGGAAACACCTACGCGATACACGTTGCGATTTCCCGGTCTGACGCTTCTACAAGCGATCAAAGCCAATCGGAAACTGCAAGAACCTTTCGAAACCCTGGCGCCAAAAACGATTAATATGAAATGGCTTTCGCATCTGTCGAGCATTCTGCAGTGGGCGTCCAACAACGGCCATATTGACACGAATCCTGCGCAGGGGATCCGCGTTGATACCGGCAGCAAAAGTCACATGGAAGCGTCCTACCTTCCGTTCACTAAAGGTGAGCTAAGCACCATCTTCGGCACTGATCTGTTCCAGAATCCCCCATCCTATGGATTGAATCAGTGGGCACTGCTCCTGATGCTGTTCACTGGTGTTCGAAATTCTTCAGAGATGGCGCGCATGACGCTGGAGAACATATATGTAGAGCAGGAAGTGCCTGTGTTTTTCCTCTCGGAGGCGTCCAAGAATCAACGCAGCAAGCGGCTGGTCCCGATTCACAGCGATCTCGTGAAGTTGGGTTTTCTCGACTACGTTTCGGCGCGCCGAGCGACGGGCGAGAAGCTCTTGTTCCCGGAATGGGCAGCGCGACCCGACAAGGTCAACGACTGGTTCAACACCAACTACCTCGTGTCGTTGGGGATCAAGAGAAAACAGAAGGTATTCTATAGTTTTCGCCACACACTCGCGACCGAATTAGCGCGCTCTGGCGTGCCGCGCGAGCTCTCCAAGATGATCTCGGGTCACGCCCCACAGGAAGTCGCATCGGTCTATATCCATGCATCGCCCGTTACCTTGATGGCCGAGGCGTTGAACAAGGTGAAATTCGACCTTCCCTGTATGCCAGTGAACCCATGTTTGCCGTGACAGACCTGCTTTCATTGATGCCTGCCTGTTGATGCCAAGTCAAATCAGCCGAAGCGTCCGCCACGCCTGCTCCGCTTCGTGAGTCAGGCTATAGGTTACGCGACCGGATAGTTCTTCTCGCACGAACAGCAGATCGGAGATGCGTTCCGTCCCTTCAATAAACTTCCTGAAGAAGCCTAGCCGTTCGTAGACCATGTGGCCCAGTATCAAACTGACATCGCCTTTCCCGCGAAGCTTGGTCAGCCCTTGATAGCTGACCCCGGGAAGACGTGCGATTTCCATGGCGAGCGCACGCTCGTCTTCGTTGATTGGGGCTAGCGTGAAGGCCACCTCAATCGCCCCAACCAGGTTAAGGTCAACCACCTGCTCGGCCCATGCGCAATGCCGTTGGGCTGCCGGAGCGTCAAGGCTGATCGGTCCGCGCAGGGATAACTCGTTTTCGATTGCTGTGGCGAGCTCGAAGAGTTTTTGATGACGAGCGCGCAGAAGAAGCGACCTCAGGTCTTTGGTTCCGGTCGAAGGAACTCTTCGGATCGCTTTCGCAGTGTTCTCCGGCGAAAAAACCGTCATGTCGACTTCCCAGTCGTGCAAAAAGATCTGGCATATCTAATATGCAGACGACCTCCTGGAAAGCACCAGCCTTCGCCAAACAGCACGCCGGGTTTTCTCCCAGGACCTGGCCATCAGATAAGTCTTCTTTGCCCCGCTAGAGTAGACGAGGCCCTCGGGGCATTTCACCGGCCTTGACCTTACTCCCCCACTCGCGTTCTACACCAGCCGTGTGCTTTCGACCGCTGGAAATCTCTGCCAACTGCGCGGCTAAGTTCGCCGCGATGATCGACAGCTGTAAGCCGGGCCCGCCGCCACATCGAGGTGGACCGGATCCTGTCGGTTGTCGGCATGCCCCTTCGAGAGAGACATCAGATGCCGAAGCCGAAGCGGCGTTGCGCAACGAGGAGCAGAACGACAACAAGTCCGAAGAGAGCTTGGGTGCGTCGCGGTTTGGCGGCCGACGGTGTAAAGTATTAGCCGTCGAAGCATGGGCTAAGCCGGACGAGCGAGATCCGTTGGACGGTGGCAGGGCATATGCGGACCACCCATTCCGACCGCGGCAAGAGTTGATCAATCAACGTCATAGGAAGCGACACGTGACAAAGAAGCCGACATCCAGAGACAGAGAATACTACCTGGGCCGCCTCCAACGAGAGGCGCCAGACCACTACGCAGATTATCTCGCTGGAAGGCACGCCACGGTGAGCGAGGCGGCAAAAGCCGCAGGGTTGGTTCGCAACCGAACACCCCTGCAAGAAATGAAGAATGCGTTCAAGAAAGCATCGACGCTCGAACAGGAAGAGTTCAAG
>JANPKV010000357.1:0-2046 GCA_031426185.1 Rhodobacterales bacterium | reverse complement strand
GTACGGGTTGCCTGCGATCCTGAAGGGCTGGCTCGACCGCGTCCTTTTGCCGGACGTGGCCTTCCTCATGCCAAGCGCGCGGTACAAGACCATCCGCCCCGGCCTGCACCACATCAAGGGGCTGGCGGTCTTCACGACCTGCGGGGCAAGCTGGTGGCTGACGCGGATCATCGGGGCTCCGGGTCAAAGGACCCTCATGCGCGGCGTCGGGTTCCTGTGCGCCCCGGGCAAACGGACCGCCTTTGCGGCGCATTACCTGATGGACAGCTCCACCCCCGACAGCCGCAGACGGCATCTCGACAAGGTCGCCGCGAAAATGGACCGCTTCATCGCGGGACGCGCGCACGATCCGATGTCCCAAGGCGTGCAAAACCGCACCACAAGCCCCGCCGGTTAGCGCGCGCCTAGGGGCGCCAAGCCAGAAAGTTGGCAATCAGGCGCAGACCGGCGGCCTGGCTTTTCTCAGGGTGGAACTGCGTGCCAACCATCGTGTCGCGCCCGATGATCGCCGTCACGTCGCCCGCATAATCGACATGCGCCAGCCGGTGCGCGGGGTCTGCGACATGGAACTGGTAGGAATGCACGAAATAGGCGTGGTCGCCGGTCTGCAACCCCGCAAGGACCGGGTGGGGGCGGTCGATCACGAGATCGTTCCAGCCCATATGCGGCACCTTCAGGCTGGGATCTGCCGGTACGATCCGCACCACGTCGCCCGCGATCCAGTCGAATCCGGGCGTGTCGTGGTATTCGTGTCCCCGGCTCGCCATCATCTGCATGCCGACGCAGATGCCAAGGAACGGCCGGGCGCGGACGGTCACCGCCTCGGCGATGGCGTCGAAAAGCCCCTCCTTGGCGTCCAGCGCCTGACGACAGGCCGGAAACGCCCCGTCGCCCGGCAGCACGATCCGGTCGGCGCGGGCAACGTCTGCGGCACGGGCGCTGACCAGTACCTCGCCGGCAGCCGTCTCGTCCGCCATGCGCTGGAACGCCTTGGCAGCGGAATGCAGGTTGCCGCTGTCATAGTCGACGAGAACGGTCAGCATGGGTCATTTTTCCGGAGCGAAGCGCCGAGGCGGAACCTGCGGCGGGGGGACATGGGTCAGTGGCGTGTCTAAAGCACGCCCTTGGTCGAGGGAATGCCCGATTGCCGGGGGTCAGGCTCCACCGCCATGCGCAGGGCACGCGCCACCGCCTTGAAGGCAGCCTCGGCGATGTGGTGGCTGTTCAGCCCATGGTTCAGGTCCAGATGCAGCGTGATGCCGCCATGCGTCGACAGCGCCTGAAAGAATTCACGTACCAGTTCGGTATCGAAGCTGCCGATCTTTGGCGTCGGAAACGCGACGTTCCAGGCCAGATAGGGCCGTCCCGACAGATCGAGCGCGCAAGCGACCTGCGCGTCATCCATCGCCAGCACGAAATGCCCATAGCGCCGGATGCCTGCCTTGTCGCCCAAGGCCCGGGTGATCGCCTGACCAAGTGCGATGCCGCAATCCTCCACCGTGTGGTGGTCGTCGATATGGGTGTCGCCCTTGGCCGACAGCGTGATGTCGATCAGGCTGTGGCGTGCCAACTGGTCCAGCATGTGGTCGAAAAATCCGACACCCGTCGCGATCTTCGCAACGCCGGTTCCGTCCAGACCAACGGCGACCGAGATCGCGGTCTCCGAGGTTTTGCGGGTCAGTTCTGCCATGCGCATCTTGGCGATCCTTGCTCGACTGTTGCGCGCCTTATAGGCCGAGGATCGGGCCAAGGAAAGGCGTCCAAGCGGCCCCGGCAGGGCAGAAGGCCAGCATCTGCCTGAGGCCCAAGTGGCGTGCCGACATCCGACCAAGGCGGCGGGTCGTCACCTCTCCAATGCCGCACAAGCAAAAAGCGCCCCTGAGGGCGCTTCTTGAAAGCTTGAAGCTGTTTATCCAGACTGGAGCGGGCGAAGAGATTCGAACTCTCGACCCTAACCTTGGCAAGGTTATGCTCTACCCCTGAGCTACGCCCGCACCGGACTGGATGGCGGGGATGTATAAAGGGATGCGGCGCTTCGCAAGAGGA
>JANPKV010000356.1:0-2508 GCA_031426185.1 Rhodobacterales bacterium | reverse complement strand
TTGTCGGTCGGTGACGGGATTGCCCGTGTCTATGGCCTCGACAACGTGCAGGCCGGCGAGATGGTCGAATTTCCAGGTGGCATCCGCGGCATGGCGCTGAACCTCGAGGTCGACAACGTCGGCATCGTGATCTTCGGCTCTGACCAGGACATCAAGGAAGGCGACATCGTCAAGCGGACCAAGTCCATCGTGGACGTGCCCGCCGGCAATGGCCTTTTGGGCCGCGTCGTGGACGGCCTTGGCAACCCGATCGACGGCAAAGGCCCGATCGTAGCCTCGGAACGCCGCGTTGCAGACAGCAAGGCGCCGGGCATCATCCCGCGCAAATCGGTGCATGAGCCGATGGCGACCGGCCTCAAGGCCATCGACGCGATGATTCCGGTTGGCCGTGGCCAGCGCGAACTGATCATCGGCGACCGCCAGACCGGCAAGACCGCCGTGGCGCTGGACACGATCCTGAACCAGAAGGCCTATAACGAGGCCGCCGGTTCGGACGAATCCAAAAAGCTTTACTGCGTCTATGTGGCCATCGGGCAAAAGCGGTCCACCGTCGCCCAGTTGGTGAAGAAGCTCGAAGAATCCGGCGCGATGGCCTACACGATCGTCGTGGCCGCCACCGCTTCGGACCCCGCGCCGATGCAGTTTCTGGCACCCTATTCGGCAACCGCGATGGCGGAGTTTTTCCGCGACAACGGCCGCCATGCGCTGATCATCTATGATGACCTGTCCAAGCAGGCCGTGGCTTACCGTCAGATGTCGCTGCTCCTGCGCCGTCCGCCGGGACGCGAAGCCTATCCGGGCGACGTGTTCTATCTGCACAGCCGCCTGCTGGAGCGTTCGGCCAAGCTGAACGAGGACAATGGTTCGGGCTCCTTGACCGCCCTGCCGATCATCGAGACGCAAGCCGGCGACGTGTCGGCCTATATCCCGACGAACGTGATCTCGATCACCGACGGCCAGATCTTTCTGGAAACGGAACTGTTCTTCCAGGGCGTTCGCCCGGCCGTGAACACCGGTCTGTCGGTGTCGCGCGTTGGGTCGTCCGCCCAGACCAGCGCCATGAAGTCGGTAGCCGGCAAGGTCAAACTCGAATTGGCACAGTACCGCGAAATGGCGGCCTTTGCACAGTTCGGTTCCGACCTCGACGCGTCCACCCAGCAGCTGTTGAACCGCGGCGCCCGCCTGACGGAATTGATGAAGCAGCCGCAATACGCACCGCTGACCAATGCCGAGATCGTCTGCGTGATCTATGCAGGCACCAGCGGCTATCTGGACAAGGTGCCGGTGAAGGAAGTCGGCCGCTATGAGGCGGGCTTGCTGAAGCATCTGCGCACCAACGCCCAGGATCTGTTGGCCGACATCACCAACAAGGACCGCAAGGTTGCCGGTGATCTTGAAAAGGCGATCCGCGTGGCCATCGAGGCTTTCGCGAAGGACTTCGCCTGAGGGCGGGGCAGGGAGATAGCGCATGCCCAGCCTTAAGGACCTGAAGAACCGGATCGGGAGCGTCAAGAATACGCGCAAGATCACGAAGGCCATGCAGATGGTCGCGGCCGCCAAACTGCGCCGCGCCCAGGAAGCGGCCGAAGCTGCGCGGCCCTATGCCGAGCGGATGAACGCGGTGATGGCCCAACTGACGACGTCGGTCGGCAAGACCGACACGGCTCCGCGCCTGTTGGCGGGAACCGGGGCCGACAAGGTCCACCTTCTGGTTGTCATGACCTCGGAGCGTGGGCTGTGCGGCGGCTTCAACTCCACCATCGTGCGGCTTGCACGGGCGCGGGCGATCGAGCTGTTGGCTCAGGGCAAGACACTGAAGATCCTGACCGTCGGCAAGAAGGGTCGCGAACAGCTGAAACGTGACTACAGCCAGTATTTCGTGGCCCATGTCGACATGGCAGAGGTCAAGCGCGTGGGCTATGTCAACGCCCAGACGGTTGCGCGCGAAGTGCTGACCCGGTTCGAGGCGGGTGAGTTCGATGTCGCCACGATCTTCTACAACCGCTTCCAGTCGGTGATCAGCCAGGTCCCGACCGCGCTGCAGGTGATCCCGGCCAAGTTCGAGGCCGCACAAGCCTCGTCGCTGTATGACTATGAACCCGGTGAAGAGGCGATCCTTGCGGACCTGCTGCCGCGCTCGGTGGCGACGCAGGTCTTTACCGCCCTTCTGGAAAACGGCGCCTCTGAACAGGGTGCGCGGATGAGCGCCATGGACAACGCCACCCGCAACGCGGGCGACATGATCAACCGGCTGACCATCCAGTATAACCGCTCGCGGCAGGCCGCGATCACCAAAGAACTCATCGAAATCATTTCGGGCGCCGAGGCGCTCTGAGGAAACCGGAGAATCGATATGGCAAAAGCACCGAACGCCGCCGCCGCGGCAGGCAAGGTTACGCAGATTATCGGCGCCGTCGTTGACGTGCAGTTCGACGGCGCGTTGCCTGCGATCCTCAACGCGCTGGAAACCACCAACAACGGCAAACGGCTGGTTCTGGAGGTCGCGCA
>JANPKV010000355.1:0-19503 GCA_031426185.1 Rhodobacterales bacterium | reverse complement strand
AAGGCAGTTACATACAGGCAACCCTTTCACCGAATTAAGAGATCCGGCGCGCGAGCGAGCAGAACATCTCCCCCAGGTGGCACGCGTAGCTGGACGCCCAGCGATGGGACAGGCGGCGGATCGAGCAGTGGCAGCAGCTCGGTCCGCCGTTATTATTTTTGGCCCCCGCGACGGGGTCCCGCAGCCAGGTAACAAGGGAGCCCGCAGGGCAGATGTCAGGGGACTACAGGGGCGAATTCTACCAAAAGGTAGATGCCAAGGCGCGGGTCTCGATCCCGGCGGCCTTTCGGCGCGCACTTGAACTTGAGGACCCGCCCTCGCCGGAGCATACCCGTCCGCGCATCTACCTGGTCTATGGCGGTCAGTACCGCAACTTTGTGGAATGCTATTCCAAAAAGGGCATGGACTACGAAACCGAAATCATCATGGCGCTGGACGAGGACGACGAGGACCGCGAGGTTCTCGAGATCGAGATGATCCAGCGCTCGGTCGTGGTCGAACTTGAACCCGATGGCCGCATTGTCCTGCCGCCCCAGGTGCGCCAGAAGATCGGCCTGACTGCCCAGGACCTGGCCAAGGGCGCCGACGCATTCTTTGCCGGCCGTGGCGACCGGTTCCAGCTGTATCGCTACGAAGGGCCGGAGCAGAGCATCGCCCAGCCGGTGGTGAAGGACGACAAGATCGACATGCGCAACCGGCGCGCCAATGCCAAGAAAAAGGTCAAGGCGGCGTCATGATCGGGCCCGCGTCCGTGCCCCCGCAGGCCCCCCATATCCCGGTGCTGCTGGCACCCTTGCTGGCCGCTGTGGCGCCAGTCCAGGGCACCTGGATCGACGGCACGTTTGGCGCGGGCGGTTACGCGCGTGGCCTGCTCGAGGCCGGGGCCGACCGCGTCATTGGCATCGACCGCGACCCCCTCGCCCTGTCGATGGCGGCGGCATGGGCTGACGTCTACGGTCCGCGCCTGACCCTGATTGCGGGCAATTTCTCTGACCTCGATACGCTTGCGGGCACCAGGGTCGACGGCGTCGTTCTTGACCTTGGCGTGTCCTCCATGCAGATCGACCGCGCCGAACGCGGCTTTTCGTTCCAGAAAGACGGCCCGCTTGACATGCGGATGAGCCAGGACGGCCCGTCGGCTGCCGATCTTGTCAACGACACCGACGAGGCGGAACTGGCCGACATCCTTTACATCTTCGGCGAAGAGCACGCCTCGCGGCGGATCGCGCGCGCCATCGTGGCAGCCCGTGCGACAGGCCCGATCACCACTACGCTGCAACTGGCGGAAATCGTCGCCCGCTGCCTGCCACGCCCCAAACCGGGGCAAAGCCACCCGGCAACGCGCAGCTTTCAGGCCATCCGGATCGCCGTGAACGCCGAATTTTCTGAACTCGCGCAGGGGCTTGCCGCGGCAGAACGCGCGCTGCTGCCGGGGGGGAAACTGGCCGTCGTGACGTTCCACAGCCTTGAGGACCGCATCGTCAAGCAATACCTGCAACTGGCGTCGGGGCAGGATCCCAACGCCAACCGCTACGCCCCGCCAGCGTCCCACGATGCCGCGCGTTACAAGGTGCTGACCCGTCGCGCGGTGACGGCAGACGCCCACGAACTTGGCGCCAACCCCCGCGCCCGGTCGGCCAAGCTGCGCGTCGCCGAACGGCTGGCCGCGCCGGCCCAGACCATCGACCCCGACCGGATCGCCGTTCCGGCCCTGCCCATGAAAGGACGCCGCAGATGATGCGCCCTGCCTTCGCCATATTGGCCTTCCTTGCGGTCATTGCCACGGGCTTCTGGGCGTACCGAGAGAATTACCAGACCCAGGACGCCTTGCGCGACCTGCGCGACCTGCAATCCGAAATCGCCGCCCTGCGCGAAAGCCTCAGCGTGCAGCGGGCGGAATGGGCCTATCTGAACCGCCCGGACCGCTTGCGCGAACTGGCGGATCTGAACTTTGACCGGCTCGGCCTGATGCCGATGGATTCCAGCCAGTTCGGCCATATCGCGGACGTCTCATACCCCGCGCTTGCGCCCCTGACGCCGAACCTGACCGATGCGGTGTCGGTCAGCGGCACCGAAGAGGGGGGGGACCTGTGATCCGCACGCCCCTTCGCCCCTTGGCCCAGATCCTGCATGCGCGTGCGCATGGGGAAAACCCCGACAGCATCCAGCGCGAGAATGCCCGCCTGCGCAACGAAGCCGCCCGCGATCGCGCCCGGTCCCGGGCCGAGTTCCGGCTCTTGCTTTTGGGTGTGTGCTTTGCCATGGCGTTTGCCACCATCGGCGCGCGCATGGGCATGCTGTCCTCGTCCGTCCCGGCCGAGCCGCAAAGTGCCGCCTCCGGGGCCGAAGTTGTGGCTGGACGCGCTGAAATCGTCGACCGCAACGGCCGCCTGCTGGCGACCAACATGACGACAAATGCGCTTTACGCCCATCCCAAGATCATGGTGGACCCGGGCCGCGTCGCCTCGGAACTGGCCAAGATCTTCCCCGAACTTGACGCCGCAGACCTCGCCCGCCGTTTCACCGACGGGCGCAGTTTTGTCTGGATCAGGCGCGTTCTCAGCCCCGAACAACTGCAGCAAGTGCATGACATCGGCGATCCGGGGCTGTTGTTCGGCCCGCGCGAGATGCGCCTTTATCCCAACGGGCGCCTCGCCGCGCATGTGCTGGGCGGGTCTGGTTTCGGTGCCGAAGGTGTCGCATCTGCCGAGCTCATCGGCACCGCCGGCGTCGAAAAGGCCCTGAACGCGCGCCTCAGCGACCCCGCTCAGGCGAGCACCCCCCTGACGTTGTCGCTGGACCTGACGATCCAGGCCACGATGGCCGAGGTTCTGGGCGCCGGCATGGCCATGATGAACGCCAAGGGCGCCGCCGGCATCGTGATGGATGTCGATACCGGTGAAGTCCTGGCCATGGTGTCGTTGCCCGATTTCGACCCGAATGACCGCCCCAATCCCCTGGTCAAGGGCGACGCCGCCGACAGCCCGCTGTTCAACCGCTCGGTGCAGGGCGTCTATGAACTGGGCTCCACGTTCAAGATCTTTGCAACCGCGCAGGCGATGGAACTTGGTCTTGTGAATGCCGACACGCTGGTCGATGCCAATGCGCCGATGCGCTGGGGCAAGCACCTGATCAAGGAATTCAAGGACAAGAACTATGGCCCGCTGCTGTCGGTCCGCGATGTGATCGTCAAATCCTCAAACGTCGGCACCGCCCATATTGCCCTGATGATCGGACCGGAGCGTCAGAAGGCCTTTCTGAAATCCCTCGGCTTTTTCGAACCGACCAAGGTCGAACTGGTTGAGGCCCCGGGCGCCAGACCGCTGATCCCCCCAAAATGGCCCGAAATCGTCACCATTACAACCTCTTACGGGCATGGTATGTCCGCAAGCCTGTTGCATCTGGCCGCGGCCTACGGCGCGATTGCCAATGGGGGCGTCATGCTGACCCCGACGCTTTTGAAACATGACGGTCCGGTCACCGGCACCCGCGTGATGCGCCAAGAGGTCGCGGCCGCCTCGCTGTCCATGCTGCGCGGCGTCGTCACCGAAGGGACCGCGTCCCTGGGCGACGTGCCGGGCTACGAAGTGGCTGGCAAGACCGGCACAGCCGACAAGCCCAAACGCACGGGCGGATATTACAATGACAAGGTCATCAATACCTTTGCATCGGTCTTTCCGGCCTCTGACCCGAAATATGTGGTCATGGTAATGCTGGATGAACCGGTCGAAACCTCAGGCTCCGAACCGCGCCGGACGGCTGGCTGGACCTCGGTTCCTGTCGCCGCCGAAGTGATCCGCCGCATCGCGCCGATCCTGGGCCTTCGTCCCACAGTTGAACCCATCCCCCTTGATGGGCTAACAGCCGTCAGCAACTAGGTCGGGGCCATGCACACCATGCCCGGCGGGACGGAGACGGGAATGGCACCAAAGGTGGTCGGCCTTGCTGACTTGGGACTGATGGCGCAGGGCGGCCGCGAAGCACGCGTCACCGATCTGACGCTTGACAGCCGCGCCGTCCGCGATGGCACCCTGTTCGCCGCACTTCCCGGCAGCCGGATGCATGGCGCCGAGTTCATCGGCCCGGCGCTGCGCATGGGTGCCGCCGCCATCCTGACCGATACCGAAGGGGCCCGGATTGCGGCCGACGCCCTGGCCAGCAGCCGCGCCGCCCTGATCATCGCCGACGACCCGCGCGAGGCGCTGGCCCGCGCCGCCGCCCTGTGGTTTCACGCCCAGCCCGAAACCATGGTCGCCGTCACCGGCACCAACGGCAAAACCTCTGTCGCGACCTTTGCGCGGCAGATCTGGGCCGCCCTTGACCATCCGGCGATCAACATCGGCACAACCGGGATCGAAGGCGCATGGACCGCGCCGTCAAGCCACACCACACCCGACCAGATCGTGCTGCACCGGATGCTCACCGCCGCCGCGCAGGCAGGGATCACGCATGCCGCGATGGAGGCCTCTTCCCACGGCCTTGACCAGCGGCGCCTTGACGGCGTCCGGCTGAAGGCTGCGGGGTTCACCAACCTGACCCAGGACCATCTCGACTATCACCTGACCATGGCGGCGTATTTCGAGGCGAAGGCCGCCCTGTTCACCCGCATCCTGCCCCCCGACGGGGTGGCCGTCATCAATGCCGATGCGGCGGGCGGCGCAGAGATGCTGGCGCGCGTGCAGGGCAGGGGCCTTCGCACCATCACCGTGGGCAAGGGCGCGGATGCCGACCTGTGCATCACCGGCCAGCGGTTCGATGCTACGGGACAAGACCTGCGCTTTGACCATGCAGGCAAGGCCCATCAGGTCCGCCTTGACCTGATCGGCGGATTTCAGGCTGAAAACGTGCTGGTCGCCGCTGGCCTCTGTATTGCCTCCGGCACGCCGCCCGGTGATGTCTTCGGCGTCTTGTCGCGCCTGACAGGCGTTCGGGGCCGGATGCAGATGGTTGCCCGTCGCGCCAATGGCGCCTCGGTCTTTGTCGACTATGCCCACACGCCCGATGCCATTGCCACCGCCCTGCAGGCGCTGCGCCCCCATGTCATGGGCCGCATCGTCATCGCGTTTGGCGCAGGCGGTGACCGCGACACCACCAAGCGCCCGCTGATGGGCGCTGCCGCCCGCGCCCATGCCGATGTCCTTTATGTCACCGACGACAATCCCCGGTCCGAGGACCCCGCCGCAATCCGCGCCGCGATCATGGCCGCCTGTCCCGAAGCGAACGAGGTCGGCGACCGCGCCGAGGCGATCCTGCGCGGCGTCGATGCGCTTGGCCCCGGGGACGCGCTTTTGATCGCGGGCAAGGGGCACGAGTCCGGCCAGATCATGGGCGGCGACGTCTTTCCCTTTGACGATGCCGAACAGGCCAGCATCGCGGTAGCCGCACTGGACGGACTGATATGACCGCTTTGTGGACCTCGACAGAGGCCGTGGCCGCAACCGGCGGCAGGTCCACCGCGCGCTGGGCCGCGACCGGTGTGTCCATCGACACCCGCACGATCGAGCCCGGCGATCTATTCGTGGCCTTGGCCGCCGAACGTGACGGCCATGACTTCGTCGCCACCGCGTTTGCACGCGGGGCGGCCGCCGCCCTTGTCAGCCACATGCCCGAAGGCCTGCCGCAGGATGCCGCCCTGCTGATCGTGCCCGATGTGCAGGCCGCCCTCGAGGGTCTTGCCCGCGCCGCCCGCGCCCGCACGGCAGCCAAGGTCGTCGGCGTCACCGGATCGGCAGGCAAGACCTCGACCAAGGAAATGCTCCGGGTCATTCTGGGCGGGCAGGGCCAGACGCATGTCTCGGCCGCCAGCTACAACAATCATTGGGGCGTGCCGCTCACATTGGCGCGCATGCCTGCCGACACCGAATTCGCCGTGATCGAGATCGGGATGAACCATCCCGGCGAGATTGCGCCGCTGGCGCGGATGTCCGATCTTGATGTCGCCGTCGTCACCACTGTCGCCGCCGCGCATCTGGAGGCCTTTGACAGCGTCGAGGGGATTGCCCATGAAAAGGCGGCGATCATGGAGGGCCTGCGCCCCGGCGGCACCGCGATCCTGAATGCCGACGTGCCGACCGCACCCATCCTGTTCGGTCACGCCCGCACACTTGGGGCGCGCACCCTGTCCTTTGGCAGCAAGGCGGATGCCGATTACCGGTTGGACCAGGTGACCCTCGCGGCCAACGCGACCGTCGTGCATGCCAGCCGCCACGGCGACGGGGTGCTTTTCAAGATCGGTGCCCCCGGTGCGCATTTCGCAGCCAATGGTCTGGCGGCCCTTGCGGTGGCCGATGTCCTTGGCTGCAACCCGGTCATTGCGGCCTGCGATCTTGGCAACTGGGCCCCGCCTGCCGGGCGCGGCACGCGCGAACGCATCGTCACCGATGCCGTGGACGAAAGCGGGTTCGACCTGATCGACGACGCCTTCAACGCCAACCCGGCCTCGATCGCGGCCAGCCTTGATGTGCTGATCGCCGCCCGCCCCGAGGATGGCATCGGGCGCATCGGCGCAGGGCGACGGATCGCGGTCTTGGGCGACATGCTGGAACTCGGCCCGACCGAGGCCGCGCTTCACGCAGCCATCGCCGACCATCCCGGCCTTGCGGGGATCGCCACCATCCACTGCGTCGGCCCCCGCATGCGCGCCCTTTGGGACTGCCTGCCCCGCCGTCAGCGCGGCGAATGGCACGCGGCTGCAGCCGACCTTGTACCGCGCGCCCGCATGCTGGCCGATGCCGGCGACATCATCCTTGTCAAAGGCTCCAAAGGGTCAAAAGTCAGCCTCGTCGTTGACGCCTTGCGCAAACTGGGGCAGGCGAACGCCACGGCAAAAAAGGGAACGTCCTGAATGTTGTACTGGTTGACCGAGTTTTCCGACGGCGGCGACGCCTTCAACCTCTTTCGCTACATCACCTTTCGTGCCGGTGGGGCGTTTGCGACCGCGCTGATCTTCGGCTTCATGTTCGGCCGACCCCTGATCGATCTTTTGCGCCGCCGCCAGGGCAAGGGCCAGCCGATCCGCGATGACGGCCCCCAGACCCACTTTGTCAAGGCAGGCACCCCGACGATGGGCGGCCTGCTGATCCTGTCGGCGCTGATGGTCTCGACGCTGCTCTGGGCGCGGCTCGACAACCCCTATGTCTGGATCGTCATCCTGGTGACGCTGGCTTTTGGCCTGATCGGGTTCGCCGACGATTATGCCAAGGTTACCAAGCAGAACACCAAGGGCGTCTCGTCGCGCCTGCGCTTTGGCCTTGGCCTGCTGATCGCGGGCTTTGCCGCCTATGCGGCCGCCAAATTCCACCCCGCAGGGCTGACCGACCAGCTGGCGCTGCCGTTCTTCAAGAACGCGCTTCTCGATCTGGGCATGTTCTTCGTGCCGTTCGGCATGATCGTCATCGTGGGCGCCGCCAACGCGGTGAACCTGACCGACGGGCTGGACGGCCTGGCGATCATGCCAGTGATGATCGCCGCAGGCACGCTTGGGATCATCGCCTATGCGGTCGGGCGCGTCGACTTTACCGATTATCTCGACGTCCACTACGTTCCGGGCACGTCGGAGCTGCTGATCTTCACCGCAGCCCTGTTTGGTGGGGGCCTTGGGTTTTTGTGGTATAACGCCCCCCCGGCTGCCGTTTTCATGGGCGACACCGGCTCGCTTGCCCTCGGAGGCGCGCTGGGTGCCATGGCCGTCTGCACCAAGCACGAGATCGTGCTGGCCATCGTCGGCGGCCTGTTCGTGGTCGAAGCGCTCAGCGTCATCATTCAGGTCCTGTATTATAAGCGGACCAAGAAGCGCATTTTCCTGATGGCTCCCATCCACCACCATTTCGAAAAGAAAGGCTGGTCAGAGCCGCAGATCGTGATCCGGTTCTGGATCATCAGCCTGATCCTTGCGATGATCGGGCTTGCCACGCTGAAGGTGCGCTAGGCCGTCGCATTTCCTCGCTTTGTGCGGAGCCGGGGCCATCGGTCCAGTTCTGGGGGTTGCCACCGACGGCCGGCCCTGTCTCCCGCGCGCCGCCGTGCAGTTGGCCTGACATGCCGGCGCTCCCGCCCCGAGGTTGTCCGCCGCGATCCTGCACCGGGGGGCTTTTCCCCCCTTTCCCTTTCACCGTCGCTCAAATATCCCACGGGGGGTGCGGGGGGTGTGACACCACCCGCTCCCGACAGGAGACACGCATGATCCCCGTCATCGGCTATTCAGGCCACAAGGTTGCCGTCCTCGGCCTCGGTCGCTCTGGCCTCGCCACCGCGCGGGCGCTGGCTGCCGGCGGCGCGATCCCGCTTTTGTGGGACGACAGTCCCGAGGCGCGCGAGAAAGCGGAATCCGACGGCCACAGCCTGACCGACCTTTCCCGCGCCAACGCGCTGGAGGGTGTCGCCACGCTGATCACCAGCCCCGGCATCCCGCATCTTTATCCCGCGCCCCACCCCCTGATCGCCCGCGCGATGGCGGCAGGCATCCCTGTCGACAACGACATCGGCCTGTTTTTCCGCAGCTTTGCGACCGCCGCCTGGGACGATTTCGAGACCGCGCCGCGCGTCATCGCCGTGACCGGCTCCAACGGCAAGTCGACCACCACCGCGCTCATCCACCATATCCTGCAGGTCGCCGGTCGTCCGACGCAGATGGGAGGCAATATCGGGCGGGGCGTCCTTGATCTCGACCCAGCGCAGGACGGCGAAGTCGTCGTGCTGGAACTGTCGAGCTACCAGACCGACCTCGCGCGCAGTCTGACACCCGACATCGCGGTCTTTACCAACCTTTCGCCCGATCACCTGGATCGCCACGGCGGCATGGGCGGCTATTTCGCGGCCAAGCGCCGCCTCTTTGCCGAAGGCGGCCCCGATCGTGCGGTGATCGGCGTCGACGAGGTGGAGGGCCGCTACCTCGCCGATCAGATCGCCGAAGGTGCCGGTGACGACCGCGTCATCCGCATCTCGTCGGGCCAGAAACTCGACGCGTTTGGCTGGTCGGTCTTTGCCCGCAAGGGCTTTCTCGCCGAATGGCGCAAGGGGCGACAGGTGGCCTCTGTCGACCTTCGGGCGATGTCGGGTCTGCCCGGTGCGCATAACCACCAGAATGCCTGCGCCGCCTATGCTGCGGTGCGTGCACTGGGCGTCGCACCCAAGCTGATCGAGGGGGCTCTCGACAGCTTTGCAGGCCTGCCGCATCGCAGCCAGCTGGTGGGTGAGCGCGCCGGCGTGAAATTCGTCAATGACAGCAAGGCCACCAATGTGGATTCAGCCGCCAAGGCCCTGCAGGCCTTTGCCCGGATCCGCTGGATCGCGGGCGGCATGGGCAAGGACGGCGGCATCGCGGCGCTGCAGCCGGTGCTCGGCTCGGTGGCCAAGGCCTACCTCATCGGCCATTCGGCGCGCGATTTCGCCCTTCAGCTGGGCCAGACCCCGCATGAAATCTGCGAGACGATGGACCGCGCCGTTGCCCGTGCCGCCGCCGAGGCGGAACCGGGCGACGTCGTCCTGCTGGCCCCCGCAGCCGCAAGCTTCGACCAATACCCCAACTTTGAAAAGCGCGGCGAGGATTTCACCGCTCAGGTGCGGGCACTTTCTGGCGTGGTGCAGCCCGCTGCCCGCGACACCTGAAAACCCGCGGCGGCTTCCCGTCTGGTCCCCGCGTCCCGCAGAACGACGCCGGCTCAAAGCTTCAGTGCAGCCGCCGTCTCGGCCAGCATCGTCGCGGAGCGGGCCAATGCTGCCCGTTCCGCATCATCAAGCTCTGGCAACAGATCGGCAATGATGCCGGCGCGTCCGACCACGCGCGGGATCGACAGCGTCGCACCCGTAACCCCGGCGACAACGGGTGTCTGCATCGACACCGACAGCACCGCAGCCTCGTCGCGCGTGATCGCCCGCACGATCCGCGCAAGGCCGGCACCGATGCCGTACCATGTGGCGCCCTTGCCCTCGATGATGCGGTAGGCGGCGCGGCGCACGCCGGCATCGATGTCTGCTATCACATCATCGGTGATCGCCGCCCCGACCTGGGCTGCAAAATCGCGGATCGCCAGCGACCCCGCCCGCGCCGTTGACCAAGCCAGCACTTCGCTGTCGCCATGCTCCCCAAGCACATAGGCATGCACCGATTGCGGTGCCACGCCCAGATGCCGGCCCAGAAGACTGCGAAACCGCGCGGTATCAAGAACCGTCCCAGATCCGATCACCCGCGCAGGCGCAAGGCCCGACAACCGGGTCGCCACATCGGTCATGATGTCCACTGGATTGGTCGCCACCAGCAGGATGGCGTCCGGTGCAGCCCGCAGCACCGCTGCCACGATGTCCGCAAACACCGCCGCGTTCCGCTCCAGCAGCGCCAGTCGTGTCTCGCCGGGCTTTTGGCTGACGCCAGCCGCTAGGATCACCACATCCGCGCCGGCGAGTGCCGCATAATCCCCGTCCTGCACCATGGTGGACGAGGCAAACGGGACCGCATGGGCGATATCCTCGGCCTGGGCGCGGGCAAGGGCTGCGTTGCGGTCGACCAGCACGATCTCGGACGCCGTGCCCATCAATGCGATGGCGTAACCTGCGGCCGACCCGACCATTCCTGCACCCACGATACCGACCTTGACTGACATCTATCCACCTTTGCATGACGACACTTAAGGATCGCGCTCAATGCGCCCGATGACAAGGCCCGCAGCGACCGGCTCCGGGTCAGCCTCGCATGTTCGGAGACCCCATCGAAGGGCGGCATAGGGCTGCGCCACCGGCTTTTCCTGTCGCCACGAGGGGATGACAGTGGCAGGACGGTTGCACATTCACCGCGCCCGGAAACGGCATCATTCTCGCTAGCCAAGCCAGCAATTTCAGTCTAGAATCTGCAATCAAGGACCCGGGGGATACATCCGGGCCAGAGGCAGTGCAGACGAAGATCAGGCGGTTCCCATGACGGAAATGGTCTATGGCTCCATGCCCGCAAGGGTGACTGAGCCGGTCCTTCCACGCTGGTGGCGGACAATCGACAAATGGACTTTGACGTCGGTCCTTGTCCTTTTTGCCATTGGCATGCTGCTGACGGTGGCCGCATCCGTGCCGCTTGCCGAGCGCAACAACATCGACCCCTATCACTATGTGCAGCGTCAGGCCCTGTTCGGCGGCATCGCCCTGATCACGATGATCGGGTTTTCGATGCTGACCCCCAGCCTGGTCCGCAGGGCAGGGGTGCTTGGCTTCATCGTCGCCTTCACGGCATTGGCGCTGCTGCCCGTTTTCGGCACCGATTTCGGCAAGGGCGCGGTGCGCTGGTTCAGCCTTGGCTTTGCCTCGGTCCAGCCCTCGGAATTCCTGAAACCCGGGCTTGTGGTTCTGGTCGCCTGGCTGATCGCGGCAAGCCAGGACGTGCAGGGGCCGCCCGGAAAGTCGGTGTCTTTCGCCATCACCCTGATCGTGGTGGTTTTTCTCGCGTTTCAGCCGGATTTCGGCCAAGCCATTCTGGTCCTGTTCGCCTGGGGCGTGGTCTATTTCATCGCCGGCGCACCGTTCTTTCTGATCGGGTCGGTTGTGGCGCTGACCGCTGGCGCAGGGCTGCTCGCGTATCAAAGCTCGGAGCACTTTGCCCGCCGCATCGACGGGTTCCTGAACCCCGACCTCGATCCGCGCACCCAGCTTGGCTATGCCATGAACGCGATCCAGGAGGGCGGGCTGTTCGGCGTCGGCGTGGGCCAGGGCCAGGTGAAGTGGTCGCTGCCCGATGCCCATACCGACTTCATCATTGCGGTCGCCGCCGAAGAGTTCGGCCTTATCCTCGTGATGCTGATCCTGTCGCTTTACGGGCTGATCGTCGTGCGCAGCCTGATCCGCCTGACCCGCGAACGCGATCCTTTCGTGCGGCTGGCCGGAGCGGGCCTTGCCTGCATCTTTGGCGTGCAGGCGATGATCAACATGGGCGTGGCGGTTCGGCTGTTGCCCGCCAAGGGGATGACACTGCCCTTCGTCAGCTATGGCGGGTCGTCCGTCATCGCCGCAGGCATCACGATCGGCATGCTGCTGGCGCTGACGCGAACACGTCCCCAGGGACAGATCGGTGACGTCTTTCAGGGGCGTGGGCGGGGATGACGGGGCCGCTCCTCCTTATCGCTGCCGGCGGCACGGGGGGGCACATGTTTCCGGCCCAGGCCCTCGCCGAGGCGATGTTGTCGCGCGGCTGGCGGGTCAAGCTGTCCACCGATGCGCGCGGGGCGCGCTATGCGGGCGGATTTCCTCCCGCGGTCGAAGTGGTGGAGATCGCGTCGGCTACCTTTGCCCGGGGCGGCGCGCTTGAAAAGATCGCTGTCCCCTTCCGCATCGCAGGCGGCGTCATCGCCGCCACCTGGCGGGTCCTGTTCGACCCGCCCGCCGCCATCGTGGGCTTTGGCGGCTATCCGTCGATCCCCGCCCTTTGCGCCGCGTGGTTGTTGCGCAAGCCCCGGATGATCCACGAACAGAACGGTGTGCTTGGCCGCGTGAACCAGGTTTTCGCACGCCGCGTCAACACCGTCGCCTGCGGCACCTGGCCCACCGCCTTGCCCAAGGGTGTCACCGGCATCCATACCGGCAACCCCGTCCGCCAGATCGTCCTTGACCGCGCCGCCGCCCCCTACATCCCCCCCGGCGACTACCCGATCAGCATTCTTGTGATCGGCGGCAGCCAGGGTGCGCGGATCCTGTCCGATGTCGTCCCCGCAGCCCTTGCCCTGCTGCCCGAAACCCTGCGTCAGCGCCTGCGCATCGCGCATCAGGCCCGTGACGAGGACGGGTTGCGCGTCCACAACGCCTATGCGGGCGCGGGCCTGATCGCCGAGGTGGAGCCGTTCTTTCCCGACGTGCCGCGCCGTCTGTCCGAGGCCCAACTGGTGATCAGCCGGGCAGGGGCATCCTCGGTCGCCGATATTGCCGCGATCGGCCGCCCATCCATCCTGATCCCCTTTGCCGCCGCCACCGCCGACCACCAGACCGCCAATGCCCGCGGCCTCGTCGAGGCTGGGGCTGCCATCATGATCCCCGAAAAGCTGCTTGACGCGGCGACGCTGTCAGCGCAAGTCGCCACGGTCCTGACAGAGCCGGGCGCCGCTGCCACGATGGCAAAGAATGCGCTGGCGCAGGGACGACCCGACGCGACCGACCGGCTGGTCGACCTGGTAGAGGCCCTTGCAGGGGAAAAGACACGATGAACGCCGCCACCAAACTGCCCCTGGAACTGGGTCCGATCCACTTTGTCGGCATCGGCGGGATCGGCATGTCCGGCATCGCCGAGGTGCTGATGACCCACGGCTACAGTGTCCAGGGCTCCGATGCCAAGGCCTCCCGGATCACTGACCGACTGGTCAAGCTGGGGGCCACGTTCTTTGAGGGGCAGGCCGCCGCGAATATCGGCAATGCCGCCGTTGTCGTCGTCTCCAGCGCCATCAAGAAGGGCAACCCCGAACTGGAAGAAGCCCGTCGCCGCAAGTTGCCCGTGGTCCGCCGCGCCGAAATGCTGGCGGAATTGATGCGCCTGCGGTCCAACATCGCCGTTGCCGGAACGCACGGCAAGACCACCACCACGACGATGGTCGCCACCCTGCTGGACAAGGGCGGTTTTGATCCGACCGTCATCAACGGCGGCGTCATCCATGCCTACGGCTCCAACGCCCGCGCGGGCGCCGGCGAATGGATGGTGGTCGAGGCGGACGAAAGTGACGGCAGCTTCAACCGCCTGCCCGCGACCATCGCCATCGTGACCAATATCGACCCGGAACACATGGAGCATTGGGGCACCTTCGACGCGCTCCGCAAAGGCTTTTACGATTTCGTCACCAACATCCCGTTCTACGGCCTGGCGGTCTGTTGTACCGACCACCCGGAGGTTCAGGCCCTGGTCGGGCGCATCGCTGATCGCCGCGTCGTCACCTTTGGATTCAACGCGCAGGCCGATGTCCGTGCCGTCGACCTGAGGTTTGAAAATGGCATCGCCCACTTCGATATCCTGCTGCAAAGCGAGGGAAATGGTTCGAAAATCGCAAACTGCACGCTGCCCATGACGGGCGATCACAACGTCTCCAATGCCCTGTCCGCGGTCGCTGTCGCGCGCCATCTGGGCATGAAGCGCGAAGAAATCCGCGAGGCCTTGGCGTCCTTTGCCGGCGTGAACCGCCGCTTCACCAAGGTGGCCGAAGTGAACGGCGTCACCATCATCGACGACTATGGCCACCACCCGGTGGAGATCGCGGCCGTCCTTCGCGCCGCGCGTCAGGCCACCAAGGGCCGCGTCATCGCCGTGCATCAGCCCCACCGCTACACCCGGCTGTCCAATCTGTTCGAGGACTTCTGCACCTGCTTCAACGAGGCCGATGTCGTGGGCATCGCCGAGGTCTATGCGGCAGGCGAAGACCCGATCCCCGGCGCCAGCCGTGATGATCTGGTGGCGGGCCTGATCGCGCATGGCCACCGCCACGCCCGCGCGGTCAAGGACGAGGCCGACCTTGCACGTCTTGTCAAGGAACAGGCCCGCCCCGGCGACATGGTCGTCTGCCTTGGCGCGGGCACCATCTCCACCTGGGCCAACAACCTGCCCGCGCGCCTGATGGGCCACGCCGCATGAGCGCCGCCCTGATCACCGCCTGCCTCTGGGTGCTGGCCGCCGCCGCCACCGCGATGCTGCCGATGCGCCGTCAATACGCGCCCGGCATTACCCTGTTGATCGCGGCCCCCGTTCTGATCGGGTGGCTGGCCTGGACACATGGGGCGTGGGTCGGGGTGATCGCCAGCCTGGCGTTCCTCAGCATGTTCCGCAACCCGCTGATCTATTTTGCCAAACGCCTCTTGGGCAAACCCGTCGAGATCCCGAAAGACCCCACGCCATGACGCTGTCCCTGACCCTTTGCCTTGTCTGGCTTGTCATCGCCAACGTGATCGCCATGTTCCCCAGCCGCGACCATCACTGGCGCGCGGCCTATGTCCTGATCGCGCTTGGCATCCCGCTGGTGGGCTGGGTGACCTATGAGACAGGCCCGATCTGGGGTCTGGTGATGCTGGCCGCAGGGATGAGCGTCTTGCGCTGGCCGGTGGTGTATCTGTGGCGTTGGATCAAACGCCGGGGCCAGCAGCCGGGGGACTGAGCGGGGGACAGACACCGCCCCACTTGCCCCACCTGCCGCTCCACGCTACCAAACCCCATGTCCCCGCTCCCGACCCCTCGCGGCACGCTGACCCAGAACCGCGCGCTTGCGGACCTGACGTGGTTGCGCGTGGGCGGGCCCGCCGACTGGCTTTTCCAGCCCGCCGACCTGGACGATCTTGCCACGTTCCTGCGCGATCTTGACCCCGCCATCCCGGTTTTTCCGATGGGCGTGGGCTCCAACCTCATCATTCGCGATGGCGGATTGCGGGCGGTGGTGATCCGCCTTGGTCGCGGCTTCAATGGTATTGAGATCGCAGGACAAACCGTCACGGCCGGTGCGGCCGCGCTTGACGCCCATGTTGCGCGGAAAGCCGCCGAGGCGGGGCTGGACCTGACCTTCCTGCGCACCATCCCCGGCAGCGTCGGCGGGGCCGTGCGGATGAATGCGGGCTGTTACGGGTCTTATGTCGCTGACGTGCTGCAAAAGGTGCAGATCGTCACCCGCCAAGGGGATATCCGGACCTTGTCCGCCGCCGACCTGAAGCTGCGCTACCGCCAGTCCGACCTGCCCGAGGGGGCCATCATCACTTCAGCCACATTCTCAGCATCACCCGGCAATCCGTTGGAGCTGAACTTGAAAATGGAGGACCAGATCGCGCGGCGTGATGCCAGCCAGCCCACCAAAGACCGCTCCGCCGGATCAACCTTCCGCAATCCGGCGGGGTTTTCGTCGACCGGAAAACCGGATGACGCCCAGGACCTCAAGGCGTGGAAGGTCATCGACGACGCCGGAATGCGCGGCGCAACCCTTGGCGCCGCACAGATGTCGCCGATGCATTCGAACTTTCTCATCAACATAGGGGGTGCCACGGCGGCAGACCTGGAAAATCTGGGGGAAGAGGTGCGAAAAAGGGTTTTCCAACACAGCGGCATCACGCTAGAGTGGGAAATCATGCGGGTCGGTGAACCAGCCCGCCAAAAAGACTAAGGCGTAACGAAGAAAACCACAGGTGGTCAGCACCTGGGACAGAGGCGGTTGATGGCGGGCAGGGCAGGCAAATCGCCCCCCAAAGTTGCGGTATTGATGGGTGGACTCTCTGCAGAGCGGGGGGTTTCGCTGGTCTCCGGTCGCGAATGCGCGGCCGCACTGCGACAAGCGGGGTATGAGGTGGCAGAGGTTGATGCAGGCATCGACCTGCCACAGCGTCTTGCCGATGCAAAACCCGACTGCGTTTTCAATGCGTTGCATGGCCGCTGGGGCGAGGACGGCTGCGTTCAGGGCATCCTCGAATGGTTGCGCATCCCCTATTCTCACTCCGGCGTTCTGGCCTCGTCCCTGGCGATGGACAAGGCGCGGACCAAAGAGGTCTACGCCGCGAACGGATTGCCGGTCGTCCCCTCCGTGATCGCCCTGCGCAGGGATGTCGAAGCAGGCCACGTCCTGCCGCCGCCCTACGTCGTCAAGCCGAACAACGAAGGGTCATCCGTTGGCGTCTATATCGTGCGCGAGGGGGCAAATGCCCCGCGCCTCGCCGCGACCATGCCCGCGACGGTGATGGTCGAAGCCTATGTGCCGGGGCGCGAGCTTACCACGACGGTGATGGGCGACCGCGCGCTGGGGGTGACCGACATCATCACCTCGGGCTGGTACGACTACGACGCCAAATATGCAGCCGGCGGTTCGAGCCACGTGCTGCCTGCCGAAATTCCCCAGGACATCACGGACGCGTGCCTCGATTTCGCCCTGCGCGCGCATGCGGCCCTGGGATGCCGGGGTGTCAGCCGTACCGACTTTCGTTGGGACGAGGGCAAGGGGCTGGCGGGGCTGGTGCTGTTGGAGACCAACACGCAGCCTGGCATGACGCCGACGTCGCTGGCACCCGAACAGGCCGCACACCAAGGGATCTCGTTCCGCGCATTCTGTGCCTGGATGGTGGAGGACGCCTCATGCGATCGTTGATGCCGCGCCGCATTCGCCGCGATCCCGCCCCCTCGCGTTGGGCTTACCGGCTGCATCGTCTGTGGATGACGCCGATCGTGCGGCGCGTCTGCCGGATCGGGGTGCCAAGCCTGATCGTCTTCCTGTCGGTCGGCATCTTTCTTGCCGACGCTGACCGCCGCGCCAGTTTGACTGCAGGTGTCGTGTCCTTGCGCGAAAAGTTTGAGGCGCGTCCCGAATTTCAGGTGCGGCTGGTGGCCATCGAAGGTGCCACGACCGAGCTGGCCGACGCCGTGCGGGCCAAGCTGAACCTGGCCCTGCCGCAGTCCTCGTTCGACATCGACCTCGACGCCGCCCGCGAGCGCGCCGAAAGCCTGGACGCGGTCAAGACGGCTGAATTGCGGGTCCGGTCTGGCGGCGTGCTGCAAGTCGTCATTACCGAACGTCAGCCGGTCGCGGTCTGGCGCATGCCCGAGGGCCTGACCTTGATCGACGAGTCCGGCCACCGGGTTGCGGGCCTTGCCGCGCGCAGCGATCGGCCGGACCTGCCGCTGATCGCAGGCGACGGTGCCGACACGGCAGTGCCCGAAGCGCTGGACATTCTGGCGGCCGCAGCGCCGCTGGTGCCGCAACTGCGCGGGATGACGCGGATGGGGGATCGGCGCTGGGATCTGGTGCTGGACCGCAACCAGCGCATCATGCTGCCCGCCGAAAACCCCGTGCGCGCCATTGAGGGCCTGATCGCGCTGGACGCGGCCCAGGACCTTCTGGCCCGCGATGTGCTGGTGGTCGACCTGCGGTCGGAGGTGCGGCCAAGCCTGCGCCTGGCGCCGAACGCGCTGACAGAATTGCGCCGTGCCACCGGCGTCATCGACATATCGGAGACCGAATTATGACCGACCTTTACAAGACACAGCGTGCAATGCGGAACATGCGCCAGGCCGCCATGCAGCGCGGTGTGGTCGCGATCCTGGATGTCGGCACATCAAAGATTGCCTGCCTGATCCTGCGCTTTGACGGGGCGGCCCTGCCACGGGAACATGACGGCGTGGGGCCGATGGCGGGGCAGTCGCAGTTTCGCGTGATCGGCGCGGCGACGACCCGGTCGCGCGGTGTCCGGTTCGGCGAGATTGCCGTGATGAACGAAACCGAACGCGCCATACGGACCGCCGTTCAGGCCGCGCAAAAGATGGCCAATGTCCGCGTCGACCACGTCATTGCCTGCATGGCCGGGGGAGAGCCGCGCAGCTATGGCCTTGCCGGTGAATGGAATCTGGAAAATTCCGTCGTGAACGAACAGGACGTGGCCCGCGTGCTGGCCGCCTGCGACGTCCCCGACATCGGCGCGGGACGTGAGGTGCTGCATGCCCAACCGGTCAACTTTGCGCTGGACCACCGGTCAGGCCTTGGCGATCCGCGTGGGCAGATCGGCAACCGTCTTGCGGTCGACATGCACATGCTGTCGGTCGACAGCGCCGCGATCCAGAACCTGCTTTACTGCGTGAAACGTTGCGATCTGGAACTCGCGGGGATCGCCTCGTCGGCCTATGTCTCGGGGATTTCCAGCCTGGTCGAGGATGAACAGGAGCTGGGTGCGGCCTGCATCGACATGGGCGCGGGGTCGACCGGGCTGTCGATCTTCATCAAGAAACACATGATCTATGCGGATTCGGTGCGCATGGGTGGCGACCATGTCACCGCCGACATCTCCAAGGGTCTGCAGGTCCCTTTGGCCGTGGCCGAGCGTATCAAGACCCGGTCGGGCGGCGTCTATGCAACCGGGATGGATGACCGCGAGATGATCGAGGTCGGCGGCGACAGCGGCGACTGGGAAAAGGACCGCCGCAAGATCAGCCGCACCGAACTGATCGGGATCATCCGCCCGCGCGTCGAAGAGATCCTTGAAGAAACCCGCGCGCGCCTGGACGCGGCAGGCTTTGAACACCTGCCCAGTCAGCAGATCGTGCTTTGTGGTGGCGCCAGCCAGATCCCGGGCCTCGACGGGCTTGCGACGCGGATCCTGGGCCAGCGGGTAAGGCTGGGGCGACCCTTGCGCGTACAAGGCCTGCCACAGGCGGCGACGGGCGCGGCGTTTTCCAGCGCCGTTGGCCTCAGCCTGTTCGCGGCCTACCCGCAGGACGAGTGGTGGGATTTCGAAGTTCCACTGGAGGGTTACCCCGCGCGCTCCGTCCGCCGGGTGGTGAAATGGTTCAAGGAGAACTGGTAACCACAAGATCGGGTATCGGCGGCGAAATACCGCTGACATTCGGCAACAATGATCTAGATTTTGTGGCTTTTTCGTCTTTTCCTCGTGACCTTGGTGCTGGTTTTCGATAGTTTCTGCCAGAATCCGGACTTTTTCGTCAGGGACGGGCGGGGCAAGGGTCGGCGCGCACTTCCGCGCATCACAACTGGCGACATAGCAAAGCAGGCGTAGGGACATGACACTCAATCTGATGATGAC
>JANPKV010000354.1:0-2759 GCA_031426185.1 Rhodobacterales bacterium | reverse complement strand
CCACATCAGAAAACTTCTCCAACCTTTTGATTCTTGCAAAAAAACGGCGACTCCTGCATCTTGGCGTCGATAGTGGGCACCTAAAGACCCAAGTCAGAGGCGTGATCGAAAGGGCAGATCACAATGAGCATGAAACGTATACTGACCGCCGGGTTTCTCGGCGCAGCACTGGCTACGACGGCATTGACCCCGACGTTCGGGGAAACCTTGCGCGTCATGCAGGGTGCCTCGACAGAGGCGCTTAATGTGCCATTGAACCGGGCGGTCGTCGTCGAAAGCGACGTCCCTTTTGCAGAACTTTCCATCGCGAACCCTGGTATCGCGGACATCAATACACTGTCGGACAAGTCGATCTACGTCCTGGGCAAGGCACCGGGGCGCACGACGCTGACACTGCTGGCGCCGGATGGCTCCTTGATTGCCAACGTCGACGTTCAGGTGACGCCCGATGTCGCGGAATTCAAGGAACGCCTGCGGCAGATCCTTCCCGGCGAGCCGATCGAAGTGCGCACCGCGAACGACGGGATCGTGCTGTCGGGCATCGTGTCGTCAGCGGCCAAGCTTGACCGCGCGCTTGACCTTGCTAGCCGCTATGCACCTGATCGCGTGTCGAACCTGATGAGCGTCGGCGGCACACAGCAGGTGATGCTGAAAGTCCGTTTTGCCGAAGTGCAGCGGAACGTGACAAAGGCGCTCAACGGGTCGGTCGGCCTTCGTGATGGCGGCAGGCTGGTCGGTGAAACCGGCACCTGGCTCGGCGGCGCAACTGAAGACAGTGCCGGAAACGATCCCTTTGGTGGTGGTTTCGTTTTGGATGAAGGCAAGAACAGCGGCATCAAACTTGGCGGGTCAATCGGCGCGCTGGAGTTCTCGGTTCTTCTGGAAGCGCTTGAATCCAAGGGCATGGTCCGCACATTGGCGGAACCGAACCTGACGGCCCTGTCCGGGCAAGAAGCGCGGTTCCTTGCCGGCGGCGAATATCCCGTGCCGGTCTCGGACGAAAACGGCATCAAGATCGAATACAAGCCGTTTGGCGTCGACATGATCTTCACCCCGACGGTTGTCGATGGCGATATCATCAACATCAAGATGGCGGCCGCAGTGTCGTCCATCGACACGACGGTGACGGCGCAGACGACGGCCGGCCCCGTGACAGGCTTCAAGACGCGCCTGACATCGACCACCGTGGAAATGCGCGACGGCGAAAGCTTTGCCATCGCGGGCCTGCTGCAGGACGACTTCCGAGACGTCAACAGCCAGGTGCCGTGGCTGGGCGATGTGCCCGTGCTGGGTGCGCTTTTCCGGTCAGCGGATTATCAACGCGCGCAGTCGGAACTTGTCATCATCATCACCCCGCATCTGGTCACTCCGGTTCGTGGCGAGGCGCTGGCATTGCCGACGGACCGGGTGCGTGTGCCCACCGATGGTGAGCTGTTCTTGTTCGGCAAGGTGGCTGGCACTGCCAACACACCGGAAGGCGAAGTGGCGCGCCAAGACTTCAATAGCGCCTATGGCTATGTGATGGAGTAAGATCATGAAATTTGCGATCCCCGTCCTCATTGCCTCGACGTCGCTTTTCGCGCTGGCAGCCTGCAATCCGCTGGTTCTCACCCGCGAGGCAGGGGCAGCCGTCGACAACGGCGAATTCGGCAACGCCACGATGAACAACACGCTGATCCAGACGGGTCAGATGAAATATACCGTCGCCCTTGCCGAGCGCTTTGCGGCAGAGGTTCCCGACACCGTCACGTTCGCCTTCAACAGCGCCGAGTTGACCGAGGATGCACGGGCACGGCTGAAACGCCAGGCAGACTGGATCCGCCAGTTCCCGGAGATCCGGTTCCGGGTCTTTGGACATACCGATCTTGTCGGGTCCAACGCCTACAACAACCGCCTTGGCCTGCGGCGCGCTCAGGCCGTGGTCGCCTATCTTGGACAGTTGGGGATCAGCAGTTCCCGGCTTGAGGCGCTGGTGTCTTATGGCAAGACGCGGCCGATCATCCAGACCTCGGCCCCCGAAGAGCGGAACCGCAGGACCGTTACCGAGGTGTCGGGCTTTGTTGACAGCAACCCGCTGTTGCTCAACGGCAAATATGCCGCGATCGTCTTCCGCAAGTATGTCGAAAGCGCCGATCCCAAGCGCAGCCTTGACAGTGACTTCCCGCTGCCTGGCCAGGCCGAAGGCGGCGGTGGCGGCGAAGGCGGCTGATTTCCACCCAAATGAGGCGACTGGGGGCCGGTGCATTGCGCATCGGCCCCTGTCTTTTGGACTAGGGCGAAAAAACCAAACATTCACGGTTTTTCGGCCCAATTGTCGCCACCATTAACCTTCAGCTTGTCCCGGAGTGGAACAGTCGCGCAGACAGAACGCGCTGCGCACGGGACTGGGGCTGAATGCGTTCCGCAGGTCGTGGATGGTGCGCTGACGGGCTTGGTCCTGGCTTTGGAAGGACGTGAGGCGATGACGAGTGTAGCAAGCCTGCAGCCGGAACCGGCGCCGATACTGGCGTGCACGATTTCGCGTGACGTGCAGAATTTTGAGCTGCTTATCGACGATATGGAACGGGAACTGGGTGAAAGCTGGGGTGATCTCAGCTTTGACGACGGGATCGTGTTCCTGAGCCAGCCCGAGGCCGCAACGCTGGAATTCGTCGCCATCGCCGTCAATGGCAGCGACGAAGCCGACCTGTCACGCGTTGCCGATATTGTCCGTGCCGCCAAGGATCGCGGCATCAAAGTGATTCTCATTGCCGATGAAG
>JANPKV010000353.1:0-10512 GCA_031426185.1 Rhodobacterales bacterium | reverse complement strand
CCCGAGGTCCTGCAAAGCCTTCACCGCCTGCGGAATGCAGGCCAGGATCGGCATGCCGACATGTTCGATGAACACGTCCTGCGTCGCCGCCGTGCCGCCTTGCATGCCGTCGAGCACCACGACATCCGCGCCCGCCTTGACCGCAAGCGCCGTGTCGTAATAGGGGCGCGCGCCGCCGATCTTTACATAGATGGGCTTTTCCCAGTCGGTGATCTCGCGCAGTTCCATGATCTTGATCTCAAGGTCATCTGGGCCGGTCCAGTCGGGGTGCCGACAGGCTGAACGCTGGTCGATCCCCTTGGGCAGGTTGCGCATGTTGGCCACGCGGTCGCTGATCTTCTGCCCCAGAAGCATCCCGCCGCCACCGGGCTTGGCCCCCTGGCCCACGACAATCTCGATCGCATCGGCCCGGCGCAGGTCGTCGGGATTCATGCCGTAGCGGCTGGGCAGATATTGATAGACCAGCGTCTTGGAATGGCCGCGCTCTTCCTCGGTCATGCCGCCATCGCCCGTGGTGGTGGAGGTTCCCGCAGCCGAGGCGCCACGGCCCAGGGCCTCTTTCGCGGGGCCGGAAAGCGCCCCGAACGACATCCCGGCGATGGTCACCGGAATTTCCAGATGGATCGGCTTTTTCGCGTGCCGGGTGCCGAGCCAGACATCCGTGGCGCATTTCTCGCGGTAGCCTTCCAGCGGATAGCGGCTGATCGAGGCGCCAAGGAACAACAGATCATCGAAATGCGGCAGGTGCCGCTTGGTGCCGCCCCCGCGGATGTCATAGATGCCGGTCGCCGCCGCGCGGCGGATTTCGGCGTTTACGGCTGGGGTGAAGGTGGCGGAATAACGGGGCGGGGTCCGTGGAAACTCGGTCATTCTGGCTGCCTCAATACGCCGAAGCGTTATCAATATTGAAAGTGTAAAGTTTGCGCGCCGATCCATAGCGACGGAATTCTTCGGGCTTGGCCTTGGCATCCGCCTCGCCCCGGCGCAGCAGGTCTTCCACGATCGCGTAATGTTCGTCACGCATGTCTTTTTCGATGCAATCGGCACCAAGCGATTTGACCGTCCCGCGCACGAAGATGCGCGCCTCGTAAAGACTGTCGCCCAGCGCTTCGCCTGCATTGCCCAGCACGACGACGTTGCCCGACTGCGCCATGAAACAAGACATATGGCCAATATTGCCATGCACCACGATGTCGATGCCCTTCATCGAAATGCCGCATCGGCTGGAGGCATTGCCCTTGATCACCAGCAAACCGCCACGCCCGGTGGCCCCGGCATACTGGCTGGCATCGCCGTCGATGATCACGGTGCCCGACATCATGTTTTCGGCCACACCCGGACCGGTCGATCCCTTGATCCGGATCGTCGCCTGCTTGTTCATGCCGGCGCAATAATACCCGGTGGAGCCCCGCACCGTAATGTCGACCGGCGCATCAACCCCGGCGGCGATGGCATGCGCACCCTTGGGATTGATGACTTCCCACGCAGTCATGTTGGTCTGGCCCTTCAGGGCGTGCAGCGAGGAGTTCAGTGCCCGCAGGCCTTCCTTCCCCAAATCGAAGCTCTGCATTCTGTCAACGCTCCCAGAAATAGACAGTGGCGGGTTCCGGCTCCCAGATCCGGGCATCCTCGATCCCGGGCAGGTTCACCAGGGCCCGGTATTCCGACCCGAAGGCGACGTATTGGTCGGTCTCGGCCATCACGGCGGGCTTGCACGCGATGGGGTCGCGGACCACGCCGAACCCGTTCTTGGTGCCCACCACAAATGTGAAGAACCCGTCCAGATCGGTCAAGGTCGCCTCGAGCGCGTTGCCGAGCGTTTCGCCTGACTGAAGCTTGTGGCTAATGAAGGCGGCGCCCACCTCGGTGTCGTTTTCGGTCTCGAAGGTCATCCCCAGCCGCTTCAGCTCGCGCCGGACCCCGTTGTGGTTCGACAGGCTGCCGTTATGGACCAGGCACTGGTCCGACCCGGTTGAAAACGGATGCGCGCCCATGGTGGTGACGGCGCTTTCGGT
This sequence comes from Rhodobacterales bacterium, assembly GCA_031426185.1. Lineage (GTDB taxonomy): Bacteria > Pseudomonadota > Alphaproteobacteria > Rhodobacterales > Rhodobacteraceae > JAJNPS01. The sequence goes on along the minus strand of JANPKV010000353.1, from coordinate 8,497 downwards.
GGCCATGCGGGTGTGGCCGATGCCGTGCGTGCCGTGCATCTTGGCCACCTCGAAGCGGGCGGCCACGTCCTTGGGCAGGCCCACTTCCTTGAAAATCTCGATGCTGTCGCCCGCGCTCATCACCCTGACATCGGGTCGCAGATGCGACAGCGCAGACCGGGCGGCGTCGATCTGGGCCAGCGGCACTTCGATGACGGCATGGGTGGATTTCACCAACATGGTCACCGGCTGGCCGATGGCGTCATGCAGGTCGCCGTCCAGGTCCTTGAAATCCTTGGAAGGATTGGCCGACTGGATCGTGATCTTGCCCAGACCGTCCTTGGCGCCACCATAGATCGCGATACCGGCCGAATCCGGTCCCCGGTCGGACATGGTGATCAGCATATCCGTCAGCATGGCGCCCAGTTGGGGCTCCAGCTTCGGGTCCTTCAGGAACAGCCCAACGATGCCGCACATGGATTCGCCTCCTGCTTAAGAATAGCGCGACGCTAGCATCAGCTTGTGCAGCCATCAACTGGTAAGAAACATTTATCACCTGACAGGAAAAACGATGCCTAATTGTTAATCAGATGCGGTTTTTCTTGACACAGTGTCGCATGCGGCCTTCCTTGGAGAAAACAAATTTGCCGCGCAGCGAAATGACGCCGGGGCCACGTCGCGCGGACAGAAACAGGCTCAAGGGAGGACAGTATGGGTGACCTTAATCAGCGGATTGAGGCCATGCACAAACGTGACGTGCTGGTGGCATGGGCGTTCGTGATCGGCCTTTGGTGTGCGGTTATCTTTGTCGCGATAGCTACCTGGGACCTTGCACCGACCAGCGGCGCACGGACCTTGCTGCTGATCGCAGGGGCAATCGTACTTTTGTTCAACACGGCCGCGATCCTGGCGATGCTGCGCCATTACCGCGAAGACCGCGACTTCATGTATGGGCTGGACATCAAGTTCAGTGACGAAGCACGGGGGCTCAAGGTCTGAAATGGCACATTACCAACCCCCGATTCAAGGCAAGGCCAGCCAGATGGTCGACGTGATCGTGCTGGTCGTCCTGACGGTCGGCGCGCTGTTCGTGCCGATCTGGCTCAAGATGGCCGGTGCGGCCAAGTCCGTCATAACCCCGGTCGCAGACCCGACATGGGAGCTGCTGGGCCAGAACGCCGCGCAGGCCGCCAAGTATGAAGCCTTGGGCTACACGCCCGAATCCGCGCATGACCTGATCCTTGCGCGGTTCGACTACAGCTTTTCGATCACTGCGCTGCTGACGATGGTCGTGGTGATCATCCTTTATTACGTCCTGATCCTGCGGTTTTCCGAAGTGGAATACCGCGAGGTCATTTCCGAAAAATTCGGCAGGCAGTAGGGGGCAATCATGGATCTGTGGACCTTTCTTGAATACGCGGCCTGGGCACTTTCTGCAGCTTTCGGGCTCCACATGGTGGTCGACTGGCTGAAAACCGACAGCAGCTATTCCGAAGACGTCCTCACCTCATCGCGCGAAGGCGAGCTTGAGGCGATGGCCGAAGAACACAAGGTGAAGTCATGACCGATTTCGACATCACATCAAAGACAAGGGATGGCATTGGTCCGCATGGCACCAAGGTCGGCCTTCTGCGCGTCCTGGGACCCGCCCATGTCTGGGCGCTGGGCGTCGGGATCGTTTTGGTCGGCGAATACATGGGCTGGAACTTTGCAGTCGGCAAAGGCGGGGCCTATGCCGCGCTGATCGCCTGCTGGTTTGCCGGAATTCTGTATTCCTGCGTTGCCATGATCGACAGCGAAGTAACCTCGACGGTCGCCTCGGCAGGCGGCCAGTACACCCAGGCCAAACATATCGTCGGCCCGCTGATGGCCTTCAACGTGGGCCTCTATCTCGTCTTTGCCTACACCATGCTCGAAGCTGCAAACGCGATCACGGCGGGCTACCTCTTTTCGGTCGTGGCGACGATGTCGGGCCACGAAGGGGCGCTCGACCAGCGGCCTTTCATCATCCTCGTGATCATGTTCCTGGCCTGGCTGAACTATCGCGGCGTTCTCGCGACCCTGACCTTCAACCTCATCATCACCGCCATCGCATTCGTGGCGATCATGGTTCTCTTCGTCGCCACGTCCGGCGTGGTCGGCGGCGGAATCCTGGAACATGCGGCTTTGTTCGAAGGTCACGAACTGCCCTATGGCTGGATCGGCGTGTTGGCGGCGATGCATTTCGGGCTGTGGTTCTATCTTGGGATCGAAGGGACGACGCAAGCCGCCGAAGAAGTCCGGTCGCCCGCGCGGGCGCTGCCCTTCGGGACGCTGGCAGGGATCATGACACTTCTCATCGCCGCGACGCTGACCTGGTATGTCTGCTCCGGCGTTCTGCCCTGGGAGTTCCTGGGCGATGGTGTGAATGGCTCGGTGGCACCCCTGTTCGATACGGCGCGACTTTCGGGGTCAAACGGGCTGGTCTGGTTGTTGGGCATCGGCACGCTGTTCGCCACCCTTGCCAGTGCCAACGGCTGCATCAACGACGCATCGCGGGCCTGGTTCGCCATGGGCCGCGACAAGTACCTGCCCGGCTGGTTCGGCGCGGTCCATCCAAAGTACCGCACGCCCTACCGGTCGATCGTGTTCCTTGTTCCCATCGCGCTGATTTTCGCCTTGGGCGCACCTTTGGATCAGGTCATCACCTTCTCCATCCTGTCCGGTCTTCTGGGCTATACCTTCATGCCGCTGAACATCATCATGTTCCGCCGCAAGTGGCCGCTGAATTCCATCAAGCGGGGGTATGAGCACCCGTTCCATCCCATCCCTGCAATCACCCTGCTTTTGCTGTGCGCGGTGACCTTCTTTGCCGTGTTCCTTGGCTATGGCACGCAGCTGGTCGCGATGATCGGTTTTTACATCGTGGTGTCGCTTTGGTTCCACTTCTGGCGTTACCGCTTTGTCAACCGCGGTGCGCAGTTCACCATGCCCTGGCCGAAACCGCAGGGTTATTGAAAGAGTGGCCCGCCCCAGAAGGGCGGGCCTTTTCCCATGTCACCCCTGATCCCCCTTGGCACGGCACTTGGCGCGCTCGGCCTCTGGCTTGTGTTTCGTCTGATCACGGAAAGCCGCGCGCGGGCGCTTGCGCGGGCGCGTTTCTTCGATGCCGTACAACCCTTGTTCGATAGCGGCGAGACGCGCGTTCAGCCCACCGGCTTTGCCCGCATGACGGGACGGCGCAACGGGCTGTCCTTTGACCTGCAGGCGGTGCCCGACACTCTGACGTTTCGCAAACTGCCCGCCCTTTGGGTGCTGATCACGTTGCCCGAAGCCCTGCCCGTTTCGGCCAAGCTGGACATCATGGCCCGGCCCACTGGGCAAGAACCTTTCACCCGGTTTGCCACGCTGCCGCAGTCGCTTGCCCCGCCACCCGGCATGCCGGCAGATCTTGCCGCGCGCACCGATGACGCCACCGGGATTGTGCCAGCCGCACTGCTCGCACGGCAACTGGACCTTTTCGACGACCCCAAGGTGAAGGAACTGGTCATCTCGCCCAAAGGGCTGCGCATCGTGATCCTGGCCGAGGAGGCAGATCGCGGCCGCTACCTGATCTTTCGCGATGCGGAGATGGGTCGCGTGCGCCTTGACCCCGCGCGGCTTTTGCCGATGCTCGACAGACTGGCGGCTTTGCGCGAAGATATCCTCGCGCTGTCGACGGAGGCCAGATGAAACGCCCGCCCAACCCCTATCTGGTGCTGGTCACGGCAGTCCTTTTGCCCGGTGTCGGACAGGTGCTGAACCGCCAGCCTGTCCGAGGGCTTGCCTTCGTATGCTTCATCATCCTGCTGGGCGGCTTTACCCTGAAGACCGCGGCACCCGATGTCTCCTTTGTGGGAAAAATGTCGGGGGGACTGTTTGTCTGGGCGATGGCGATCTTTGATGCCTACAAGACCGCCCGCATCCGCGCAGCCGTCTGGCAGCACGATCCAGATCACCCCTGAGGATATGCGATCACTGAAAGGTAGCGTGCGGGCAGTTTGACCAGCACCTCGGGGCCATGCGGGGCATCGGCATCGAAGAAAAGGCTGTCGCCGGGTTTCAGCGCGAAAACCTGATCACCATGGCGATAGTCCACCTCGCCCTCAAGGATATACAGCAGTTCCAGCCCCTCGTGCTGAAACGCGGGGAAGGTGTCGCTCTCGGTGGTGAGCGTGATGATATAAGGCTCGACAATCACGCCAGACGCGTTCGACCCGATGTGCCCCAGAAGATTGTACTGGTGGCCCGCGCGGGTGCCACGCCGCTCAATCTCGACATGTTCGCCCGCTTTGACGTGCTGCGCCTCGCGCCGTTCTTCGTAGCTTTTGAAGAACGACGTGACCGGCACCGAGAACGCGTGGCTGAGAACTTGCAGGGTGGTCAAGGACGGCGAGGTGTTGCCGTTTTCGATCTTTGACAGCATCCCGATTGACAGACCCGTGATGTTGGCAAGATCCGCAACCGTCATGCCTTGCTGGCGGCGAAAATTGCGCACCTCGCGACCGATTGCGGCTTCGAGGTTCCGCTCGCTGATTTCGCGCACACGATGCGGGTCCTGGTTGAAGACCGGTTTTCCGCGCGGAAGGCTTTGCCCGTCCTGCATACTGAAAATCCCCTGGGTGAAACCACAGGAATTTCACTACAGAGAAACACGGCATGCCGCAACCCTGGGGCCTAAAGCAGGGACTTTGCGGTCGTCTCAAGCGCGTGCAACAGACTGGCGGCCGATGACCGCGCGCCGTAAATCGTCACCTCGGTCGCGCTTTTCCTGATCAGATAACAGCCGAGATGTTCGATCATCGTGCGTGTCGCAAAACCATCGGGCACCTGCGCGAGGTCGACATTCGACAATCTCTCCAGCAGCGCGGGCAAGGCCTGCCCCGACAGGTCCAGGCGTATCCACGCGTCGGTCTGTTCGCTGACCGACGCGGCGTCACCGAAAGCGGACTTCAGATGCGACGCGATATCTTCGTGCGTGGCGAAGGGCGCTTCGACAAACCACATGTCCGGCGCGACCCAGAAGGCCGACCAGGGGTCCGCTGCGACCCAGCGGGCCGGACCGGGCAACGCGATACTGGCTGCAGTCGCCGCCGCCGACACATCTGCCTCGCGCCCCCTTCGCACTGCGACCGAGGCCAGCGCCACGTCGAAACGCTCATTGATCCGGTAGGGTCCGATCTCCATCAGTTCGGGGGTCGGATGCCCAAGGGCAGTCAGGGTGTGAAATGGCTCAGCCACGAAGTCTGCCTCCTTCGGGATCAAAGAAATGAGGGCTGACGATGTCGACCTCCGTCTCGGTCGGGGGCTTTGCCAACAGGTTCACCGCCCGCATCCGTTTGCCGATCTTCTGGTCGCCCGCCTTGAGATAGCCCAGCGCAATGTCACAGCCCAGATGCGGGCTATAGACCTTGGAGGTCAGCCAGCCGCCGTCGTTTTCCATCGTGGGCGCTGCGCCGGTCTCAAGGAAATGACTGCCGGCGGTCAGCTTGCCCGCCGGATCCACCGGTTTGACGCCAACCAGGCGATACCCGTCCGGATTGGTCATCCCTTCACGCTGCGACAGCACCATGCCGATGGAATCCTTTTTCTTCGACACCATCTTGCCAAGGCCCATGTTCAGTGCCGAAGACTGCCCGTTCAGCTCATTGCCGGCGACGTGGCCTTTTTCCACCCGCATAACGCCAAGCGCTTCGGTGCCGTAGACCACGGCATGGAATTCGCGGCCCGCCTCGACCAGCGCGCGGATCAGTGCATCGCCGTAGCGGGTGGGGACCGCGATTTCAAAGGCCAGCTCGCCGGAAAAGCTGATCCTGAACAGCCGCGCCCGCAAACCGCGCACGGTGATGCTTGCCGCCCCCATATAGGGAAAGGCGGCGTCCGAAATGTCCTGGTCAACCAGCTTTTCAAGCAGTTTGCGCGCGTTCGGCCCGGCGACGGAGTATTGCGCCCATGCCTCGGTGGTGGAGATGAGCTGCACGTCCATGTCTGGCCAAAGAACCTGACGGCAATATTCCAGATGGCGAAACACCGTGACCGCGTTGGCGGTGGTCGTGGTCATGACATATTCATGTTCCCCCATACGTGCCGTGGTGCCGTCGTCAAAGACCATTCCGTCTTCGCGCAACATCAGGCCATATCTGCATTTTCCGACGGGGAGGGTGGAGAACGTGTTGCTGTAGACGCGGTCCAGGAAGGCGCCCGCGTCGGTGCCCTGAATGTCGATCTTGCCAAGCGTGGTGACATCGCAGATCCCCACCGACTTGCGGGTCGCCAGCACTTCGCGGTCCACGCTTTCACGCCAGGTCGTCTCGCCTGGCCTCGGCAGCCACTGTGCGCGCAGCCAGTAGCCCACTTCGACGAAAACTGCCCCCTGTTCTGCGGCCCATTTGTGGCTTGGGGTCAGGCGGACGGGTTTGAATTCCTTGCCGCGCGACCGACCCGCAAGGGCGCCCATCGCGACAGGCGTGTAGGGCGGACGATAGATGGTGGTGCCGGTATCGGCAATCGTCTGGCCGGTCAGTCCCGCCATCACCGCGATGCCGACAACGTTCGACGTCTTGCCCTGATCGGTCGCCATGCCCAGCGTCGTGTAGCGCTTCAGGTGCTCGACCGAGGTGAAGTTTTCCTGATGCGCCAGCTTCACATCCTTGACCGTCACGTCGTTCTGCAGATCGATCCAGGCGCGGCCCTTGCCGCCTGCAACGTACCATTTTGGAATGATCGAGACGGGGACGTCCTCGGCACTGGGAAGCGTGTCTGCCTTCGCCGCAATGCCGATCTCGCCAAGTGCCGCAATCGCCTGCGCCTGCCCGGTCGCCAGCGCCGCGTGGGTGCTCATCGCGCCTGCTGCGGCCCCCGCCGCAGTCAGGCCCGGCGGGCCGCCCGTGCCGGGAATGAAAGACTGGATCCCTTCGTCCCAGACCGGTTTCGACCGGTGATGCGAGGTGATGTTGACGTTGGGGTTCCAGCCGCCCGACACGCCCAGCGCCGCAACACGCAGCGTCTCGGTCTTGCCGTTGGCCTGTCGCACGGTGATCGAGGTCAGCCCCAGTTTGCCTGACGCGTCGATCACTTCCGCACCCTTGAGGTGGCGGATGCCCGGCAGCAAGTCGCCGCCCTGCCGCGTGTCGATCACGGCGACCACATCCACGCCTTTTGCCTGAAGGTCGGTCGCGGTGCGCAGGCCATCTTCGTTATTGGTGAACACGGCCACCCTGTCGCCAACGGCGACCCCCCAGCGATTGGCATAGGCACGCAGCGCCCCGGCCAGCATCACGCCCGGCCGATCGTTGTTTTCAAACGCAATCGGCCGCTCGGTCGCACCCCCCGCCAGCACGGCGCGTTTGGTGTAGATCCGCCAAAGCGTCTGACGCGGCTTGCCCGGTGCGGGAATTGCGACGTGATCGGACACCCGCTCCACCGCACTGTAGATGCCGTGATCGAAGGCGCCGACAATGGTCGTGCGCGCCATCAGCCGGACATTGGGCATCTGGCGGAGTTCGGCGACCGAGGCTGCCGCCCAGTCCGCGCCCGTCGCATCGCCCAGGGCAAATGTCTCGCAGTTCAGCCGGCCGCCCATGCGGAAGTCTTCATCCGCAAGGATGACGCGCGCGCCAGCGCGGCCTGCCGTCAGGGCAGCCGACAGCCCGGCCGGACCCGCGCCAATGACAAGCAGATCGCAGTGCAGGAAGCCCTTGTCGTAGTCATCCGGGTCTTCCTCGCGGGTCAGCGCGCCGAGACCTGCGGCACGGCGGATGATCGGCTCGTAGACCTTTTCCCAAAAGGATTTCGGCCACATGAAGGTCTTGTAGTAGAAACCCGCCGTGAAGAAGGTGTTCAGCCGGTCGTTGATGGCCAGAGCGTCAAATCGCAACGAGGGCCAGGCATTCTGGCTTGTGGCCGTCAGCCCGTCGAACAGTTCCGCCCCCGTCGCGCGGGTGTTCGGCTCTTGCCGCGCGCCGCTGCGCAGATGCACCAGCGCGTTCGGCTCTTCGGATCCGGCCGACAAGGGTCCGCGCGGGCGGTGATACTTGAAGCTTCGGCCCATCAGCCGCACGCCATTGGCCAGCAAAGCCGAGGCAAGCGTATCGCCGGGATGACCCGAATAGGGCAATCCGTCAAAGGTAAAGCGCAACGTCTGGCTGCGATCGATCTGGCCGCCCGCAATCCGGTTCGACTGGCTCATTTCGTGCGCCCCATGCTGCGGGCCACGTCGCGGGCCAGTTCGACGCGGGTGATGTCATGCGTCACGGTGTTGCGCGTCACCACCAGCCAAGACCGGTCGCCCTGCTCGTGGTACCACAGTTCGCGATGCTCACCGGCGGGGTTGTCGCGGGTGTAGAGGTAATCGTGGAAGTCCTCGATCCCTGCGGTCATGCCATCAGGCCGACCGATCAGGCTGGCATCGCCCAGATAGACGAATTCCTGCGCGTCCCGCGGTCCGAGGATGGGATGGTTGATGATCATGACAACGTCCTCAATGCAGGTTCGGCTGCGC
>JANPKV010000352.1:0-8098 GCA_031426185.1 Rhodobacterales bacterium | reverse complement strand
GCAGCATGTCGCGGTAGTAGCGCAGCAATTCGTCCTTTGAGACATTGGGTCTCGCATCGTCCGGCTTTCTGGTGGCCATGCGCGGCGTCCTCCCTCGGAAACGGCAAAATGGTTCAACGTTAAACCATTTATACCGCATCGACGATTGTTGGGTCAAAACAAATATTCGCCGCATGCCACGCCTGGCAACATGCCACGCATGCACCGCATGCATAACGCAGCTGTCGCGCGGGCGACGCTTCGCTAAAGGTGGATTTTCCGGCCTAGCGCAAGACCATCTCGTCGGGGCGCAGGAACCCCAGCACTTCGCGTGCTTGCTGGTCCAGCAGGTCAAGGTCCAGATAGCTGTCAGAGAGGCGTCTGGTCAGATTGGTCAGGGTCGCCAATTCATCCGCCAGGCGGTCACGCTCCACCGTCAGCGTGGCGGTTTCTGCTGAAAGTTCGACCTGCCGAAAGACACCATATTCGCCCTGCACGGCGGCAAAGGTGAAATAGCTGCCCAGCGCGAACAGCGACAGGTAGTAAGCGGCGGCCCCGACGGCCGGACGAACGTTAGACTGGATCATGCTCGGCCCTTGCCGCCTCTTGTTCCGGGCGGTCCTCTACAGCTTAGGCCAGACGCGCAGATGAGGGAATCCCCGCCTGCGAATCACCCCTGATCGTTGCCAAATGCCCACAGTCTCCGGGTTGAGAAGCGCCGGTAGGGCAGGCGCGCGGCTATCGCGCAACCGATGCGCGATGGATGCTGTCGATCGCCGCCCCAAGGGCTGCGTCAAACTCCGCATCCGACTGCTGCGCCGACAGCCCTTCGGTCAGGGCCCGGCTGAAGCTTGCGATGATGCCGGTGTTCTGTGCCAGGATCGCGTTGGCCGCTTCGCGCGCATGTCCGCCCGACAGCGCGACCACCTTCAAAACCTTCGGATGGTCTACCAGCGGCTTGTAGAAATTGGCCACGGTCGGCAACGACAGCTTCAGCATGACTTCCTGGCCTGCGGGCAGATGGTCCAGCGCCAGCAAGATTTCTTCTTGCAGCATCGCCTCGGCTTCCCGCTTGTCGGCGATGGAGATCGTCACTTCGGGCTCCAGGATCGGCATCAGACCATGCGCAGCGACCTGGGCCGCGACGTCGAACTGTTGTGCCACAATGGCAGCGATGCCCTTGCGGTTCGCGGCATTGATGACCGACCGTTCCTTGGTGCCGAAGATCCCCGCCTTGGCCGCCCGCGCCAGCAGCGCATCAAGACCCGGCATCGGTTTCATCAGCTGCACACCGTCAGCCTCGGCCTCCAGGCCTTTGTCGATCTTGAGAAAGGGCACGACGTGACGGTTCTGCCACAGATAGGTGGCGGTCGGGATGCCGTCGATATCGCGGTCCATGGTCTGCTCGAACAGGATCGCCCCTACGACCTTGTCGCCCGTGAATGCCGGCGACTTGATGATCCGCGCGCGCATCGCGTGCATCATGTCGAACATTGCGGTCTCGCCGGAATAGGCGGTCTCGGGGATTCCATACAGCTTCAACGCCTTGGGCGTCGATCCGCCCGACTGGTCCAGTGCGGCGATGAAACCCTTACCGGCGCGCATCTGTTCGGTCATCTTGGCGAGTGTCATGTCCATCTCCATTTGGTCGCGCACCGGCATAGCCCGGCGACGCGCCCGGCTCAACCCATCAGTGCGGCAACCCCCGGCAATTCCTTGCCTTCCATCCATTCCAGAAAGGCACCCCCGGCCGTGGAAATGAATGTGAAATCAGCGGCCGCGCCGGCCTGATTGAGGGCGGACACGGTATCGCCACCCCCCGCTACCGAAATCAGCTTGCCCGCCTTGGTCAGCCGCGCCGCCGCCTTGGCCGCCGCGTTGGTTGCTGCATCAAATGGCGCGATTTCAAACGCTCCCAACGGTCCGTTCCAGATCAGGGTCTTGCAGGCTGCAAAGACGGTCTCCACCGCCGCGACGGTCTTGGGCCCTGCATCCAGGATCATCGCATCCACCGGGCAGTCCCGCACGCCAACCACTTCGGATGCCGCACCTGCCTTGAATTCGCGCGCCACCACGATGTCGAGGGGCAAGTGGATCGCACAGCCTGCACCTTGTGCCTTGCGAATGATCTCACGCGCGGTTTCCGCCATGTCCCGCTCTGCCAGGGAACGGCCCACTTCGATCCCTTCGGCCACAAGGAACGTGTTCGCCATGCCGCCGCCGATGATCAGATGGTCCACCTTGGTCACGAGATTGGCCAAGAGTTCTATCTTGGTCGACACCTTCGCGCCGCCGACAACCGCGACCACGGGGCGTTGCGGCGATCCAAGTGCCGCCTCCAACGCTTTCAGCTCCGCCTCCATCAAGCGGCCCGCTGCCGCAGGCAACGCCCGAGCCAGCGCCTCGGTCGAGGCATGCGCCCTGTGCGCCGCCGAAAAGGCATCGTTCACGTAGATCTGCCCCAAGGCAGCCATCTCGGCGGCCAGCTTTGCGTCATTCGCCTCTTCGCCCGGATGAAAGCGGGTGTTTTCCAGCAACACCACGTCGCCCGCGCCCGCCTTGGCAATCGCCGCAGTCGCCGCATCCCCCACGCAGTCGCTGCCAAAGACGACTTTGCGCCCCAGCGACGCCTCAACCGCGCCGACGACATGCGCCAGGCTCATCTCGGGTACGACCTTGCCCTTGGGACGATCAAAATGCGCCAGCAGCACCACCTTGCCGCCGCGCGCAATGATGTCCTCCACGGTCGGCCTGATCTTGTCGATGCGCGTGGTATCGGTGACGCGGCCCGCTTCCATCGGCACGTTGATGTCGACACGCACCAGCACGACTTTGCCAGCCATCGCCATATCGTCCAGTGTTTTCCACGCCATCGCACCGCTCCCCCATTGGTTGTTTCCCCCTCTTGCCGGGGATCACGGGGTTTCGTCAACGTCTATGGTCGCTTTGCCCTTTCCTTGGGCGGAACCCGCCGCTAGTTTCCTGCCCAAATTCAAAGGAGCTTCCCATGGCCGAGATCAAGGATCCCGAAAACACCGTCATCGTGACGCTGAAGGATGGCGAGGTCGTCATCGCCCTGCTGCCCGACGTCGCGCCGAAACACACCGACCGCATGAAAACCCTGGCGCGCGCCGGGGCCTATGACAACGTCTGTTTCCACCGCGTCATCGACGGCTTCATGGCCCAGACCGGCGATGTCGAGAACGGCAACATGGAAAAGGACTTCAACCTGCGCCGCGCCGGCACCGGCGGCTCCGCGCATCCCGATGTGCCCGCAGAGTTTTCCAAACTGCCGCATGACCGCGGCACGATCGGCGCGGCGCGTTCCTCGAACCCGAATTCGGCCAACAGCCAGTTCTTCATCAACTTCAAGGACAACCACTTTCTGAACGGCCAGTACACCGTCTATGGCCGCGTCATTTCGGGGATGGAGTTCGTGGACAAGATCACCAAGGGCGAACCACCCGCAAATCCCGACCGCATGATCACAGTCCGGGTGGCCGCAGATGTCCAGTAAAGCCCTTCTCGTCGCCCTTTGCCTTTGCGCCGCACCCGCCGTCGCGCAAGAGGTCGTTGACGGCCCCGGCCCCAATCTGGTGATCGACGTGGCAGGCGCGGCCAATGGCACCGTGGTTATCGACCTTCTGCCAGATGCAGCGCCGCTTCACGTCGCGCAGATCACCGCGCTGGCCAGCGAAGGCGCCTATGACAACGTGGTCTTTCACCGCGTGATCGACGGCTTCATGGCCCAGACCGGCGACGTCTCGAACGGCAAGGCCGGGGGCGATCTGTCGGGCGCAGGCACCGGCGGCTCGGCACTGCCCGACATCCCGGCCGAGTTCTCGACCACGCTCAGCTTCCAGCGCGGCGTTGTCGGGATGGCCCGCGCCAATGACCCCAACAGCGCCAACAGCCAGTTCTTCATCATGTTTGCGCCGGGTGAGTTCCTTGATGGCCAGTACACCATCGTCGGAAACGTCGTGTCCGGGATGGAAGTCGTCGACGCGATCCAGCGGGGCGAGCCGCCGGAAACCCCTGACGTGATGACGAAAGTGACCGTTCAGCCCTGATCCCGCAGTGCAGGGGGTGGGCAGTCCTGCCCACCCTGATTGTCAGCCCAGAACCACCAGCGCGTGGCGCTTTTTGCCAGCGGTCAGCTTCATCGGCTCTGCCAGCTGGCTTGTGCCATAGCGCAGCGCGGCATCGGTGATGATCTCGTCATTGACCTTTGCCCCCCCCTCGGCGATCAGGCGTTTGGCGTCCTTGCCGCTGGCAGCAAGGCCCGCGCGCACGAAAAGCTGCACGATCCCGACGCCATCGGCCAGCTCTTCCGGGGCCAGCGTCACTGTCGGCAGGTCGTCACCGATGCCCCCCAGTTCGAACACGTCGCGCGACGTCGCTTCGGCGGCAGCCGCAGCATCCGGTCCGTGCAACAGACCAGTCACCTGATTTGCCAGCAGGATCTTTGCCGCATTGATCTCCGACCCCCCAAGCGCGCCCAGGCGGTTGCATTCCTCGACCGGAAGTTCGGTAAAGATCTTCAGAAAGCGGCCCACATCCGCGTCCGTCGTGTTGCGCCAGAACTGCCAGAATTCATAGGCGCTCAGCATGTCAGCGTTCAGCCATACTGCCCCGCTGACCGATTTGCCCATCTTGCGCCCGTCGCTGGTCGCGAGCAGCGGCGTCGTCAGCCCGTAAACCTCATGGTCGACAACACGGCGCGTCAGGTCGACGCCATTGATGATGTTGCCCCACTGATCCGACCCGCCCATCTGCAGCAGGCAACCGTGACGGCGGTGAAGTTCCAGGAAATCATAGGCTTGCAGGATCATGTAGTTGAATTCAAGGAACGACAGGCTCTGTTCGCGGTCCATCCGTGACTTGACGCTTTCGAACGACAGCATCCGGTTGACCGAGAAATGCCGCCCGATGTCGCGCAGGAAGTCGAGGTAGTTCAACCCGTCCAGCCATTCGGCATTGTTCAGCATGATCGCGTCGTTCGAACCGTCGCCATAAGACAGGTAGCGCGCAAAGACCTTTTGCATGCCCGCAATGTTTTCATCGATGCGCGCAGGCGTCAGCAACGGACGTTCCTCGGCCTTGAAGGACGGGTCGCCGACCTTGGTCGTGCCGCCCCCCATCAGCGTGATCGGTTTGCCGCCGGATTTCTGCAGCCAGCGCAGCACCATGATGTTCATCAGGTGGCCCACATGCAAAGAGGCCGCCGTCGCATCATAACCGATATAGGCGGGCACGATCCCCTTCAGAAACGCCGCATCCAGCGCCTGATAATCCGTGCAATCGGCCAGAAAGCCACGGGACATCATCTCGGCGATGAATTCGGATTTCGGATGGTAGGTCATGGCACCCTCATGCATTAAGGTCGTCGCGATATACCGGGGCGGGGAGCCAAGGGGAAGATGCGACAGACCGGGCCGATCTGGGCACTTGGTGCGATGTCCGGCACGTCGCTCGATGGCGTCGATGCGGCCATGGTACTGACGGACGGCGTGACGATCTCCGAGTTCGGCCCCCATGCCTACCGCGCCTATACCGCCGTGGAACAGGCAACCCTGCGCGCGGCCCTTGGCCAATGGCCCGGTGACGCGGCGGTGCAGGCCGCGGCAGAGGTGGTGGAGACCGCCCATGCCGAAGTCCTGTCGCGGTTTCATGGGGCCGAGATCATAGGCTTTCACGGTCAGACGCTTGCCCACGACCCCGGCGGGCGTGGCACGCATCAGGCAGGCGATGGCGCGTTGCTGTCGCAGGTGCTGGACTTGGCCGTGGTCTGGGATTTTCGGTCCAACGATGTCGCGATGGGCGGGCAGGGCGCGCCGCTGGCGCCCTTCTTTCATCATGCCTGCGCGCGCTGGATGGGGGCTGATAAGCCGCTGGTGTTTCTCAACCTTGGCGGCGTTGGGAACCTCACCTGGATCGACCCTGCCACAGTGGCCCCCGAAAGTCCCGGCGCACTCATGGCGTTCGATACCGGCCCGGCGAATGCGCCCGTCAACGATCTGCTGCGCATCCGGCTTGGCGTCGATTTTGACCGGGACGGTGCGATCGCTGCCAGCGGTCAGGCCGATATCTCCGCTGTCGCACGCTTCCTTGAACATCCATATTTCTACAAAATGCCGCCGAAATCCTTGGACAGGGATGCTTTTACCAGCATTTTTCGAACATTCGACGCTATGACGACCAAAGATGCGGCGGCAACACTGACAGCGATCGCCGCAGCGTCGGTCGCCCGGGGTCTGGAACATTGTCCAACGCCCCCGACACAGATCCTTGTCACGGGTGGCGGGCGATTGAACGCCACCCTGATGCGCGAGATATCCCGGCGCACCGGCATTCGCACCGACCCCGTAGAGGCCGCCGGTCTGAACGGAGACATGCTGGAGGCCCAGGCATTCGCCTATCTCGCGGTGCGGACCCTGCGGGGATTGCCCACCTCGGGACCCACGACGACCGGGGTTGCGACGGCCGTCGGCGGGGGGCGGATCAGCCGGCCATCTTCGCCCGCGACTTCTGGATGAGAGCGCCTGTATAGATCACCAGTGCCGCCCAGATCATCGGGAAGGCGATCATCCGCGCGGTGCCAAACGGCTCGCCGAACCAGAAGACCGCGGTCAGGAAGATCATCGTCGGCGCGATATATTGCAGGATGCCGATCGTCGACAGCCGCAAAAGCTTGGCACCGTTGGCATAAAGCATCAGCGGCACAGCCGTGATCAGCCCGCAGCCCAGCAGCATCGCCGTATCGAACGGCACGCCCGCCAGGAAATGCCCTTCGCCCGACCAGGTCAGCCAGCCGAGATAGGCCAGCGCAAAGGGCAACAGGATCAGGACCTCCAGCATGAAGCCCTGATTGGGCCCAAGCGGCAGGCTTTTCTTGAGGTAGGCATAGATCCCCCAGGTCACGGTCAGCCCCAACGCCACCAGCGGCAACCGGCCCGCATCCCAGGTCAGGACCGCCACGGCCGCCACCGCCAGCGCGATTGCCAGTATCTGTGCGCGGTTCAGCCGCTCTCCCAACAGCACGGCCCCGAGGAACACGCTGAAAAGCGGGTTGATGTAATATCCCAACGCGGCATCAAGCGCGTGACCTGTCCCGATGGCCCAGACATAGATACCCCAGTTGACCGAGATCAGTGCCGCCGTCACGCATCCCATTGCCAGCATGCGCGGGCTGCGCAGTGCCACCTTCAGATCTGCCGTGCGACCTAGCCATAAAAGGACCGCTGCGGCAATTGGCACCGACCAGATGACGCGGTGCGCGATCACCTCGGGTGGCGGAATATGCGCCAAGGCCTTCATGTAGACGGGCAGAAAGCCCCACAAGAGGTAAGACGAGATGGCGAATGCCAACCCGCGCGGGGAATCGGTGTTGAGCGGATTTTCAGCCATGTGGCAGGACTAACGCCGAACGCACCGCTCTGCCACGGGCGAGTTTGTATTCCTCACAATTGCTTGGGCGACGTCTCATCGTGCCGGGGTCCAAGCCGCCGCTGCAAGTAGCCCTTGGAAAACGCCGCATATCCATCCGCCGTCACCTTAAGATGGTCGCGCATCATGCTGTACAAATTTGGTAAGTGATGAAACGGCACCTGCGGATAGACGTGATGCTCGGTGTGGTAGGGCATGTTCCATGCCAGAAACCGCATCACGCCGGTCGTAAAGGTGGTGCGCGTGTTCATGAACATGTCGGCTACCCTCGGGCAATCTCCGTGTTCCGCCAAAAGATACAACCGCAGCGCCGGTTGCCCGACCACAACGGGCAGGAGCCATATCCAGAACAGCACGGGCGTCACGAACAAAGACGCAAGCACCACCGCGTATCCTAAAAGCATCCAGCGCGCTTCACGCGCCATTCGGGGTAACGCTGCCTCCGCGAGATACCCCGCCCGTACCCGCCCCAGCGCCAACCCGGCGGTCAGCCGCGCCCCGGCCAGCCAGTACGGCATCCCCGATACATGTTTCACCCACGCCCAAACGTTCTCCGGCTTGCCTCCTTCCAGTTCGGGATCCTGGCCGTCGATATTGGTCCAGCGATGATGCGCCAGATGGAACGACCGGAACCAGTCGAACGGCAGCAACAAGAGGAACCCGCAGACCCGCC
>JANPKV010000351.1:0-8127 GCA_031426185.1 Rhodobacterales bacterium | reverse complement strand
TGATGTGGATGCTGTCCACCAAGATGATGCCCGCCGCCGCCGTGCTGATCCCGATGTACCTGATCTTTCAGCGCACCGGGCTTTTTGACTCGCGCATCGGGCTGATGCTGGCGCTGATGCTGATGAACCTGCCGGTGATCGTCTGGATGCTTTACACCTATTTCAAGGAAATTCCGGGCGAGATCCTGGAGGCCGCCCGCATGGATGGTGCCGGCCTCAAGAATGAGATCCTTTATGTCCTGACGCCGATGGCGCTGCCGGGCATCGCCTCCACCATGCTGTTGAACATCATCCTTGCGTGGAACGAGGCGTTCTGGACCATCACCCTGACCACGACCAACGCCGCCCCCTTGTCCGCATTCATCGCCAGCTTTTCGGCACCGCAAGGCCTGTTCTACGCCAAGCTGAGTGCGGCGAGCACAATGGCCATCGCGCCGATCCTGATCCTTGGCTGGTTCAGTCAGAAACAACTCGTCCGCGGCCTGACCTTCGGCGCGGTGAAGTGAGGGGAAAATGGGACAGATCACGCTGAAATCGGTACGCAAATCCTTTGGCGACGTCGACGTCATCCCGGGCGTCGATCTGGTGATCGACGATGGTGAATTCGTCGTCTTTGTCGGCCCCTCGGGTTGCGGCAAGTCCACCTTGCTGCGGCTGATCGCCGGTCTGGAGGATACCACATCCGGCCGCATCGAAATCGACGGCAAGGACGCCACGGCCCTGCCGCCGGCCAAACGCGGCCTTGCGATGGTGTTCCAGTCCTATGCGCTTTACCCACATATGTCGGTGCGCAAGAACATCGCCTTTCCGCTGAAGATGGCAGGCCTGTCCGAAGCCGAACAGACGATCAAGGTGGAACGCGCGGCCAAGGTCCTGAACCTGACGAACTATCTGGAACGCCGTCCCGGTCAGCTGTCGGGCGGCCAGCGTCAGCGCGTGGCCATCGGGCGGGCCATCGTGCGCGAACCGGCGGCGTTCCTTTTTGACGAACCCCTGTCGAACCTTGATGCCGCGCTGCGGGTCGGCATGCGTCAGGAAATCAGCGAACTGCATCAGTCACTGAAGACCACCATGATCTATGTGACGCATGATCAGGTCGAAGCGATGACCATGGCCGACAAGATCGTCGTTCTGAATGCGGGCCGGGTAGAACAGGTCGGCTCCCCCTTGGAACTTTACAACGCGCCCAAGAACACCTTTGTCGCTGGCTTTATCGGCAGCCCCAAGATGAACCTGATCGACGGCCCCGAGGCCGCAAAGCACGGCGCCGCCACCATCGGGGTTCGTCCTGAACATCTGGACATCGGGCAGGACGGGCTGTGGCATGGCACCGTCGGTCTGTCCGAACATCTGGGGTCGGATACCTTTCTCAAGGTCGACGTCGCCGGGGTCGGGACCATCAACGTGCGCGGCGGTGGTGAAATTCAGTTACATCATGGTGACCGTGTCGCGCTGTCGCCGCAAAAAGGAAAGGTCCACCGCTTTGGTGCGGACGGATTGGTACTGGCATGAGACTTGCAGGAAAAACCGCCCTGATCACGGGCGCGGCGCGCGGCATCGGCCTGGCCTTTGCCGAGGCCTATCTGCGTGAAGGCGCGCGCGTTGTACTCGCGGATATTGCGGGGGCCGAAGAGGCCGCAAAGGCCCTGGGTGAACGGGCCTTGGGCATGACGATGAACGTGACCAGCGCCGCCTCGATCGAGGCGGGGGTCGAGGCGACCGCGACCTGGGGCAACGGCATCGACATCTTGCTGAACAACGCCGCGATTTTCGACCTGGCCCCCATCGTCGAGATCACGCGCGAAAGCTATCAGCGCGTGTTTGATGTGAATGTCGCGGGCACCCTCTTTCCGCTGCAGGCGGTGGCCAAGCGCATGATCGCGCAAGGGCGCGGCGGCAAGATCATCAACATGGCCAGTCAGGCCGGCAGGCGTGGCGAGGCGCTGGTGGGCGTCTACTGCGCGTCCAAGGCCGCCGTGATCAGCCTGACGCAATCGGCTGGCCTTGACCTGATCAAGCATGGCATCAACGTCAACGGCATCGCGCCCGGCGTGATCGATACCCCGATGTGGGGCGAGGTTGATGCGTTGTTCGCACGGTATGAAAACAAGCCCCTTGGCCAGAAGAAACGCGAGGTCGGTCTTGCGGTGCCCTTGGGGCGCATGGGCAGGCCGGACGACCTGACCGGGGCCGCCGTATTCCTCGCGTCAGCCGACGCCGATTACATTGTCGCCCAGACGCTGAATGTCGACGGCGGAAACTGGATGAGCTGAGATGACCGTGACGCCCTCGCTTGTGTCAATGCCCGACTATGATCGCAGCCGCCTGACGCCCGGCATCGTGCATATCGGGCTTGGCAACTTTCATCGCGCGCATATGGCTGTCTATCTTGATGACCTGATGGGAATGGGGCTGGCGCAGGACTGGGCGATCATCGGGGCGGGCGTGCGCGCGGGCGATGCGCGCATGCGCGACGCGTTGAAGGCCCAGGATTGCCTGTCGACCGTGATCGAGCTTGATCCCGGCGGCCGTTCCGCCCGTCGGATCGGCGCGATGATCGACTTTCTGCCGGTGGAGCCCGACAATGGCAGCCTGATCGCGGCGATGGCGACACCCGAGATCCGGATTGTCAGCCTGACGGTCACCGAAGGCGGCTATTTCATCGACGCCAAGACCGGCGCGTTCGATCCGGCACATCCTGAAATTGTGGCCGACGCGGCCGATCCCAAGGCGACCGCGTTCGGTGCAATCATCGCCGCCTTGCGACTGCGCAAGGCGGCGGGCGTGACCCCGTTCACCGTGATGTCTTGCGACAATCTGCCGGGCAATGGCGTGGTCACGCGCAATGCAGTCACGGGCCTCGCGCGGTTGTCGGACCCGGCCTTTGCCGACTGGATCGCGCAGAACGTCGCCTTTCCCAACGGCATGGTCGACCGCATCACCCCCGCCACCGGCCCGCGCGAACGCGAGATGGCCGCCAGTTTCGGCTTGTCCGATCCGGTCCCCGTCACCTGCGAGCCCTTTCGGCAATGGGTGCTGGAAGACCACTTCCCGATGGGTCGCCCACCCTTGGAGCAGATCGGCGTGACCTTTACCGATCATGTGCATGCCTATGAGGCCATGAAGATCCGCATCCTGAACGGTGGCCATGCGGTGATTGCCTATCCGGGCGGCCTTCTGGACGTGGAATATGTGCATGAAGCCATGGCACATCCTCTGATCGGCGCTTTTCTCGACAAGGTCGAACGGCAGGAGATCGTCCCCACGGTGTCGCCGGTGCCTGATACCGATCTTGGAGCCTATTACGATGTCATTCGTGCCCGGTTCTCCAACCCGGAGGTTGCCGACACCGTGCGCAGGCTGTGCTTTGACGGATCGAACCGCCAGCCAAAGTTCATCGTGCCGACCATCCTGGACAATCTGGCTGCGGGCAGGGTCCCGGACGGGCTGATCCTGTTATCCGCGCTCTGGTGCCGGTATTGCCACGGCACGACGGACAGCGGCGCCACGGTCGAGCCCAACGACCCCGGCTGGGACAGGCTGACCGCACTGGCGGCGGAGGCCAGGATCGACCCGTCGCGCTGGCTGTCGATGGAAGACGTGTACGGCACCATCGGGCAAAACCGCGAGGTCGTCGCGCGGTTTTCACACCATCTGACCGATGTGTGGACGCGCGGCACCGCTGCGGTTCTGACGGATTATCTTGCTCGCTGAGGGATTTCCGGCATCGGCGTCACGCCTTGCATCATTGCGTTGACAAGCGTGGCCGCAGCCGGTGTCAGCGTGGCTCCGGCACGGATCAGCAGACTGTAGGGTGCCACCTCGATCCCCAGATGGCTGTTCAGGATGGCAAAAGGCGCATCCGGTGCTTCGGCAAACTGCCGCGCAACCGCCTCGGCCAGTGGTGCCACGCTGTTGGACTGTTTCAGCACGGCGAGTGTCAGCAGAAAGGACGCGGTGGACAGCCGACGCGTCGGCATCGGCAGGCCGAGATGCTGCAGCCGTGCGAGGACGGCCTGGCCAATCGGACTGATGCTGCCCGGCATCACCCAGTCAAAGTCCAGCAGTTCGGCGCCTGAAACGGTCGCGGCCGATGCCAGCCGGTGGCCACGGCGGGCGACCATCACGACGGGCTCCGCCGCGATGAGGCGACCTTCGAACTGCGTCGCGTCCTGATCCGGCGGGATGCGCGCGATGGCGAAATCCAGCTTGCCCGCCAGCAGTTGCGCGCACAGGGTGTCCGAAGGGGCGACGGTCACCTCGGCCGAAATGCCGGGCGATGACAGCCGCGCCGATCTGAGCGCCGGCAAGACCAGGTTGAGCGCGGGCGCCATGACCGTGCCGATCGCGACCTGACCGATCTGGCCCTGCGCCAGTTCCGCCATTTCGCGCCCGGTATCCTGCAGTTCGATCATCAGCCGCTGCGCACGTCGGGCAAGCACCGCACCCACGGGGGTCAGCGCGATCCCGCGTCCCACGCGCAGGTGGACTGGCGCCCCCAGAATCCGCTCCACCTCGGCAAGCAGGCGCGACGCGGCGGGCTGCGCTATGCCCAGTGCCGTTGCGGCAAGACTGATCTGCCCGGTCTGTGCCAAGGCGGCGACGACGCGAAGATGGCTCAGCTTCAGCCCGCGATGGATCAGAGCGTCGGGGCGGGTCAAGTCTGGCATGGCGGTTCGGTTATGAATGCATCAGAAAACTGCATTTGACAGGTATACCACATTTGCGCAACGTCGCCCGCAAAACGGCGCTGCAGCCCGGGGTCCTTATTCGGCCGGCACGCTGACACGGAATGCCCGAACAGGCATCTTCAGGGGGATTTGCATGCAACACATTGCCGAAGTCGCTGCCGTGGTCCTCGGCGTCTACGACAACAACAAATGAGGGCGTGATGCTGATTTCCCAACACCGGACGGCGGAGGGCGCTGTGGCCGTGGTCGCCCGCGAAGGCTCCGAAGCCGCCATCGTCAAGGGCGCTGCCAGCACCTATGCGCTGGCCATGGAGGCGGTGACGTCCGGCCGAAGCCTGGCCGC
Source organism: Rhodobacterales bacterium (assembly GCA_031426185.1). Classification (GTDB taxonomy): domain Bacteria; phylum Pseudomonadota; class Alphaproteobacteria; order Rhodobacterales; family Rhodobacteraceae; genus JAJNPS01. Next base: position 3,093 of record JANPKV010000351.1, on the reverse strand, counting down.
GGTGATCGGCGAGCACGGACTGGGGGCCGCGGTGGACCTGCAACAGATCGCGGCAGAGGGGCGGATCCTGCTGCCCGTGACCCATTCCGACCCCGCGCATCTGCATCTGACGGGGACCGGCCTGACCCATCTGGGATCGGCGGCGGCACGCGACGCGATGCACACCACGCTACAGGCCGAGACGCTGAGCGACAGCATGAAGATGTTTCGCATGGGGCTGGAGGGCGGGCGACCGGCCAGGGGCGAAGTGGGCGTGCAGCCGGAATGGTTCTACAAGGGCAACGGCCATAACGCGGTCGCGCCCGGTGGCGACCTGGTTCAACCCGGTTTCGCCGAGGACGGTGGCGAAGAGCCCGAGGTGGCCGGCGTCTATCTCATCGGCCCCGACGGTGCGCCGCACCGCATCGGCTGGGCGTTGGCCAACGAGTTTTCCGATCATGTGACCGAACGCGTGAACTACCTGTTCCTTGCGCATTCCAAGCTGCGCCAGGCCTCGTTCGGGCCGGAAATCCTGCTCGGCGATCTGCCCGCCGACCTGCGCGGGACCAGCCGCATCCGCCGGGATGGCGCGGTAATCTGGGAAAAGCCGTTCCTGTCGGGAGAGGCGAACATGTCCCATACCTATGCCAACCTGGAACACCACCATTTCAAGTACGACCTCTTTCGCCAGCCTGGCGATCTGCATGTCCACATGTTCGGCACGGCAACGCTGTCATTTGCAGATGGCGTCCGCACCCGGCCTGGGGATATGTTCGAAATCGACGCGCCCGCCCTGGGCCTGCCGCTGATCAACCGCCTTGCGATTGCACCGCCCGTGTCGGCTGCGGTCCAAGTCACCGCCCTGTGAGGATGAAATGACCTTCAAACCCGCCAAATGGCCCCGCAAGCTGCGTTCGCAGGAATGGTTCGGGGGAAGCTCGAAGGACGCGATCTATCACCGCGGCTGGATGAAGAACCAGGGCTTGCCGGCGGACCTGTTCGACGGCCGCCCGGTGATCGGCATCCTCAACACCTTTTCCGAGATGAACCCCTGCAATGCGCATCTCAATGACCTGGCGGAACGCGTGAAGCACGGCGTCTATGAGGCGGGCGGTTTCCCCGTCATCGTGCCCGTCTTCTCCGTCTCCGAATCCGCCTTTCGCCCCACCGCGATGATGTTCCGCAACATCGCGGCCATGGCGGTCGAGGAAACCATTCGCGGTCAGCAGATGGACGGCTGCGTGCTGCTGGTCGGCTGCGACAAGACCACGCCGTCGCTTCTGATGGGCGCGGCATCGGTCGACCTGCCGTCGATCTGCGTCACCGGTGGCCCCATGCTGAACGGCCATTTCCGCGGCGAAAAGGTCGGCTCGGGCACCCACCTGTGGAAGTTCTCCGAAGCGGTCAAGGCCGGCGAGATGACGGCCGAGGAATTCGTCGAGGCCGAAGCGTCGATGTCCCGCTCACCCGGGTCATGCAACACCATGGGCACCGCCTCAACCATGGCGTCGATGGCCGAAGCCCTTGGCATGGCCATGTCCGGCAACGCGGCGATCCCGGCGGTGGACAGCCGTCGCCGCGTGATGGCGCAGCTGACCGGACGGCGCATCGTGCAGATGGTCAAGGATGACCTGAAGCCGTCCGACATCATGACTCGCGCCGCATTTGAAAACGCCATCCGCACCAACGCGGCCATTGGCGGGTCGACCAATGCCGTGATCCACCTTCTCGCCATGGCAGGCCGCGTCGGCATCGACCTGACGCTGGATGACTGGGACAAGCTTGGCCGCGATGTCCCCACCATCGTGAACCTCATGCCGTCGGGCAAATACCTGATGGAGGAGTTCTTCTACGCCGGTGGTCTGCCCGTCGTGATCAAGCGGCTTGGCGAAGCCGGGCTTCTGAACAAGGACGCGATCACCGTTTCGGGGAAATCCATGTGGGACGAGGTCAAGGACGTCCGCAACTGGAACGAGGACGTGATCCTGCCGACCGACAAGGCGCTGACCCAGTCGGGCGGCATCGTGGTGGTCAAAGGCAACCTCGCACCGGATGGCGCGGTGCTGAAACCGTCTGCCGCCACCCCTGCGTTGATGCAGCACCGGGGCCGCGCCGTGGTGTTCGAGGATATCGACGACTACAAGGCCCGCATCGACGACGAGGACCTCGACATCGACGAGACCTGCGTCATGGTCCTCAAGAACTGCGGCCCGCGCGGCTATCCCGGCATGGCCGAGGTGGGCAATATGGGCCTGCCGCCCAAGATCCTGCGTAAGGGCATCACCGACATGGTCCGCATCTCTGACGCGCGGATGTCTGGCACCGCCTATGGCACGGTGGTCCTCCACACTTCGCCCGAAGCCGCGCGCGGCGGCCCCTTGGCCGTGGTGCGTTCCGGCGACATGATCGAGCTTGACGTCATCAACCGGCGTCTGCACCTCGACATTTCCGACGCCGAACTCGCATCCCGCCTTGCGGCGTGGAAAAGCCCGGTGGATCGTCCGAACGGCGGCTATTCCCAGCTTTACCACGACCACGTGCAAGGCGCCGACAAGGGCGCCGACATGGACTTTCTGGTCGGCTGCCGGGGCAACGCCGTCGCGCGGGAAAGCCACTGATGCCGATGCTGAACCCGGTGCCGCTGAACGTGGCCCTTGTCGGGATCGGCAAGATCGCGCGTGACCAGCATGTGCCGGCGATTGCGGCATCGGATGACTGGAATCTGGTGGCGACCGTCAGCCGGTCGGGCACGGTCGACGGCGTTCCGGCCTTCACCGACATCGAGGACATGCTTGATGCGCGCCCGGACGTGTCGGTGGTCTCGCTCTGCCTGCCGCCGGTGCCCCGCTTTGTCGCCGCCGAGGTCGCGATCCGCGCCGGTCGCCATGTGATGCTGGAAAAGCCGCCTGGTGCCACGCTGGCCGAGGTGCATGAACTGCAGGCGATGGCGTCGGCGCGGGGGGTGACCCTTTATGCCACCTGGCACAGCCGGATGGCGCATGGGGTCGCCGACGCCCGCACCATGTTGTCGGACCGTGAGATTCTGGGAGCGAAGATCACCTGGAAGGAGGATGTGCGCAAATGGCATCCCGGTCAGGACTGGGTGTTTGAGCC
>JANPKV010000350.1:0-6360 GCA_031426185.1 Rhodobacterales bacterium | reverse complement strand
AAGGTGAGCGGGGCCCCGTGATGGCCCCGCCGGACAAAGCAAAACGAACGTTAGGAGACGATCATGAACCACGGAAGCGGCTATCGCCGTCTGAACCGCACCCACGAACACCGCAAGGCGATGTTTGCCAACATGTGCGGCAGCCTCATCGAACACGAGCAGATCAAGACCACCTTGCCCAAGGCAAAGGAACTGCGCCCGATCATCGAAAAGCTGATCACGCTGGCCAAGCGCGGCGACCTGCATGCCCGCCGTCAGGCCCATGCACAGCTGAAGCAGGACATGCACACCGCGCGCCTGTTCGAGATCCTCGGGCCACGCTACAAGGACCGCCAGGGCGGCTATGTGCGCGTGTTGAAGGCGGGCTTCCGCTATGGCGACATGGCGCCGATGGCGATCATCGAGTTCGTCGAGCGTGACATGTCCGCCAAGGGTGCGGCGGATCACGCCCGTACCGCCGCAGAGGATGCATCCGAAGCGTAAGCATCGGACACGACAATTTATACAAGGGTCCGCTTCCGGCAACGGGATGCGGACCTTTTGCGTTCAAAGAGGCATGCGCATCGGCTTTCTTCTGGCGCGCTCAGGGACTAGGCTGCCCGCATGACGGATCTTTTTGACAGAGGCGCCGCGAGGCCGGACGAGGGGCCACGGCCATTGGCAGACCGGTTGCGGCCAAAGACCCTGGCCGAGGTGATCGGGCAGGAAAAAGTGCTTTCGCGCGACGGGCCGCTTGGGGCGATGCTGTCGGCGAAAAGTCTGACCTCGATCATCCTTTGGGGGCCGCCGGGGGTCGGCAAGACGACCATCGCCCGTCTGCTGGCGGCGGAAACTGATCTGACATTCGTGCAGATCAGTGCGATCTTTTCCGGGGTCGCCGATCTGCGCAAGGTGTTCGACACGGCGCGCGCCCGGCGCGGCAACGGGCGCGGCACGCTGCTGTTCGTCGACGAAATCCATCGGTTCAACAAGGCGCAACAGGACGGCTTTCTGCCATATATGGAAGATGGCACGATCCTGCTGGTCGGGGCCACGACCGAGAACCCGTCATTCGAGCTGAACGCAGCCCTTCTCAGCCGCGCGCAGGTCATCGTCCTTGAACGGCTGTCGCCTGCGGACCTGGAGCGCTTGGCGCAGCGGGCGGAACAGGACTTGGGCCGGGCGCTGCCGGTAACCGCGCCCGCACGCACGGTGCTGATCGACCTTGCCGATGGCGACGGGCGCGCACTTCTCAACCTGATCGAACAGCTGCAGGCCCTGCCTGTGGGGACCAAACCCTTGGACCCGGATCAGTTGACGACGCGACTGATGCGGCGCGCGCCCAAGTTCGACAAGTCGGGCGAGGAACATTACAACCTGATTTCCGCGCTGCACAAATCGGTGCGCGGTTCGGATCCGGATGCCGCCCTGTACTGGTTTGCCCGCATGCTGGAGGGCGGCGAGGACCCGAGGTTCCTGGCCCGCCGCATCACCCGGATGGCAGTCGAGGATATCGGGCTGGCTGATCCGCAGGCGCAGGGTATCTGTCTGGAAAGCTGGCAGACTTACGAACGCCTTGGCAGTCCCGAGGGGGAATTGGCATTGGCACAGGCGGTGGTCTATCTGGCGCTGGCCCCCAAATCGAACGGCGTCTACACCGCCTACAAGGCGGCACGCGCTGCGGCGCGCGAAACCGGCAGCCTGATGCCCCCGCACCATATCCTCAACGCGCCAACCAAGATGATGAAGGGCCTGGGATACGGTGCGGGCTATGCCTACGACCATGATCAGGAAGACGGATTTTCGGGGCAGAACTATTTCCCCGACGGCATGAAGCGCCCGGTTCTCTATGCGCCGCTCGAGCGGGGTTTCGAGCGGGAGTTGAAAAAGCGTGTCGATTATTTCGCCAAACTCCGCGCCAAGAAGAACGCAGCTGACTAGGGTCAGGGGCGGCACTCGGGCATCACGCTCCCATTCTCACGCCGGGGGCCGGAAACTGCCCCAAGTCTGATCAAGCGCGTTGCGCCAAAGTTAGACGTGCTGCGCGCCGTTGACCTGAATTTCGGTGCCCGTGACATAGCTCGACTGGTCCGAACACAGAAACCAGATCACGTCCGCGACCTCTTTCGTCAGGCCCAGGCGCCGCATCGGAATGTTTTTCACAATCTCTTCGGTGCCCGGTGACAGGATTGCCGTATCCACTTCGCCCGGTGCAATGGCGTTGACCCGCACGCCCAAAGGCCCGAAGTCATGCGCCATTTCGCGGGTCAATGCCCCCAGCGCCGCCTTGGAGGTCGCATAGGCCGCCCCCGCAAACGGATGCACCCGCGACCCCGCGATGGAGGTGACGTTGACAATGGACCCCTTGGCCGCGACCAGTTCCGCCTGAAGCCCGCGCGCCAGGATCACGGAGGCAAAGAAGTTGACGTGAAACACATGCCCCCATGTCCGCAGGTCGGTATCAAGCGTGGACAGGCGCGCCCCGCCGGTCCCCTTTGGGCTGATCCCGGCATTGTTGACCAGCGCATGCACCAGCCCGCCGACCTTGTTCTTGATGGTCTCGATGGCGTCGATGGTCTTGCCAGGGTCGGCAAGGTCGATCTGGATGTGGTTGTCTTCGCCGCCCGGCCAGGGACAGCGTGGATCGAAGGGTTGCCGCGAACAGGTCAGCACGCGCCAGCCCTCGGACCCGAACCGCTTGACCGTGGCATGACCGATGCCCCGGCTTGCGCCGGTCAGCACAAGGGTCTTCTGTTCGGCCATGGTAGGTCCCCTTTTTGGAATACCTTAGTAATTCGATTGGGAAAGAGCAAGCGGCAGTCCGCGCGCCTGCAGGCTGGCAGCCCCTTGGAACGTCTTGGCATGGCCGCGCAAAGCCGTTAATCGGGCATGACCCTTGGGAGGTGCCCCCGATGAAACAGCAGACCCTGACCATGCAAGACGCCATGAACACCGCAAAGATGCTGTCAGAGGCGCTGCCTTACCTGCAACGCTATGCGGATTCGGTTGTCGTGGTGAAGTTCGGTGGCAATGCGATGGGCGATGATGCCGCGATGGCAGAATTTGCGCGCGACATCGTGCTGATGCGGCAGGTCGGGGTGAACCCGGTCGTGGTGCATGGCGGCGGGCCGATGATCAACGAGATGCTGGAAAAGCTGGGGATCAAATCCACCTTCGTGCGCGGCAAGCGCGTGACCGACAAGGCGACGGTCCAGGTGGTGGAGATGATCCTGTCGGGGCTGGTGAACAAGCGCATCGTGCAGGCCATCATGGATGCGGGGGGCCGTGCGGTCGGGATCTCGGGCAAGGATGACGACCTGATGGTCTGTGAAGTGGACGATCCCGAACTGGGCTTCGTCGGCCGCCCGGTGGAGATGAACGTGCAGGTCTTGCGCGACCTGTACGCGGCGGGGATCATCCCCGTGGTTGCCCCGGTCGCCACGGGCATGGCGGATAACGAGACCTTCAACGTCAATGGCGATACTGCCGCGGGGGCGATCGCGGGGGCCCTTCAGGCGGACCGGCTGCTGCTTTTGACCGACGTGGCTGGCGTCAAGAACGCCGAAGGACAGGTGATGACGCAGATCACACCCGAGGAGGTCCGCCAGATGACCGCCGATGGGGTGATCGCGGGCGGGATGATCCCTAAGACCGAGACCGCGCTGAAGGCGCTGGCCGAGGGTGTGCGCGCGGTGACGATCCTTGATGGGCGGATACCGAATGCCTGCTTGCTGGAGCTGTTCACCGATCACGGGGCGGGAAGCCAGATCCGCTCGACCGAGCCGCGGATCAAGCCGCGGGTGCGGCGCTGAGGCGTCGGAGCCTCCGGCGGGGATATTGAAGCAGTCAGAAAGGACGCTGGTTGGGTGAGATGACGCTGGACGGATTGGCGTCGCGACTGGCATCCCACCGGCTGGCGGTTCTGGGCGGCTTTGCCTGCGAGGGTGAACTCGACCTTCCCAAGGGAACGCGGACGCTGCTGCTGATCGGCCCGGCGGAACCGGGATACTGGGCCCACCTGCGCGCGCAAGCGGAATGGGGCGGGCCGGACCCTGTGGACCGCTGGTCGCGCCGGGTGATCGGCGGCATCGCCTGCGATCTGGGGGCCAAGGCGCTGTTTCCGTTCGGCGGGCCGCCCTGGCATCCATTCCAGCGCTGGGCAATGCGCTCGGGGCGGGCCTGGGAAAGCCCGGTGCGATTGCTGGTGCAGGCCGAGCAGGGGCTGATGGTCAGCTTTCGCGGTGCATTGGCGCTGAAGCAGGTGGTGGCGGACCTGCCCCCGCCCGTGGCGCGGCCTTGTGACAGCTGTGCCAAGCCCTGTCTGGCGGCTTGTCCGGTCGGGGCGCTGACGCGCGTTGGGTACGATCTGCCGCGCTGTCACGGGTATCTCGATACCGGGCCGGGGCAGGACTGCATGGATCAAGGGTGCGCCGTGCGTCGCGCTTGCCCGCTGTCCCAGACCTATGCAAGGATGCCTGACCATTCCGCCTATCACATGAGGCAATTCCACAAATGAAGCGGCTGATCCTGACGCGCCACGCAAAATCCAGCTGGGACGACCCGCTGACCCCGGACCACGACCGGCCCCTGAACGAACGCGGCAAGGCGGCGGCGGCGGACCTGGGTCAGTGGCTGGACAGCCGGGGCTATGTGCCCGACGAGGTGCTGTGTTCGGACGCCTTGCGCACGCGCAAGACGTGGTCGGGGATCGCGCCCGCTCTGCCGGGGACGCCGGTGCTGGCGCTGAAGCCCGCGCTTTATCATGCGGGCCCCGATGTGATGCTGGCGGTTCTGCGCCATGCCACGGGGCAGGTGGTCATGATGATCGGGCACAATCCGGGCATCGCGGAATTCGCCGGGCGGCTGGTGGCGCAGCCGGTGCCAAATCCGGACTTTGCGCGCTATCCGACCGGGGCCACGCTGGTGGTCGATTTTGTGACCGACGATTGGGCGGATGTCGGGTTCGGCCAGGGAGCGGTCGTCGATTTCGTCATCCCGCGCGAGATCGTCGCCTGACGCGTCACTGATCAGCGCGCTTTCCCTTTCGCATCAGGCAACGGTTGGCGGTGGCAGATCGTGACGCCTTGCCGCGCGTTCAGGCATCGTGGAGCGGGCGCCTGGCTTGCAGAGAGCCGGGGTTTGGGGCATCTGTTCCCTCAACAGATCAGATGAAAAGGTGATCCCCATGGACTACGGAAAATCGGGCAACCCCAAGGGGGGCAAGCATGAGCCGCACAACAAGGAAGGCAAGAACCAGACCGGAGCCGAGGCCGCCCAGGCGGCCAAGAAGGCAAAGGCGGAATTGCTGGAACGCATGAAGGCGGCTGCCGAGGCGAAGAAGAAGGGCTGAAGCGCCGGTGAAGCCCCAGCGGGATCAGCGGCCCGCAGATCGCGGCCATGCCCAAAGACACAAAAGCGCGTGCTGTATCCTGGTGGCATGGCCTCATCGCCGAGGATGAACATCTTGCCTATGAGGTGTCAGGCGCTTGCAACCAGCGCCAGAAAGATGCCTTTGACGACGCGGATCAGGCCTGCGGATCCGGGCGCCTTCAATGCCCAAGAATCTGTGACAGGAACAACTTTGTCCGATCACTCTTGGGGTTGTTGAAGAACTCTTTCGGTTCGTTCTGCTCGACGATCTGACCCTGGTCCATGAAGATCACGCGATTGGCGACGGCCTGCGCAAAGCCCATCTCATGGGTGACGCAGAGCATGGTCATGCCTTCCTGCGCCAGCTCGATCATGGTGTCGAGAACCTCCTTGATCATCTCGGGGTCGAGGGCAGAGGTGGGTTCGTCAAACAGCATGATCCGCGGCTTCATGCACAAGGACCGTGCGATGGCGACGCGCTGCTGCTGGCCGCCCGACAGTTGACCGGGGTACTTCTTGGCCTGTTCGGGGATTTTCACCTTGTTCAGGAAATACATGGCGGTTTCCTCCGCCTCGCGCTTGGGGGTCTTGCGGACCCAGATCGGCGCGAGGGTGAGGTTTTCGAGGATCGTGAGGTGCGGGAAGAGGTTGAAGTGTTGAAACACCATCCCGACTTCGGACCGGACCTTGTCGATGTTCTTCAGGTCGGATGTCAGTTCGGTGCCGTCCACCACGATCTGGCCGGATTGGTGTTCCTCAAGACGGTTGATGCATCGGATCAGGGTGGATTTTCCCGATCCGGAGGGCCCGCAGATGACGATGCGTTCGCCCTTGTTGACGGTCATGTTGATGTCGCGCAGCACGTGGAATGTGCCGAACCATTTGTTCATCGCGACGATCTGAACGGCAACCTCGTCGGAAACCTGCATTGCTTGGGCCTGGGCCATGTTTGATCCTTACCGGTGGTCGGTTTTGAGCTTGTTTTCGAGATACATCGAATAGCGCGACATC
>JANPKV010000349.1:0-4009 GCA_031426185.1 Rhodobacterales bacterium | reverse complement strand
TCAAGGCCGAAGCGGATGCCTATCTGGCAGCGGCCGGTGCGGTTGAGGGTGATCCCGAAAGCTATTGCAAGGTCGGTCGCGACGAGATCGCCAAGGGCAGCATGATCGGCGAATTGCTGAGGTCATCGCAATGATGCGCATCGCTTCGGGTTCGATGGGCGCCTGGTCAGGCACATGCGCGCAAGGGGGGCAGGGGCGCGCATGATCCGCGTTGGTGTCCTTGGTGTGGCGGGTGTCGGCCTTCTGGCCGCCTGTACCGCATCGCCCTCGACGCCCCCTCGCGCCGAACGCTCGCCCTTGCGGGTCACGAACGCGGACGCCGCCTTTGCAAATGACGAGGGCGCGGCCGCCCGGAAATCGGCCGAGGCGATCTGTGCGGCACGCGGGCAGCGGTTGCAAACATCGATCTATGACCGGTATGAGACAGGGGCTTGGGTCTTTCTGGAGGGCTGCACGTGAAGGCTGTATTCGGCTTGGGGTTGGCAATGATGTTGACAGCCTGCGGCGGGCCGCCGCCGGTGCTGTTCGATGGCATGAAGATCACCGCCAAGGTCAATGCCACCAGTGACGACAACCGCGACTTTGACGTCGTCGTGCGCGACGGGGCGGACAAGGCCGCTCTGGCCGCCCGTGCCGCCCGGTACGAGGCGACGCTTTACTGCCTCAAGCGGTTTGCCGGGTCCGACGTGGTCTGGGTCGGCGGACCCGTGATGGACCCCGGGACCCTGATCGCGGCGGACGGCTCTCTGGTCCGCCAGGGCCGATGCGTGCAAAGATGAGCGGTGCCATGCAGCTTGCAGAGTTGAACGTCGGGCGGCTGCTTGCGCCCACCGACGATCCGCGTGTGGCGGAGTTCATGAATGCGCTGGACCGGGTCAATGGCCTTGGCAAGCGGATGCCGGGTTTTGTGTGGATGATGGAAGGCTCCGGCGCGCCGGGGACCGGCAACACCGAGGCCAAGATCGACGGTGATCCGCAATATGTGTCGAACCTGACGGTCTGGGAAAATGTCGAGACGCTGGAGGCTTTTGTCTGGAACACCGTGCATCGGGCGTTCTATGAACGCCGGCAGGAATGGTTCGCGGTGCTTGGAAAGATGCACTTCGTCATGTGGTGGGTGCCGGCGGGGCACAAGCCGACCCTGGACGAGGCGCTTGGACGGTTGGCCCACCTTGAGGCAAATGGCGACAGCGACGTTGCGTTTGGGTGGACATATCTGAAAGAAGCGCAGTTGTGGAAAACCCGCGGTTGCGCATCAGTGGCGGTGGAGTAGGGCTGTGGCTTGTCCTTCTGCGCTGGAAGTGATCGGTGTGGGCCGGTGCACGTTGGTGGCCTTGTGGGTTCACGGGGGGGTGCGATGGTCCCTGTGGTGACCACGCGATCCCTACGAATGAAGAAGCGGGAAAAGAAATGACCAATCTCAAGAAAATCAGCATCGACGGGATCCTGGTCGAGGTCGATGGCGCGATGACCATCATCCAGGCGGCGGAAGTGGCCGGGGTGGAAATCCCGCGATTTTGCTATCACGAACGCCTGACCATCGCGGGCAATTGCCGGATGTGTCTGGTCGAAGTTGTGGGCGGCCCGCCCAAGCCTGCGGCGTCCTGCGCGATGCAGGTCAAGGACCTGCGTCCAGGCCCCAATGGCGAGGCGCCGCTGGTCAAGACCAAGTCGCCGATGGTGAAAAAGGCCCGCGAAGGGGTGATGGAGTTCCTGCTGATCAACCACCCGCTGGATTGCCCGATCTGTGATCAGGGTGGCGAATGCGACCTGCAGGATCAGGCGATGGCCTACGGCGTGGACTTTTCGCGCTACCGCGAGCCGAAGCGTGCCAGCGAGGATCTCAACCTTGGCCCGCTGGTCGAGACGAAGATGACCCGCTGCATCAGCTGTACCCGCTGCGTGCGCTTTACCACCGAAGTGGCCGGCATCGACCAGATGGGCCAGACCGGGCGCGGCGAAGACAGCGAGATCACCAGCTACCTGAACGAAACCCTGAGCAGCAACCTGCAGGGCAACATCATCGATCTGTGTCCGGTGGGTGCTTTGACATCAAAGCCTTACGCGTTTACCGCCCGCCCTTGGGAGTTGTCAAAGACCGAAAGCATCGATGTGATGGATGCGCTGGGCAGCAACATCCGCGTCGACACCAAGGGCCGCGAAGTGATGCGCATCCTGCCGCGCAACCATGACGGGGTGAACGAGGAATGGATTTCCGACAAGACGCGCTTTGTCTGGGACGGCTTGCGCCGCCAGCGGCTGGACACCCCCTATATCCGCGAAAACGGCCGCCTGCGCAAAGCGGGCTGGGGTGAGGCACTGGCTGCAGCAGCCAAGGCGATGCAGGGCAAGAAGGTCGCGGCGCTGGTCGGCGATCTGGTCCCCGTCGAAGCGGCCTACAGCCTGAAGCTGATGATCGAGGGTCTGGGCGGCCAGGTCGAGTGCCGCACCGACGGGGCCAAGTTGCCCATCGGCAACCGGTCGGCCTATGTCGGCACGGCGACCATCGAGGACATCGACAGCGCCAGGATGATCCACTTGATCGGCACGAACCCCCGGCTCGAGGCTCCGGTCCTGAATGCGCGCATCCGCAAAGCCTGGTCGCATGGTGCCAAGATCGGGCTGGTGGGCGAGGCGGCCGACCTGACCTACGACTACGACCATGTCGGCACGGACCGCGCGGCGCTGCAGATGCTGTCGTCGCAAGTGATCTCGGACGAGACGAAGGCCCTGCCGAGCCTGGTGATCGTGGGGCAGGGTGCCATCAACGAAGCGGACGGAGCGGCGGTTCTGGCCCATGCCATGCGGCTGGCGCACAATTCCGAATCCAAACTGCTGGTATTGCACAGCGCGGCTTCGCGCGTCGGTGCCATGGATGTGGGGGCGGTGACCGAAGGCGGATTGGCCGCTGCGACCGAGGGCGCCGAGGTCATCTACAACCTTGGCGCGGATGAGGTCGACATCGCTGACGGACCGTTCGTGATCTACCAGGGCAGCCACGGGGATCGCGGCGCAAACCGCGCCGATATCATCCTTCCGGGGGCCGCCTATACCGAGGAGAACGGCCTGTTCGTCAACACCGAGGGTCGCCCGCAGCTTGCCATGCGTGCGGGTTTTGCGCCGGGCGAGGCCAAGGAGAACTGGGCCGTGCTCCGCGCGCTTTCGGCCGAGCTGGGGGCGACCTTGCCCTGGGACAGCCTGGCCGCGCTGCGTACCGCGCTGATCGCCGCCCACCCGCATCTGGGCCGCATCGACGAGGTGGCCGACAATGGCTGGACCCGCCTGCCAATGCGCGACATGGGCAAGGCGACCTTCCGCAATGCCATTGGCGATTTCTACCTGACCAATCCGATCGCGCGTGCCAGCAAGGTCATGGCCGAGGTGTCCGCCTTGCAAACCTCGCGCAACCAAAGTGCGATGGCGGCAGAATAGACATGGACCACGCGCTGACCCTGGCTGGATGTGTGGCGGTGCTGCTGGTGCTGGGCGCCTGCACGCCGGCGCGTCAGGATATGGCGCAGGCGTTCGCTCCGTCGTATCGGGGCATCGAGACCCTGCTTCTGGACGGCGATCTGGTCAATTTCCGCGTCGCCATGACGGGCGCGCGCAATGACGCGGATGTGGCCGCCTATGCCCGCTGCGCGGCGGCGCAATACGCGCTGATCCGGGGCTTTGGTTTTGCGCGACTGGTACGCACAACGGTGGACCAGACGGGTGACATCTGGACCGGCGATGCGGTCTACACGATCTCGGCCGCCTTGCCGCGCGGCTTTCGCACCATTGACGCCGAGGTCACAGTGCGCGATTGCGGCGAACAAGGTATCCCGACGGTCTGAAGGATAAGGAAAGAGCGTGATGGACGGGTTTATGTCGACGGGCACGGGGATGGCGCTGATCATCGTGGCGCAGTGTCTTTTGATCACCGCATTCGTGATGATCAGCCTGTTGTTTCTTGTCTATGGCGACCGCAAGATCTGGGCGGCGGTGCAGATGCGGCGCGGGCCGAACG
>JANPKV010000348.1:0-5571 GCA_031426185.1 Rhodobacterales bacterium | reverse complement strand
GCTGCCGGTGCTGTCGGCGCCGTTCCGGGCGATGCTGGGCCATCGCAGCGACCATCACCGCTCTGCCATCGGGTGGAAGCGCATCCCATACCTGTGGTTCGGCAGCCTGTGGCAGATGGGGGGGCTGGCGATCATGCCGTTTGCTCTGATCGTGCTGTCGGGGGACCAGACCACGGGTCCCGCCTGGGCGGGCGAAGCGCTGGCGGCTCTGGCATTCCTGATGACCGGGATCGGCATCCACATGACCCAGACCGCTGGGCTGGCGCTGGCCTCGGACCGTGCCACGGACGAGACCCGGTCCCGCGTCGTGGCATTGCTTTACGTGATGTTCCTCCTGGGGATGGCGGTGTCCTCGGTCGTCATTGGCTGGCTTTTGCGCGATTTTGACCCCATCAAGCTGATCCGCGTGGTGCAGGGCTGCGCTGTGGCGACGATCGTGCTGAACATGATTGCGTTGTGGAAACAGGAAAAGGTCCGCCCCATGTCTGCGGCCGAACGGGCGGTTCCGCGTCCCCTGTTCCTTGACGCCTGGCAGGATTTCATGCGCGGAGGCGATGCCGGCCGGCTGTTGTTCCTTGTCGTGATCGGCACGCTGGGGTTCCAGATGCAGGATGTCCTGCTGGAGCCTTATGGCGGCGAAATCCTGGGGCTGTCGGTCGGGTCCACGACCTGGCTGACGGCGGCAAATGCGCTGGGTGCGCTGACAGGATTTGTGCTTGCGGGTCGTTGGATGGGGCGCGGGCAGGATGCTTTCAGGATGGCTGCGCGTGGCCTTCTGACCGGGATCGCGGCGTTCAGTGCAATCTTGCTGGCGGGCATGTCGGGATCGGTCGTCCTTTTCTATGCTGGGGCTTTCGGGATCGGCCTTGGCATGGGGCTCTTTGCCGTCTCCACCCTGACGGCCGCGATGGCCTTGCCGGAGCGCGGGCTGTCTGGCCGTGGGCTTGCGCTTGGCGCATGGGGTGCGGCACAGGCCACCGCGGCCGGCCTTGCGATCTTTCTTGGCGGCGGGCTGCGCGATCTGTTCGGCGGTCTGGTCGAACAAGGCAGCCTCGGCGCCGCATTGACCGATCCTTCGGTCGCCTATTCGTTGATCTACCAGATCGAGATCGGACTTCTTTTCGCCAGCCTTGTCGCCCTTGGGCCACTGGTACGCCTGAAGATCATCACTTCTAACCAGAAATCCAACGATGCCCGGCTTGGCGTCTCTGAATTTCCCACCTGATACGGAGAGAAACACTATGCTCGGCACGACCTTCTTCGGCAACTTTGACCTGGCATCGCTGTCAATTTGGCTGTTTTGGCTATTTTTCGCGCTGCTGATCTACTACCTGCAGACCGAAAACAAACGTGAGGGCTTCCCTCTGGAAGACGAGGATGGTCTGCCGGCCGCGAACCAGGGTCTCTTTCCGGTGCCCAAAAATCCAAAGACTTTTCATTTCGGCTTTGGCCGCGGTGAACTGACGGTGCCGTCAGCGCAATACGAAGCGGACAAACAGCGCCACAACCTGGCCCTTGCGCGCACCGCCGCCAGCGACGGCTTTCCTCATGCACCGACCGGCGATCCGATGGTGGACGGCGTCGGCCCGGCATCCTGGACACCGCGCCGGGACGAGGCGGAACTGGACGGCAATGGCCACAACAAGATCGTGCCGATGTCCGAACTCAAGGATTTCGTCGTCTCGGCGGGCCGCGACCCGCGCGGATTGCCCGTCCAGGCGGGTGATCTGGAGGTCGTGGGACGCGTCACCGACATGTGGGTGGATGCCCCCGAACAGATGGTGCGGTTCTTCGAAGTCGAACTGAACACGGGCGGCAAGCGTCTCGTGCCGATGACGATGGCCAAGATCTGGGAAGATCGCGTCCGCGTCAACGCGATCACCTCGGACCGGTTTGCCGGCATCCCCGTGACCAAGCGCGCCAACGAGGTGACCAAACTCGAGGAAGACAAGATCTCCGGCTATGTTGCCGGGGGCTGGATGTATGATGCCGGAAAACGCAAGCGCGGCTTTTGACGCCATAGACGGACAGGTGTTGCCCGCGCCCGGGCTGCGCCTTTCACACCAACCAACGGAGGGTCTGCCATGTCAGGCCATGATGACTTTGCTTTCGACGCCTTGCCAGGACTGCCGGAACGGCCCCCGCAAGGTGAAGACATCCTCTGGCAGGGACGCCCTGCCCCACTGGCGCTGGCCCGCGACGCCTATGGTCTGACCTGGATCGCCGGCTACTTTGCGCTGATCGTGGTCTGGCGCGCGGCAAGCGGCTATGCCGATGGCGGACTGGCGATGGCCTTGGCCAAGGGCCTGCCATACCTCATGCTCGCTGGTCTGGGTCTTGCGGTGGTGTTCGGTCTGGCCTGGATTCAGGCCCGATCGACCACCTACACGATCACCAGCGCACGCGTGGTCCAGCAGATCGGTGCGGCCCTGCCCGTGACCTTCAACCTGCCCTTCGTCAAGATCGGGTCGGCGTCGGTGTCGCTGAAGCGGGACGGCACCGGCACGATCGCGTTGCAGACCCTGGGCGATACCCGCATCTCTTATCTTGTCGCCTGGCCGCATGTCCGGCCCTGGATGGCAAAGACCGAGCCGGCACTTCGGGCGATCCCCGACGCGGCTGCGGTCGCAAAACTGCTGGCTTCGGCGGCAGAAACGCGTCTGGCAGTCCCTGTCATCAGTCGTGTCGACGGCCAGTTCGCCGCCGTCGCTGCGGAATAGGGGGCAGCATCATGACCATGTCAGACCCGACCCTTCGCAAGCCCGCGCTTCGCAGTTCCAACCCCGAAATGGTGCCAAAGGCGCTGCTTCGCGCGATGTTCGGACTGGCGCTTGCGACCCTTGCCATCGTCACCTTTGCGGCGGTGACGGGACGCCCGCCGGTCGCCGTTCCCGCGCCATCGACAATGGTTCAGGAAAAGTGGATCGTGCTTGAGGGACGCAGCGCGCAATCGGTGATCGTGCGCAATACCGATGGCACGGTCTTGCTTGACCTGCCACATGGTGGTTTCATCACGGTGATCCAAAACGGGATCGCAACGGAACGCCGTCGCCAGGGCGTCGATCCGCTGCTGCCTGTGCGGATCGTCGAATACGCCAACGGACGTCTTGTCGCCGAGGACCCCGAAACGGGCTGGAGCGCCGAGCTCTATGCCTTTGGCGGAGACAACAAGGCCGCGTTCGAACGGCTACTTGCAACCGAATAGGGATCCAGATCATGGCATTTTTCACCAGAACCCAGGAACGCGTCCCCTGCACCGTCGAGGTCTCGCATCGCTTCGAAAGCCTCCACGCGCATGTCCGTTTCAACAACGGGGCCGTCGTCAATCCGGGCGATGAGGTGCTGGTTCACGGCGCCCCCGTCCTTGCCGCCTACGGCGAAGTCGTCGTCGAGGACCGCACCGCAACCATCACACGCGCCACCTGGCTGGAACGCCAGTGGACGCGGCTGACCGGCGATTTCGATTTCATGGAACTCTGCGAGTTTTCCTTTTCCGAGGAGATCAAGCTGTGAACGCGACACCGATGGACCTTTACCCCGAGCATGCGGACATCCTGCCCGAGACGCTCGACACCACCGCGATGGCGACGGAAACCACGCTGCTGAACCCGCGGTTCTACACCACTGACTTCGACGAGATGGACCGGCTTGACGTGACCCCGATCCGTGCCGACTGGGACAAGCTGATTGCCCAGATGAAGTCGGACCCCAACAAGGGCCACTTCAAGAAGACCGACGCCTGGGACAAGGTCGACTGGGAGGGCATGGACCCGCCGCTGAAACGCGAGTTCATCGATTTCCTCGTCAGCTCCTGCACGGCCGAATTCTCGGGCTGCGTGCTCTACAAGGAAATGAAGCGGCGCGGCACGAACGCCGATATCTGCGAGCTGTTCAACTACATGGCCCGCGACGAGGCCCGCCATGCCGGCTTCATCAACGATGCGCTGCGCGAGGCGGGGGTGGCCGTCAACCTCGGCTTCCTGACCAAGGCCAAGAAGTACACCTACTTCCGGCCCAAGTTCATCTACTACGCCACCTACCTGTCCGAAAAGATCGGCTACGCCCGCTACATCACCATCTTCCGGCACTTGGAGGCGCATCCCGAACAGCGGTTCCACCCCATCTTCAAATGGTTCCGCGAATGGTGCAACGACGAGTTCAGCCATGGCGAAGCCTTTGCGCTGATCATGAAGACCGACCCGAAACTGACCACCAGCTTCGTCAACAAGCTGTGGATCAAGTTTTTCCTGACGGCGGTCTATTCCACCATGTGGGTCCGCGATCATGCGCGACCGGAATTCCACAAGGCGCTTGGCGTCGATATCGGCTGGTACGACCAGGAAGTGTTCCGCAAGACCTCGACGATCGCGCGGCAGATCTTTCCGATCGAACTGGACATCGACCACCCGCGCTGGATCCCGAACCTGGAGCGGATGAACCGTGCCTTCATCGCGATGGACGCGGCCAAACGTCAGGGCGGCGTCGGCGGCAAGCTGAAAGCCTGGGCTGCGGGCGCAAAGGCGTTCGTGACCTTTGTCAGTCTCTATACGATCCCGGCCAAACGCCACGAGCTGCCCGCAAATGTGCGGCTGGAGCCGTCGTATTGACCAAGATCACCCATACCGCTGTTCCGGCAGCGGGTTGGTTTGCAGGATGGGCGCGTCTTGCAAACCGGTGCGGCACCCCTGTCACAAGGGGTGCCGCGCATGACTAATCCGTGGGTCGTGGTCCTGTCGGCGCTGTTCCTGTGGTGGTTTTCCACCGGGGCCATCCTGTGGCGTGTGCGCCGCGCCGACCGTGGCGGTCCCTACGCCCATGTCTGGTCCGTGGTTGGCGGCTTGCCCTTGCTGGTTGCCGGTGCCTACGGCTTTGTCGCCACGCGCGGCGATGACAGCGTGCTTGGCGTCTACATTTCCTTTCTGTCGGCATTGGCGATCTGGGGCTGGATCGAACTTGCGTTCCTGTCGGGCATCATCACCGGACCCAACACCCGTCCCTGCCCGCCCCACGCCGCGCAGTTTGATCGCTTTGTGCGGGCTTTTGGCACCATCGCCTGGCACGAGCTGGCGCTGTTTGGGGCCTTCGTGCTGATGGCGCGCCTGTCCGTGGGCGTCGACAATGCCGTCGCGGTCTGGACCTTCATGGTGCTGTTTTTCGCGCGCATCTCTGCCAAACTGAACCTCTTTTTTGGCGTCCCGCGCATCCACACCGAATTCCTGCCGCGCCCGCTGGCTCATATGGCCAGCCATTTCCGACTGGCCCCGATGAACTGGGTTTTTCCGGTGTCGGTCACCGCGCTGTCATTCGGCGCCGCCTGCTGGATGGAGCGTGCCTATGCCGCGACCACCGAGGCGTCCTTTGTGGGCTTTGTGTTTCTTGCGGCGCTGACCGTGCTGGCGCTTCTGGAACACTGGTTCATGGTGCTGCCCTTGCCCGACCAAAAGCTTTGGCGCTGGATGTTGCCCGACGCCGTCCCTGCCGTTTTTTCAAAACCTTCGACCGCACCCGCTCGCGCCGGGGCAGATACGCAATAGCAGAAAGTGACCGCGATGGACTTTGACAGCCTTTTCA
>JANPKV010000347.1:0-3356 GCA_031426185.1 Rhodobacterales bacterium | reverse complement strand
GCCCTCTGCCGCCCTGCACGCGTTGAAACTCCTCGGCCGTCAAGGTCAGCGTCAAATGAGGCTTTGCGACACCTTGTGCCACGCAAAACGCATCGCTGCGACAGGTTTCGGTAAATCCGAGCTTGTCCAGCACGCGGGCAGAGCGTGTGTTGCCGAAGAAATACCCCGACATCATGTTGCGGCTATCCGCCGAGAACCCCGCGCGTAAAACCGCTGCTGCGGCCTCGGTCGCATAGCCGCGTCCCTGTGCGCGCGGTGCCAGCCAATAGCCGATTTCGCGATCCCGATCAAAGCCGACAACTCCCGCAAAGCCCTGATCGTCCTGGATGGCGAAGTCCTGTCCGGGCACCGCGATGACCTTGAGAAAATAGTCGAATCTTCTTCCGAATAGGGAAAGGGCACCGTGCGAAGCCAGCGCGTCACGTCAAGGATGTTCAGCGCAGTAAGAACCGCTTCCTTGTCGCTCGCCGCAACCGGCCGCAAGGTCAACCGTGCCGTCCGCCATCTCGCAGGCAGCATCGCCCCTAGTCCAGCTTGCGCAGATAGGTCCAGGTCTGCACCCGAGCGCCCCGCGCGACGGAATAGGTTTCGGCATCGCCAAGGTACTGGAACCCCGCATTGGTCAGTACGCGCGCCGATCCCGGATTGTCCTGAAACACCTCGGCAAAGATCGTGCGATTCCCCAGGGGGTTGGCCTCGATCAACGCACGCACGGCCTCCGAGGCGATGCCGGTGTTCCAGAAAGCAGGGGCCACCCAGTAGCCGATCTCGGACTGTCCCAGTTCCACGGGTTTGAGACTGATCACGCCCAGAACTTCGGACAAGCCGGTGCCAGAGCCGTCCATGGCCCAGACAGCCCCCTTGGTGTCGCCCTTCATGGCGCGTTCGACGAAGGCCTCGGCAGCACCGGGCGGCAGGGGATGCGGGATCGAACGCGTTCCCTCGGCCACGCGCCGGTCGCCTGCATACATCGCGCAAAGCCCCGCATCCGATCTGCGCAGCGGCCGCAGCACAAAGCGGCCGGCGGCAATCTCGCCGGGATTGGTGGATGCGATCACGTCCAGTACCATCACGTTCCTCCTGCCGGATCGCAGTCACGCTGCCGACCCTGACGCACCATTACCTCGATCCAAACGCACATCGTGTGTCCCAATGCCCGGCATCTCGGGCGGAATTGGGACCCAACGGTGAAACGGTTGCGACCATTTCTGCCGCCCTGCCGAAAAGCCAAGGGGACCGGCCTTGCAGCCGATCCCCCATCTACAATCAGTTTGTAAAGGTTCGGCTTATTCTGCGGCTTTCACCATCGGGAGAACGGAAATGAAGGTGCGACCCTTCAAACCTTTCTTGAAGGTGACATGGCCCTCGGCGGTGGCAAAGATCGTGTGATCCACACCCATGCCGACGCCCGTGCCCGGGAACCATTTGGTGCCGCGCTGGCGCACGATGATATTGCCCGGGATGGCGGCCTGACCGCCCGAAAGCTTTACGCCCAGACGACGGCCCGCGCTGTCGCGGCCGTTGCGGGACGAGCCGCCTGCTTTTTTATGTGCCATGGGTCGTTACTCCGACGCAGGGGCGGCTTTGGCCGCGCGTTTGGGTTTTGCCGCAGCCACCGGGGCTTCGACTTTGGCGACGCCCACCTGATGGGCAGACCGGCGTGCATCGGCAGTGCCGGTCGCCGCGACGACGCCCGACGTGTCGGCACCTGCGGCAAGCACGTCCGTCACGCGCAAAAGCGTCAGGTGCTGGCGATGGCCCTTGGTGCGCTGGCTGGAGTGTTTCCGGCGGCGCTTGACAAAGTGGATGACCTTTTCGCCCTTGATCTGCTCGATCACTTCGGCCTGAACGGCAGCGCCCTTGACGAAGGGGACGCCGACCGTCACCGTCTCGCCGCCAACCATCAGAATATCGTTGAACTGGATCTTATCTCCAGCAGCGGCGGCCAGTTTTTCAACGCGCAGAACATCACCAGCCTGCACTTTGTACTGCTTGCCACCGGTCTTGAGGACCGCAAACATGGGTCTTATCCTTTTTGCTCCGCGTCCTGTGGCCCCTGTTGCCAGGTGTTCGGGGTTTCCCCGCCTCGGACAGCGCGCCCGTTCGGGCGTCATGAATTGATGAACCGGCGGGATTCGCATCGCGCCGGAACGCCGCCTTATCAGGTCTCGGACCCAGGCTGTCAAGGCATTGTCGCGATCATCACCGACCGCGCAAAACACCTGGGGTGGGTCAGATATCGTTGCCTTGCATCTGTTGCGCCGCAGCGCGTCCAAGTTCGAACGAGACTTGGCGGAACGTCTCGTCAAAGGCGGCAAAGACGGCAGCATTCAGCTGCTGGCCGGCGGGACTTTCGGAAAAGGCAATGTAAGCCTCGACATCGGCGTCGGTCAGCGGCTGATAGGCGAGCGTCATGAACGTGAACAGCCACTTTTCGCTATCGCCGCGCACCTGTGGTTCCTGGTTCCACACATCCGACAGCATCTGGTCTTCGGTCAGTTCGTTGCCAAAGGCGCCTTCGGATGCCAGTCCCTTGTAGAACGCAAGGTTCGAGGTCATCGCCCCCGCCACATTCATTTCCAGAAGGTCGTTGACCTCGGCAAAGCGGCGCAGCAGGTCCATCCTCGGATCGTTGTCGCCCATCATCTGCTGCGATGCCAGTTCTGCCGCATCCTTGGTTGCGTCATCCAGCATGGCGCGCCGCGCCTCGACTTCCAGGTTGAGGATTTTCTGCCCCAGGGCAGAGCCGAAGAACGCCTCGACATCGCCGAGCATGCTTGGCTCTTCGCTGTAGACGCGCAGCATCGTGGCTTCGATCCCGGAACGCAGCGCGTCGACGTTGTACACGCCTTCAAGCTTGGCCTGCCAGTCGGCACCGGCAGAGCCGCCCATCATGTCGTCATTCAGCGTCTTGCCGTAATCGAGGCCTTCTTGCCGCATCACGTCGAGCATCTTGTCGACCTGCATCAGATCGACCAGCGCGCGGATCCGTTCCGCCGAGGCTGCTTCGGTCGTGGTCGTCCCGTCCTGGGACACCTGCGCCTGGGCACGGTCCAGCGGCAAGGCAAAGCTCAAAGCTGCGGCAACAGCCAGGCCAAGAAAAACATGGGTCATCGCGGGCCTCATCCAAGGTGGCACTTCATGAGGTAGTTGCTTCACCCCCTGTTGCCAAGCCACCGCGGAAAACGCTTGCGTGAGATGGCGTGTGATCGGCTGGGCTTTGGGACTTGCAAGCAGAACCTCTCCCCGCTACACCCCGCCCCCACGACGACCCCAAAGCGCGGAGAGGTGGCAGAGTGGTCGAATGCGGCGGTCTCGAAAACCGTTGTCGGTTTGCGCCGACCCAGGGTTCGAAT
>JANPKV010000346.1:0-5861 GCA_031426185.1 Rhodobacterales bacterium | reverse complement strand
GGGCGAAAAGATCCGCATCTCCGGCGGCGGACGCTGCAATTTCACCAACCTCGGCATCGCACCGGACCGGTTCCTGTCGCGCAACCCGCGATTTGCCATTTCGGCGCTGAAGCGGTTCACGCAATGGGATTTCATCGCGCGGATGGATGCCGCCGGGATCGCGTGGCATGAAAAGACCTTGGGGCAGCTGTTTTGCGACGGCTCGGCCATGCAGGTGGTGGCGATGCTGACCGGCGATCTGGCGCGGGCGGGCGGGGCGCTGTGGCTTGGCTGTGCGGTCGGGGATATCGAGGCAATGGCCCCGGGCTACCAGGTCGAGACCGCGCGCGGGCCGGTGCGGGCCGCCTCCGTTGTGGTCGCGACGGGTGGAAAGTCGATCCCCAAGATGGGGGCGACATCCTACGGTTACCGGCAGGCGGAGCGGTTCGGTCTGCCGCTCGTCGAAACGCGGCCGGGCCTTGTTCCGCTGACCTTTGCACCGCAGGAACTGGACTGGATCGTGCCTCTGGCCGGGGTTGCGGTCGCGGCGCGCGTCAGGGCGTCGGGTCCTGCGTTTGACGAGGCGCTGTTGTTCACCCACCGCGGATTGTCGGGGCCCGCGATCCTGCAGGTCTCCAGCTATTGGCGCGAGGGAGAGGCGATCACGGTTGATCTTGCGCCGGGGCGGGACATCGGGGCGGACCTGCGCGCCGCCAAGGCAACGGCGGGGCGGGGGGCGTTGCGCACGGCCCTGGGGCGCGTTCTGCCAGAGCGGCTGGCGCGGCATCTGGAGGACGCGTCCGGTGTGACCGGACCCCTTGCCGAGATCGCACAACGCGACCTTGACCGGGTGGCGATGCAGGTCGCGGAATGGCGGCTGGTGCCGGTGGGATCCGAAGGCTACCGGACCGCCGAGGTGACGCTGGGCGGGGTTGATACCGACGCCCTCGACGGGCGCACCATGGAGGCAAAGGGCCATCCGGGTCTGTACTTCGTAGGCGAAGTGGTGGACGTGACGGGCTGGCTTGGGGGCTACAACTTTCAGTGGGCGTGGTCGTCGGGCTGGGCAGCGGGGCAGGTCGCGTGAAGCGGTCGCAAGTCAGGACGGATTGGTACCGCCATCTGATGGGGGGGGTATGGCCACGCTTCTGACTTTTGCGATTCCAATCCGCGCGGTTCGCCGCGTGGCCCCACTCGCGATCCTCGCATAGCTCCGCGGCAGGCACGCTTTGTCGCGCTATACCCGCAGCGGGTCGGCCTTGGCCAGCCGGTCAAACGCCATCAGGCTTGCGACCAAGGCGGCCATCTGGTCCAGCGGCACCATGTTCGGCCCGTCGCTGGGGGCGCGGTCGGGGTCCTGATGGGTCTCGATGAAAACCCCCGCGATCCCGAGCGACACGGCGGCGCGGGCCATGACCGGGGCAAATTCCCGCTGCCCGCCCGACGCATTGCCCTGGCCGCCCGGTTGCTGCACCGAATGGGTTGCATCCATGATGACCGGATAACCGGTGCGGGCCATGATCGGCAGGCTGCGCATGTCGGTCACCAGCGTGTTGTACCCGAACGATACCCCGCGTTCTGTCAGCAAGATCCGCTCATTGCCTGTGGAGGCGACCTTTTCGGCGACGTTGGCCATGTCCCATGGGGCAAGAAACTGACCTTTCTTGATGTTCACCACGGCACCCGTTTGCCCTGCCGCCAGCAAGAGGTCGGTCTGTCGGCTGAGGAATGCCGGTATCTGGATGACGTCGACCACCTGCGCCGCCTCGCGTGCCTGGGCGATGTCATGGATGTCGGTCAGCACGGGGATGCCGGTGGCGCGGATCGTCTCCAGCACGCGCAGACCCGCCTCCATGCCCAGGCCACGACGCCCCGCAAGCGAGGTTCGGTTGGCCTTGTCGTAACTGGCCTTGAAGACGTATTGCGCACCGGCCGCGCTGCAGGCGTCCCGCATGACGCCCGCAATCATTTGGGCATGGTCGAGGCTTTCCAGCTGACAAGGACCCGCGATCACCAGGAGGGGTCTGTCATTGCCGACGGTCAGGTTGCCGATCGCCACATCCGTCATTCGCGCCCCAAGCCCCTTCGGTTCCACCTGCCACGCCATACCGGATCGATGGCAGGCGCGAAAGAGGTCAGGCCGTCATCTGTTCGCGCAAGATTGCCACCGTCATGGAAATCATCAGGTAGATCCCCGAAAAGATCAAAAGCACGACCATCGTGTTTTCAAATGCCCGCGGATAGCTGGCCTCGTCGGGGGCCGATGGGTTCACCGACAAGGACAGATAGCGGACCTGCCGGTTCGCCTCGACCCGCGCGGATTCCAGTTGCTGCAGCGCCTGGGCCAACAAAAGCTGGCGCGTCTGCACGTCTGCCTGCGCCACCAGAAGTTCGCTTTGCACCTTGGCGAGCGACAGGCCATCGGCCCCGTCCTCGGTCAGTTTGGAGCGAAGTGAGGTGATCTCGTCGTCCAGGGTGTCGATGCGACGTTTCACCGGGTCCATGCGGGCGAGATTCGGGGTCTCGTTGGATTCCATCTGCGCCAGCGCAAGACGTTCCTGCATCAGTTGCCCTTCAAGTTCGGCGATCTGGCCGGCGATCATCGTCACCTCGACCTCCGATGACAACACCTTGTACTTTTCCTGCAGTTCAACGACGCGGCGCTGTGCCACCAGCATCTTTTCCTCAGCCTCGTCATAGCTGTCGCGTGCGCCCGCCATCTGGTCATCGCGCAAACGGCGCGTCAGGTGGTCGACCTGTTCTTCGGCATAGCCGATCAGGGCCCTGGCAAAGGCGACGGCGGTTTCGGGGTCGGTTGCAGCGACCTCCAGCCGGACTAACCCTTCGGTCGGGTCGTAGGATATCTTGATGTTGCGCTGATAGATCTTGTAGGTCGCCTCCGCCGTGGCGTCAGGGGCAAGGCGCTGCAGCGGATCGACATTCATGCCCGAGAAATGCGCGCGGAATCCCAGGTCCTTGTCCAGACGCATCATCGCGTCGCGTGACTGCAGATAGCCTTGAACGGCAATCGAGTCCTGTGACGTCGCGAACTGCGTGCCGGTAAACAGGCCGCCAAGGCCGGCGCCGCCAGCGGCTTCGGATTGCTGGATGACAAATTCGGAACGCGTGGCATAAAAGGGCGTGGCAACGCGGAAATAGTACCAGGCGGCAAATAGCGTTGGCAGCCCGACAAAGAAGAAAAGACGCACCGCCAGAAGGATGCCCTTGCGGCGGCGACGGCGCAGAATGTCGCGCTGGATCTTCTGGACTTCGCTGATCAATCCCTGTTCGGCACGCGCCTGCGGGTTGGCGGCGGTGATCGGCTTTGCTGCCATTTTGCCGGAAGTGGTCGGGATCGGGGCAAGTTCGCGCGAGGTTGCTGCTGGCTGTACCGGGTCGGCCCCGTCGCCCGCCACGATGTCGATCATGCTGGCGCGCTGGAACGGATCAATCCCCGCGCGGCGGAGCAGCCGCACCGCGTCGTAATCCGACGTCGCAGGCATGTCATGCTTTTGTGCGATCCGCCGGGCAAGGCGCAACTGGCGACCGGTCAGCCCTTCGTTGCGGATGGCGTGAAGTTCTGCTTCGGCGCTGTCGGTTGGGGGTTTCGGCAAGGCGGCAACTGGCTGCGGCACAGGCTGAGCCGCCGGGGCCTGGACAGCTTGGGACGCCGTCGCGGACGTGCTTTCGGGGCCCGCCGGGGCGGGGTTGGCAGGGCTGTCCCTTGGCGGGTCGTCGGGACGGCGGATGCGGTACCGGCTAGCTGTCAGTTTCGTAGTCATAAAGGCGTTTTGCCTCTTGCAGGGTTTCAAACATGTAAAGCTGGCCATCGCGCAGGACGGCGGCCGAGCTGCAGAATTGTTGCAATATCTTCGGATCATGCGAAACGACCACAACCGTGGCCTGTTGCAGCCGATCCCGCAGCAATGTGCCGGCCTTGCGGTTAAACTCGGCATCCGTGGTGCCGGGCATGCCTTCGTCGATCAGGTAGATGTCGAACTCGATCGCCAAAAGCAGCGCGAAACTCAGCCGCGCGCGCATTCCGGTGCTGTAGGTGCCGACCGGCATGTCGAAATATTCCGCAAGGCCACACAGCCAGCGGCAGAAGCTTTCCACATAATCGGGATCGAGGCTGTACAGCCGCGCGATGTAGCGGACGTTTTCGGTGGCGGTATGGCGCGTGACCAGCCCGCCCATGAAGCCGAGCGGGAAAGAAATGCGCGAGGTGGTGATGATCCGCCCCTCATCGGGTTTTTCCAGGCCGGCCATCATGTTGATGATGGTGGTCTTGCCGGTGCCATTGCCGGCAAGAATGCCCATGGACCGGCCCAGTTCGACGCGGAACGAGGCCTGATCCAGGATCACCTTGCGCCGCGTGCCGGTCCAATAGGACTTTGATACCTGTTCAAACGAGATCATTGCCGATCCATGGTCCGGGCCGGACTGCCCGCTTGGTCTTTGTGCTGGTTTACTGCCATTTCGTTACCGAGCGGTGCATAGCGTTCCTTGGGGCGCGCGGTCGAAGCGCTGTGGTTGCAAGGTGCCTTGGCATATCGCGCGCAAGTATGGTCCTAATCATGGTCATCAGGCAATGGGGGCGCTGTGCGGCAGGCATCTAGGCCGGCCGCAAGCGACGGGCAGCCAGGATCGCCAGCGGGCCGGCGAAGAGACTGACGGCAAAGCCCATCCGGGCAGCTTCGCGCACCGCGCCGCCTGGCAAGGCCGGGTCAAGCATCAAGGCGGGCAGGGTGAACCCCATTCCCAGGATCACGGCGATCAGCACAAGGTCACGCAATGAAAGACCTGACGGCAGTCGCAGACCAAATATCAGACCGGCCCCGATGGTCGCCGCGATGCAGCCCAGCGGCTTGCCGATCCACAATGCACCCAGCACGATGAACGTGGTCGGCGCCAGCGCCTGTGCATCGATGCCGCCATGCGTCAGGCCAAAACAGAACAGCACCGCCGTAACCGGCACGACCAGCGCCCGTGCAAGCCGGTTCAACGGGTCGTGCAGCAGATGCTCGACCTCGGCAAAGATGCCAAAGGCGCGGTCGGCATGCGCGATGGCCGGCACGATCGGCAAAAGTCCAAGCGCGGGCGGCAGGCCCGATGCCGCAACGCCGATCCAGCTGACAACGCCCGCCACGACATAGGGCCAGACCACCTGCAACCGGCGGCGATCCTGTTCGGTCGCATCCGCACGCAAGGCGTGACCGAACATGCGCCACGCGGTCATGCCAGCCGCAAGCGGCAGCAGCAGCCAGACAAGGCGGGTTGGGTCCTGCAACATCGCAACCCCGTGAAACACCAACGCGGCGATGTCGCTTGCAATGGTCACCAGCAGCAAGACATGCAGCGCGGGGTGGTCGGGTCCGAAGACGCGGCGCCCGATCACATAGCACAGCACGACATCCGATGCCGCCGGCAGGTACCAGCCCATGCCGGGCGCGGCTTCTTCGGCGGTCTGCAAAAGGGTCGACAGCGCCAGCCAGAAGATGATGGCCCCGCCCATCGCCCCGACGGTCATGGCGCCGGGCATGATCGCCTGGCGTCCCGACAACGCACCCCGGCGCAGGACCAGTGCCTCCCACAATTCCTTGCCGATGAAGGCGAGAAAGAGGGCCATGAAAAGGTCGGCGACAAGGATTTGCGACGTCAGACCGATCGGGCCGGCCGCCACAAGGGCAGGCAGGCTCAGGTCCACGATCCGCCATTCCACCGCGTCGTAATAGCTCGAGGGGCTGATATTGACCCACAGCGTCGCCACGCCCGCCCCGCACAGCAAGGCCCAGGCAAAGTGGCGCACGAAAGAAGAGACGCGGTACATTGCGGGCGCAGGTCCCAAAGGCGAAGTGCCCTGAACGCCTTGGCTAACCAAA
>JANPKV010000345.1:0-10248 GCA_031426185.1 Rhodobacterales bacterium | reverse complement strand
TTGTCCAGCACGACCTTGCCCAGCGCCATCGCGACGATCCGGTCACAGCAGGCAAAGACATGGTGCATGTTATGGCTGATGAAGACCGATGTGACGCCTTGCGCCTTCAGCCCCTTCACGAACCCGATCACCTTGGCGGTTTCCTTGACCGACAGGTGGTTGGTCGGCTCATCCAGGATCATCACCTTCGACTTGAAATGCATGGCGCGGGCGATTGCCACGCCCTGACGCTGGCCGCCCGACAATTCGCCCACCAGCGCATCGGGCGAGCGCAGATGCAGATCGACGTCGGCAATGGCCTTGACCGAGTCCTCGCGCATCTTCTGTTCGTCCAGAATGCCGATGCCACCGATCGACCATTTCAGCGGCTCGCGGCCGATGAAGACGTTGCGCGAAATCGTCATCAAAGGCACCATCGAATTGTACTGGTAGATCGTCTCGATCCCCAGCCGCATCGCGTCCTTGGGGCTGCGGATATCCACTTGCTGGCCTTCGATCAGAACGTCGCCGCTGTCTTGATGGTGCAAACCGGACAGGATGTTGATCAGTGTCGATTTGCCCGCACCGTTGTCGCCGACCAGACCGACGGCCTCGCCGCTTTCGACCTTCAGGCTGACACCTTTCAGCGCATGGACGCCGGAATACCATTTGTGCAGATCACGGGTTTCGATGATTGGTGTGGTCATTTGTCCGTCTCCACCTTCATCGCGCGGCCACGACGGCGCAGCCAGGCATTGCCGACAACGGCGAAAATGGTCAGCGCGCCGATGGCGAACTTGAACCAGGTGCCATCAATCTGGGACATCACCATGCCGTTGTCGATGACGCGGATCAGCACGGCCCCGATCAAACCGCCCACGATCGAGCCGACCCCGCCCGACAGCGAAGTGCCGCCGATCACTGCGGCGGCCACCGCCTGAAGTTCCATCCCCTCTCCGATCGAGGGCAGGAACGAATTCAGCCGCAAGGACTGGATCATCCCGGCAAAGCCCGCAAGAACCGAGCAGATCATGAAACAGGCGATTTTCACCTTGCCCGTCGGAATGCCCATGGCCGATGCGGCGGGCAGATAGCCCCCCGTCGCCCGCACCCAGTTGCCAAAGTTCGTCTTGGCCAGCAGCAGGCTGATCAGCACGGCAATCGCGATGAACCACAAGACCGAGGCCCGGATGAGTCCGCCTTCGTCGACAAAGCCGACGAAGATCCAGTTCGGCACCTCGCCGGGTTTGATGCGTGGCGGAAAGCCGCCGGATATGACGACAGTAAGCGACCGCGCCATGAACAGCATCCCCAGCGTCGTGATGAACGACGGGATGTCAAAGCGGATGGTCAGCCAGCCGTTGAGAAAGCCGATAAACGCGCAAAGCAGCAAGCCCACCATGACGGCCGCCCAGAAAGGCCAACCGGCCACGACAAGCACCGCCATTGTCATCGGCATCAGGGCGAAGACCGAGCCGACGGACAGATCGAATTCGCCCGAGATCATCAAAAGCGTCACCCCCACCGCCACCAGTGCCGTTTCGGGCAAAAGGCCCAGCACCCCCCGGATGTTGTTGACCGATAGAAAGACCCCCTCTGACCGGATCTGGAACAGCAGGATCAGCAAAAGCAAAAGCATCGCGCTCGCGAGTTCAGGCTTTTGCAGGGCAAGTTTGACAATGCGGCGCATGCGGCAGAATCCTTTTCAAATGCACGGCACCGACGCGGGGCTGATGGACAGCCCCGCACCGGCTTTTTTGAAGATCAGCGCAAGCCTGCTTCGGACAGGCCGCGGACCGCAGCCACATCCGCCGGATAGACCAGGGCCTCGCCGGTGTTGATATCTGCCGGGGCAAGGCCCACGTTCTTGGACAGATACACCATCATGACGGGCAGGAAGCCCTGCATGTAGGGCTGCTGGTCGACCTCCACCTGGATGTAACCTGCATCCATTTCGTCCAGCACGATCGGGACGATATCAAAGCCGGCCAGAAGAACCTTGCCCGGCTCTATGCCGCGGTCGCGCAGCACGCCCGCGACGCCTGCGTGCCAGAAACCGGTGTCGAAATAGGCATTGGTTTCCGGACGTGCCGCCAGATAGGCGCCGACACGGTCAGCCACGATGGCAAGGTCGGTGCCGGAATCGATCTTTTCATAGGTGATCGCACGGTCGGGATTGGCCGCAATCATCTCGTCGAGATAATTCGTAACGCCGAGCGCGCGGGATTCCGACCAGTTCTGCCCCGGACCGGACACGCCGACCAGAATGTGCAACGGGCCTTCTGCAGGCATGTTGGCCCACTGCGCGCGCGCCAGGCCATAGCCTGCAGGCACGAAGCCCTGACCGACGAAAGCCTGCCGCGCATTGCCGGCAGCGCCTTCGAGATCGTCCACATTGGAGGCGATGACGATGACACCTGCATCGCGGGCGCGCTGGATCACATCGTCAAAGGCCGTGTTGTCGACGATGGAGGTGATCAGCGCATCCGGGCCGCGTGCGAGGGCCGCTTCCATGTTCGCGACCTGCTCGGGGATGGAGCCGTCGGTCTGCACATAGACCATCTGGCAATTGGCCGTGAGCTTGGCGCAGGCGTCCTCATAACCCTTCTGGACCGCTTGCCAGAACGTGTTCGACGCGCCCGAGTGAACCGTGAACACAAGGTCCAGAGGTTCTTGTGCGACGGCCGCCGACGATACGGTAGACAACAGTGCAGCAAAGGCCAGTCCCTTTAGTTTCTTCATCTTCTTGCTCCTCCCATGAAGCAGGTTGCGGCCTTTTCAGACCGTAGTTGCGTCGGATGTACGTCTCGACGTCGTGTAGGCCCGGTCAAGGTCGGGATGCAGATCCATCCCCAACCCCGGTCCGGGCGGAACCGTGATCATGCCGTTCCTGACCTCGGGCAATGCCGTGACCAGATCGCGGTACCAGGTGCGGTAAAAGGCGCGGACACTTTCCTGCACCAGAGCGTTGGGCGCATTCAGCGACAGATGCGTGCTGGCGCACAGCACGACCGGCCCGGTGCAGTCATGCGGCGCTATTGGCAGATGCCAGGCTTCGGCCATCGAGGCGATCTTGCGCGCCTCTGACAGCCCGCCGCACCACGACAGGTCCAGCATCACGACACCTGCCGCCCCGGTTTCCAAGAGGTCGCGAAACCCCCAGCGCGTGGCCAGCGTTTCAGAGGCGGAGATCGGCGCCGGCGACACCTCGGCATAGCGTTTCAAACTGGACAGGCTGTCCATTCTGATCGGGTCTTCGTGCCAGAAGGTCTGATAGGGGGTCAGCGCACGGGCGATCTGCATCGCCGGCAAAAGCTGCCACATCGAGTGAAACTCGACCATGATGTCGATCCGGTCACCAACGGCGCGCCTGATTTTCTCGAACGGCTCCAGCGCCTTGCGCAGATCGCCCCCCGAAATGTATTGTCCGCGCGTGGCTTCGGCCGCCTGATCGAACGACCAGATCTTCATCGCCGTGATGCCTTCTTCCAGCAAGGAATGGGCCAGCTCGTCAGCATGGGTTAGGAACCCGTTCAGGTCATCATAGTCGGCGCCAGTGCCAAGGCCGTAATTGGCAGTCACCTGCCCCGATGTCTTCTTGACGTATTCGGTCCCCGCGCAGGTGTTGTAGGTGCGGATCTCGCGCCGGGTGAAGCCGCCCAGCAATTGCGCGATTGGCTGGTTCACTGCCTTGCCGAACAGATCCCACAGCGCGATGTCAAAGGCCGAATTGCCCCGCATCTCTGCCCCAGATGATCGAAACCCCAGATATCCCACAAGATCGGCGGCCAGGCGGTCGATCTCCAGCGGGTCGCGGCCAAGCACGCGGGGCGCGATGTATTCGTGGACATGGGCCTCTACGGTTGCTGCGCCGAAAAAGGTCTCCCCAAGTCCCGAGATGCCTTCATCGGTATGAACGCAAAGCCACATCAGGTTGGGCCGTTCGGCGATACGGACGGTTTCAAGGGCGGTGATCTTCATGACAGCCCGGCCGTCAGAAGTGCGCGGACGCTTTCATCGAAATGCTGTGACATCGCCGCCGTGGCCTTTTGCGGGTCGCTCGCGGCAACGGCCTGGGCGATCTCGACATGGGTTGTCACCATGAGATCGCGTGCCGCCTGCGTGGGGCGGCTTTTCCACCCGATCGGCCAGGTCTGGCGGGTTACCCCTTGAAACGCGCCGATCAGCAGCGAATAGACCGGGTTGCGCGACGCCTGGGCCAGCGTCATGTGGAAGGCCAGGTCGTGATCCATCAAGGCGGTCGGATTGTCGGCGTCGCCCCGCATCCTTTCCGCCAGACCGAGGATCTCGGTCGCTTCGGCATCGCTGCGTCGGATCGCGGCAAGGGTGACGATCCGCGTCTCGATGGTGCGGCGGACATCGTAGATCTGCTGGATGTTGATCTGGTCTGTATGCACGCCATGTTCGATCATCAGAGACATGGCGCCGTGGTCGATCCGTGCCACAATGGCCCGTTTGCCGGTCGCCAGTTCGATGATCCGCATCGCGGCCAGCGACCGGAACGCTTCACGCACCACGGTCCGCGAGACGTTCAATTCCTTCGACAACAAAGCCTCGGATGGCAGCTTGTCACCCGGCATCAGGTCCTTTTCGCGGATATGCCGAGTGATCGCCCCGATGGCGTCTTCGACCCGCCCCGTGCTGGCGATGTTGTCCAAATATGCCCCCGAACCTGTATGACAGGTTTTGCCTGACATGCATTTAGCTGTCGCCCAACCTGCCTGTCAACGGATTCGTTCGGTGGCGAAAATGGATCATGATCGACGCGACCTACTTGAAAGCGCATCGCACGGCTTCGAGCCTGCGGGCGAAAAAGGGGGGGCTCGACGACCAGTGCGGGCGCTTGATCGGGCGAACCAAGGGTGGGTTGAACACCAAGCTGCATGCCGTCACGGACGCCAAGGATCGCCTGCTGAAGTTCTTCATGACCGCAGGCCAAGTCAGTGACTACAGCGGAGCCGCCGCCCTGCTGGGCTGTCTGCCCGCTGCCGAATGGATGATCGCAGACCGGGGATACGATGCAGACTGGTTCAGAGACGCGTTGAAAGACAAGGGGATACGCCCCTGCATCCACGGCCGAAAGTCGCGGAAAGGCCATCCGCTATGACAAGCGACGCTACCGGCGCCGGAACCGGATCGAGATCATGATCATGTTCGGTCGGCTAAAAGACTGGCGCAGGGTCGCCACCCGTTATGACAGGTGCGCCAAGACCTTCCTGTCCGCCGTCGCCCTCGCTGCCACCCTCATCTTCTGGCTTTGACGATCAATGAGTCTGGAGCCTAGGTGTAAGATTGCGCACAAAAAACCGATTTGCACGTTTCTGTTTCGGATCACCTACTCGTCCGACAACCCGCGGTGGTAAAGCGCGCAGTACATCAAGAAAATACTTGCCCTGACGTTTCACCACGGCAATGCATGACGAACATGAGTTTTGACATCACCGGGTTGGCCCTGCTCGCGGCGGCGACAGAAACGTACGGCTCGGTTGAAATCAGGGAAAACGGTAGGAAGATAGCAATGAAGCAGAGCATCAGCGCCTTGTTGGCATCGGCAGTACTTACTACATTTATGAGCGTAGGCGCAAATGCCGCCACTCTGGTTGCGTGTGGCAGTGTTGAGAATAACGTCACGCCAAATAGCTCTTGCTTCGGGCTTCTTGATCTGTCCGATGGAGCTGGCGCCAAACTGAACGAGCTTAACCTCTTGAATATAAATGGCACAGGATCGTGGTCATCGCTCGGCAAATTCGAGAACGTTGGGTCGAACGGTTTTTATTCTTTAGATGATAGTGTTCTGGATGACCGAGCAGGGGTCTGGACCATTTCTGCATTTGCTACGACGCTCTACAACGAATTTATGATGGTATTCAAAAGCGGACAGGATGCGAACACGACACCTGCCAGTTTTGTCGGCTATATCTTGGCTGGAACGACTGGTATATGGTCATCGCCATTCACATCAGCGCAGGGAGCGACACGCGACCTGAGCAACGTTGAACTCTATGGACGCTCATCATCCTCATCGCCTTCCCCAATTCCTCTTCCCGCGGCTGGATGGTTGCTGCTGGCAGGCTTGGGTTGTATTGCTGCGGTACGGAGCCGCAGCAAGTCGACGTGACCTGACGGGATTTGAGGAACGGGCGGTTTGACCCCTCGGGCGAGTTTGGCATCGCCTTTGTGCCCGGCGTGATCCGCAAGAAGCGCAGCCCTACTTTGAGACCCCGCCCGCGGGTTGGAACCAAGTTTACGGGCTAAAACAATGTCGCGCGCCATTCTGGGCGCCTGTCCGATTGTCAAAGCAAGCGGGTCCCACGTGCCGAACCGCTTGCTGTATGCAATCCAGTTGTCGGCAGACCTGCAAGGCAGAACGCCCTCCTGCGCCCTGCGCCTCATTTGTGTTTCGGCGTGCATTTTTGCCTGTCCGAGGCGGGATATCGGCGTCCAATTTTAACCCCCTGATGTTACGTCGGACCGTCCGTTGCGAGGCAGCGGACGAGGGGGAGTTGAAGCGGGTGGATACGATCGCGCGGGTCCGGCGGGCCTTCTACGTTCAGGGCTGGTCGCTAAAGAAGATCGTCCGGGAACTGCGCGTCCCGCGGAATACCGTGCGCACGATCCTACGGACGGACGAGACGGACTTCAGCTACGAGCGCGAGCGACAAGCTATGCCGCGGATTGGGCCGTGCCAAGGAGAGCTCGGACAGTTCCTGTCGTCCAGTGCGAACAAGCCGTCGCGGGAACGGCTGACGCTGATCCACATCTTCGAGGAGTTGCGCGGGCTGGGCTACGAGGGCGGCTATGATGCAGTGCGCCGGTTTGCCAAGGGCTGGTCGCAGAACTGCGGCGCAGTGACGGCGGAAGCCTACGTGCCGCTCTACTATGCGCCGGGTGAGGCATACCAATTCGACTGGGGCCACGAAGTCGTGGTGATCTCGGGCGTCACGGTGACGATCAAGGTAGCGCATGTCCGACTTTGCCACAGCCGGATGATGTTCGTCCGGCCTATATGCGCGAGAGCCAGGAGATGGTGTTCGATGCGCATGACCGCGCGTTTGCCTTCTTCCGGGGCGCCTGCACGCGGGGCATTTACGACAACATGAAGACGGCTGTGGAAGCGGTCTTCACTGGCAAAGAGCGGCATTACAATCGCCGCTTCCTGCAGATATGCAGCCATTATCTCGTCCAACCTGTCGCCTGCACGCCGGCATCGGGCTGGGAGAAGGGTCGGGTCGAGAACCAGGTCGGGCTGGTGCGGGAACGGTTCTTCACGCCGCGGCTTCGGGTGAAGAGCCTTGATGAGTTGAACGCCTGGCTGATGGACAAATGCGTGGCCGATGCCAAGGCACACCGTCATCCCGAAGAGGCAGACAAGACGATCTGGGAGATGTTCGAGGCCGAGCCCGCCCATCTTGTTCCTTACGTCGGCCGTTTCGACGGCTTCCACAGCGTGCCTGCTCCCGTCTCGAAGACCTGCACCGTGCGGTTCGACCCACCCGCAATGGCTGCGATCCGACGCCAGCTGAAGGGCAGCGATGACGGCGACCGAAAGATGGTCCAGATCCTGAGCTGCGTGCCCGATGACGGCCTGCAGGCTGTCGAGGCCGCCTGCCGCGAAGCCGTGGATCAGGGTGTCCATACCGCGCCGGTCGTCAACAGCATCCTTGCCCGACGACGTGCCCCGACCCCGCCGCCACTTCTACTCACCCCGACCGCGCTGCGCCTGACCCACGAACCCGTGGCTGATTGCGCCCGCTACGACAGCCTCAGGAGGCCCAGCCGACATGGAACGCACCCAAATCCTAGGCCTGATGAGCAGCCTCAAGCTCTACGGGATGCGCAGCGCCTATGACGAGGTCATGGCCGCAGGCATCAAACGCCAGCACGAGCCGCCCCGCATCGTCGGTGACCTGCTGCACTCGGAGATCGCCAGAAGCAGGCCAGATCGATCCGCTACCAGATGACAGTCGCCAAGCTGCCACTGGCCAAGGACAAAGAAGAGTTCGACTTCACCGGCACGCCGATCAACGAGAGGCCGGTTCGGGAACTGGCAAGTGGCAGCTTCGTCGCCGACCAGCGCAACGTGGTCCTCATCGGCGGCACCGGAACCGGCAAGACCCATCTCGCCATCGCCATCGCGCGCGCGCTCATCCGCAGCGGCACCCGCGGCCGCTTCTACAACGTCGTCGATCTGGTGACCGACTGGAGACCGAGACCCGCGGCGGCAAACAAGGGCGGCTGGCCCATTACATGACCCGCCTCGACTTCGTCATCCTCGATGAACTGGGCTATCTGCACTTCGCGCAGTCCGGTGGCCAATTGCTGTTCCACCTCATCAGCCGTCTCTACGCATGCACCTCGATCATCGTCACCACCAACCTCGCCTTCGGCGAATGGCCCACCGTCTTCGGCGACGCCAAGATGACCACGGCGCTCCTCGACCGCCTGACCCATCACTGCGAGATCGTTGAGACCGAGAATGAGTCATGGCGCTTCAAAAACCGCCCCTCACCACCGATCAGGGCCTGACCCGCCTCCAGTCTGCGATCAGTTCCGTCGGCTCAGGTCCTGATCTCGATGCGGCACAAGGGGGGGGCAGTTTCGGACACCGATACGGGGGCAGTTTTGCGAGCCGATTGAAAACACGACCGCTCAGCTCAACTCCGGGATCTGACCTGCATCGTCCGCCGCGCCGCGCCCGATGCTGTCACCTATCAGTCTGATGGGGGAGGGAAGGAGCGACACCAGGCTTTTTGCCTCTGGCGACAGAGTGGTCGAGGGTGTGGCCGCGAAATCGTAGTAAGATCTTGCCGGCGGAAGTTCCTCTCTGGCGTAGATCTTCAGACGTTCCTTGTTCATCACGCCCCGGGAAAAGCCGTCCGTGATGGCGTGACGCGCGGCAATCGTAAACCGCCAACACTCCCCGTGGTCTGCAGCTACAATTCTGACAAGTGACCCGGGATCGCGTGGGTCCACACGATCAAAGATCAGCGGAACCGCCACACCCCGAAAAGCCCGCAAGCTTGGGTCCACCACGGGAAGCGTGTGGAACCTAAAATGCGGCTCTGGCGATATTAGTGCAGTGATCGCGCCGTCTGTGATGTCAAAGCGGGTGCGCAGCGCATCGTGCCGCAGTACCAGTGACCGTGATGCTGCACGAAGCTTTTCAACGTCGAGCGAGCCCGGAACGAGGTGGCCCACTGCAATCAATGTAGCTGCCTGCCCCGGCCATCTCGGCCTTGACATAGCGGAGCTGGTTCGCGCACGGGTCATAGCGGATGGCCTTTCCGCGACTTTCGGCCGTGGATGCAGGGGCGTATCCCCTTGTCTTTCAACGCGTCTCTGAACCAGTCCGCATCGTATCCCCGGTCTGCGATCATCCATTCGGCAGCGGGCAGACAGCCCAGCAAGGCGGCGGCTCTGGTGTAGTCACTGACTTGGCCTGCGGTCATGAAGAACTTCAGCAGACGATCCTTGGCGTCCGTGACGGCATGCAGCTTGGTGTTCAACCCACCCTTGGTTCGCCCGATCAAGCGCCCGCACTGGTCGTCGAGCCCCCCCTTTTTCGCCCGCAGGCTCGAAGCCGTGCGATGCGCTTTCAAGTTGGTCGCGTCGATCATGATGGCCTTCCGCTCGGCACCCTCGGAGGCCAGCCCCTCCATCATCCTGGCGAAGACCCCCATGTCGCCCCACCGCTGCCATCGGTTGTAGAGCGTCTTCGGACGTCCATATTCACGCGGAGCATCGTACCATCGCAACCCATTGCGATTGATGAAGATTATGCCGCTCAAGACACGCCGGCCATCCACACGCGGCTTGCCATGGCTCTTCGGAAAGAACGGCTTCAAACGCCCATCTGCTCGTCCGTCAGCCAGTAAAGGTTGCTCATCACCACCCCCGCCACTTCGGTGGTCTTGAATCAACCATCGAAAACAATTTCAAGTA
This sequence comes from Rhodobacterales bacterium, assembly GCA_031426185.1. Classification (GTDB taxonomy): domain Bacteria; phylum Pseudomonadota; class Alphaproteobacteria; order Rhodobacterales; family Rhodobacteraceae; genus JAJNPS01. The sequence continues at coordinate 306 of JANPKV010000345.1, read as the reverse complement.
GATCAATCGGTCCTGACCCTAGGTGTGGGGCGCTTTGCTGACAGGGCCAATAGCTTACGAGCAGGAAGGCTAACGTGCCGAACTTGCTAAAACCTTACTAGCATTTTAGATGCAACAAGAACCCCGCTAGGGGGTTCCTTTAAGCTGCTGTTTTTATTGAGATTTTTGGTGGAGCCAGGGAGGATCGAACTCCCGACCTCTTGAATGCCATTCAAGCGCTCTCCCATCTGAGCTATGACCCCACCGGAGGCGACAAGGTCTTGACGACCTTGCGGCGGTGTTTATGGGACCGGACTTTGGCGCGCA
>JANPKV010000344.1:0-6589 GCA_031426185.1 Rhodobacterales bacterium | reverse complement strand
GAATCCTGCCGCGAAAAGATGGACAAGCAGCTGCGCCGCTACAAACGCCGTATCCGCAACCATCACCGTGACCGTACGGCACCGGTTGAATTCGGCGAGGGTTCCTCTTATATCCTCGCCGGATCCGACGAGGTCGAGGATGCCGAACCCGAAAGCCTGCAGCCCATCGTGATTGCCGAGATGGAGACCAAGATTCCCTCCGTCACCGTCGGTGAAGCAGTGATGCAAATGGAACTTGGAGGGCAACGCATGCTTGTGTTTCGCAACGAAGGGCACGGCGGTGTGAACGTGGTGTACAAGCGTGACGATGGCAACATCGGCTGGATCGACCCGCGCAACGCGAAATAGACCGCGACACTGCGGTTGGAGTACTGACGGTTTATGGAACTATCCAAAGTTATCGCCCCGGGCGCAGTGCGCGTTCTTGGCCAGCTGACAAGCAAGAAGCGCCTGTTTCAGGAATTGGGCGAGATTGCCGCACAAGCCTATGGCCTGAAGGCGGCGATCACGATCGACGGCCTGCAGGAACGTGAAAGTCTGGGACCGACGGGCGTGGGACATGGCATCGCCTTGCCCCACGCGCGGCTTGAAGACCTGAAAAAGATCGTGGGCGTCTTTGTGCGGCTGGAAAAGCCGCTTGATTACGATTCTGTCGATCGGCAGCCGGTCGATCTGGTCTTTGCCTTGTTCGCCCCCAAGGATTCAGGGGTCGACCACCTCAAGGCGCTGGCGCTGGTGTCGCGGACGATGCGGGACCCTGCGGTGCTGGCCAAGCTGCGCGCCAACACCGATCCGGGCAAGCTGCATGCCATTCTGACCGAGACGCGGGCCCCGCAGGCGGCCTAATCCGCCTTCCAGCGACCAAAGCCAAATCCCAGATAATCGCGCGGATAGGCGGCCTCCGCCGCAACCTCCAGTTCCGTGTCGTGAATGTCGGCCAGACATCCGGCCGCATTCTCTGGCGCAGCAGGCAGCGGGGGGACCGTTGCCAGCCCCACTTCGCCTGCGACAAAGGCCAGGCCGTCGGACAGCCGGTCTTCGCGCAGGACGATGTCCGGACCCTGGAATTGCGCGAACCCCTGCAGAACTGCTGTCTGGCTGGCCCAATGGGGATTGACCCGCGTGCCAGACTGTCCGGCAAGGTTGACCCGAACATAGCCGAGAAACGCCAGAAAGGCGTCGCGCTCCGCCGCATGGTCGTCAAATCCTTCCGCAGCGGTTGGAAGGTCAAACCCCCGCATCCGCGCAAGGATCGCACGCGCTTCGCCTGCCCGGCCGGTCAGAAGCTGGTCGTGAAATGCCACATAGGCGCGCAACAAAGGGTGGCGCAGGACGGTAAAGCTGCAATGCCGGGGATGCTGGCGCCACCACTGGCGCAATGATTTCTGGGTGAAATCTTGCGCCAGATCACCGGCGGACAAAGCCGAAAGCCAAGCCCGCACACGATCTTCGGGGCCGCCGCGAATGGGCATGTACATGATCCCCGTGTCGGCGGCCGCCACAAAGCTGGGAACGGCAGGGGGGCGCCGGGGTTCGAAGTTCGGCGTGCGGTGCAGGTTGAACCGGTCCAGCCGCGCAAGCGCCGGGCCCAAGGCATCCGGGTTTGCCAGCTTGTCCGCAAGGTTGCCCGGGTTCTGCTTTTTCAGCGTCGTTTCCGGCGCCTCCAGCCGTGCCGCGACGCCCAGAAACGCGGCCAATCCGTTCAGAACCGCGACATCGCCAAGGTCGTCGTAATCAAGATAGAAGGCCGTCTGCCCTGTGGTTTGCAAGTCGCCAAGAAGTTTGCGCTGAAACGTCTGGGCGGTTTCAAGATGCGCTTCGAACTCAGCCGCATCAAAGATCACAGGGGTCGTGGGCTTTGCCTTGCTGACATTCGTCAATTTCCATTGACCGGTCTGGCGGGCGATCTTCCAGCTGACATAGCTTTCCAGGGGATTGCGCGTGAGGATGACCTTGGCGCAAGCCGGATCGGCCATTATGACGTCAAGGATGCGCGGGTCGTGGTCATGGAAAAAGCGGCACCCCGCCAGCCCCTTGGTCTGCTGGCGCATCGCGGTCCAAAGACGGGTCGGGTCGGCGTCGCGTTCGGTGATCGACACCCCGAGCAGTGTCATCTGGTCTTTTTTTCCGATGAAATGCGGATTGAAGGCCTCGCCATAACTGACGACGCCTTCGAGCGCGTTCAGGTTGGATTCCAGCAAATTGGACCCGGTGCGCATTTCGGCAAGGATGACAAAGCTGCTGAACGCCGGACCGGGCACGATCTATTTCACGACATAGGGTCGCACAGCGCGCTGCGGCATCGGGGCGATATCTGTTTCCACGGGGAAATCCCCCATGACAACCGGCTGCATGCCCTGGTTGCGCAGACGCTGCAGAAACTGGCCAAAACCTGTCAGGTCCACCATGCGTGGCATCTCTGTCAACCGTCGCGGGCTGCGCGGCGTGATTTCGTCCAGCAAGGTTTGCAACGGCTCGCCAGGATTTTCTGCGAATTCTGCCAGCGACAAGCAGCGCACGCGTGCTTTGACCCACGGCTTTTGCAGCAATGCGACATGCTCCGTTTCGATCTTTTGAAACCGCGCCATCATGGTGCGCAGATCGGCAGCCTCGCGGTTGGACTTGAACAAAGGCACGGCCCAACCGCCGGTAACGACGGTGATCGTGGCATTCGGATCGCGGGCCAGGAACTCGGCAATCGCCTGGTTGTCGCGGGGTCCGAACTGGAAACACTGGCGTTCGCCCCGCGCATTCCAGACAAGGTTGGTCAAAAAGCTGGTGGGACTGTAGTCGCGCAAGGTCGCGCTGTCAGACAGGGCGCCGTCAAAGACGGTGGCACCTTCGGCAAACTCGGCCCGTTCCGGCGCAAACAGATGCCCATGCACCCGGACGCCTGCCACCTTGGTGAGCCAGGGCTCAAAATTCTCGAACACATCTGCAAGGCCTTGAAAGACAGAATAGGGCGCGGCGGTCAGTCCGTTCTCGTGATGCTCGATCGGGAAACGGCTTTGCATGTAAAGCCCGGATCGGCCCTTGACGCGTCGTTCGACCGCTTTGGCGAACAGCCGGTCGATCTTGGCGGGGTTGACGTCGATCGAGGTTTGCGCGGTTGCCTCAGGACCGATGAAGGCCCGGTAAAGCCGGTTCGCGGACGGCCATGCCTTGCGCGCCACAAAGCAGTCGGACCGGCGCAACAGCTGCAAATGGTCATCATAAAAGATGTGCGGCTTGCCTTGGAAATCGAACTTCGACAGCGTCAGGGAGCGGCTTTCGACACGGTCGGATACCTGCCGGACCAGCGTCTGGAAATAGCTTTCGTCGGGAATCCAGACGTTGCGGAAATAGGCGTCGTTTTCGGCGCGGCGCGGGGTTTGCAAGATTGCCTGAAGCGTGCGCCGGGTAAGGCACCACCACTGGCTGCCCAAATGCGGCTGGATGCCCTGGGGAATGCGGCGATGCAGACCAAGCCGGCGTTGCAAACGCACATAGGCATCAAAGAACCTGCGCTGCTTGCGCCAGGAAAACGGAAACCGCAGGGTAAAGCGTTCGAGGTCAAGCCCGCCGACTGTCCAACCCACATCGGCGGTGGTGACGCTTTCGATGAAGTCGGTATCGCGGCGGTCTGCCAGATAGGCGATGAGGTCGGGCACCGGCCGCAACGGCAGACACGCCCCGGAGGCGAGAAAGACGTGTTCCACGCGCGGAAACTCCGCCAGCATCAATTCCGCGGCGGATTGGGTTGCGGCGACGATTCCAAAGGTGCCCCATTCGCAGCGGTGGCGTTTGCTGAACAGGACGTTTGGCAGGTCTGCAAGATCCGCTTGCAGCTGGTCCACCTCTGTTGCGGGGACATGGGCATCGACATGGATCACGACGGGACAGCCGGCCGTTGCCCAATGCCGGGCAACCTGTGCTGCCCTGTGCAGCGCCGTGTGGCACAGCATCAGGAAGCCAACGCTCATGCCCAGTTGCCTTTGGACATCAGGCCCAGAATCTCAAGCTGCCGCCAGCTGATGTACTTTTCGCTCCACCGGCACCACATGTCAGGGCGGTTCCTGATGTTCTCGCGGTAGGCGCGGTATTCGACGCTGTCAGAGAAATGCTGTTTTCGCGTCAGCTCTTCCTCGGCCTTGGCGGCGAAGGTGTCGATGAATTTGGCATGCAGCAGCACGCCCGACGCCTTTTCGCCGCCCCAGGCGTCGTAGACCAGATTCAGCCCGCGCGGCAACAACATGTGGGTCGAGTTCACATAGGCGTATCGGCGATGCCATTTCACCAGGGGGATCTTGTTCAAGGCGGGCGCGCCGGCGGGCTTGTCGGCGAAGAACGACCGTGCGCGGGGGCCGCCCTGGATCCACAGGTTTCCGTAAACCGGATTTCGGCTGATCGAGTAGTTGCCGCTGTCAAACCAGCCGGCCAGGTCGAACGGGTTTTCGCCCTCGGCGTAGGGTTGGTCTTGCGGATCGCCCTTGGGGTACATGTCCAGCAAAAGCGCGGAAAACGACCGGATCGACGACACTTCGAGCCAATCGGTCAGCGCCTTCAGCGGTCGCGTTTCGCAGTAGGGATAGACAAAGAATTCATCCGCATCGACGGTCAGGCACCAGTGGTCATGCCCATATCTGCGATGCAGATAGGTCAGCCAGTCCATGCCGAAACGGGCGTCGCGGTAGCTGTGCGGCGTGGTCCAGATCGAGACGTCAGGCTGAGCGGCCAGATATTCGCGTGTTCCGTCATCCGAGCCGTTGTCGACGAACAAGAAGTGCTCGACCCCCAGTTCACGGTAGTAAGACAGAAAATAGGGCAGTCGCACACGCTCATTCCGCAAGGTGCAGAACAGCAAGGTGTCATTCGGGCGGATCAGGCGGGTGCGGTTTTGGACTGCCGAGAGCTGCCGGCGGCGAATGTACGCGCGCGCCAAGAAGCGCTTGCGTTGCCACCGCAATTTCAACGTGCTGACGACCCCCAAAAGCGTGCCCTATGTTTAACGTCCCAAGTACAGCCCGCAAACCTTACGCACAGATGCTGAATGAAACGTTGCCATTCAACCCATGCGCGTTCTGGAACGTTTGTGCTGCCCGCCCCATTTTGTTCGAATAATAGAATCGGGGTTCCAACTTGTAAACACGCCATGGGAACCTGCCTCCCGCCAGGCCAGTCGCAGCGCGGCCGTCAAACCCAGCCGCCCCGCGACATCAACCCCAGGGCCTCCAACTGTCGCCAGTTGCCCAGCGCGGTCGACGCTTTGTTCCATAATACCGGGCCCTTGCCGATGCTGGCGTGATAGTCGCGGTACGCATCCGGCCTTGCAAAATGTTGCCGCCGTATCAATTCTTCGGCGGATTTTTCCGCGACATCGGGCAAGAACTTTGTGTGCAGCAGCACCCCCGATGTCATCTCGCCACCGTCGGTTGAATAGACCCGGTTCAGGCGGCGCGGCAGAAGGCTGTGCGTTGAATTCACATAGGCATAGCGCCAGTGCCATTTTACCAGAGGCACCTTGTTCAGCGTCGGGGCCAGCCGCGGCGTATCCGCTAGAAACGCCCGCGCCCGCACGCCGCCCTGAATCCAGAGGTTGTCCATCGGGGTCTGAACCGCCACGCTGTAGTTGCCGGCATCAAACCAGTTCAGCACGCGTGTCGGATCGTCGCCCGTCTGGTAGGTCGCGGCGTCCAGTGGCCCCTTTGGATAAAGATCAAGCATCATGGCGCCAAAGGCCAGCTTGTCCGTCCGCTGCAACCAGTGCGTCAGGGCATTCAGGTCGCGCGTTTCCCAGTAGGGATAGACAAGCAGTTCATCGGCATCGACCGTCAGCGTCCAGTGGCCGTGAGCGTGGCGCATCAGCACGGCATTGGTCCAGTCCAGCCCGAACCGCGCCGCACGGTAACTGCCCGGGGCCGACCACAGGGAGACATCCGGCTGGTGTCGCAAGAGATCGGCGGTGCCATCCGTGCTGGCATTGTCGATCAGCAGGAAGTGGGCGATGCCAAGCTTTCGGTAGTGATCCAGAAAATGCGGCAGGCGCAGCGCTTCGTTGCGCAGGGTTGCGGCCAACAGAATCTGGCCGGGAACAATGGATGCCGTGCGGTCGGCAATCGCTATCAGACCTTTCCCCGCATGCCACGCGCGCCACAACAGGCGGCGCCGCTTCCAGCGCAGACGCCAGGCCTCGCGTCCGCGCTGGATCAGAGAGGAGGTCGACATGCGGTCACGCCATGCGGGGCGTGACCATCACGCCGGTCACTGCGCCGCCTTTTGCAGCGCGACCATATCATTCAGATATGCCGCGAATTCCTCGCGCAGGTCAGATCGCGACAGACCAAAGGCGACGGTCGCCTGCAGAAAGCCGGCCTTGGAGCCGCAGTCATAGCGATGCCCCCGGAACCGGTAGCCGAACACCTTGCCGGCCTTGGCCTCTTCGTGGATGGCGTCGGTCAACTGGATTTCGCCCCCCACGCCCTGCTTCAGCTTGTTGAGGTTGTTCATCACCTTGGGTGTCAGGATATACCGCCCGATGACCGCCAGATTTGACGGCGCTTCCTCGGCCTTTGGCTTTTCGACCAGACCTTTGGCGGACACGATGGCTCCC
>JANPKV010000343.1:0-4954 GCA_031426185.1 Rhodobacterales bacterium | reverse complement strand
AAAGCGCGGGTCTGGTGCTTGGGGCCCGCGTGCCGGTGATCCTTACCTCGCGGTCCGACAGCACGATGTCGCGGCTGGCATCCTGCGCGGTGGCAGCCTTGCACGACGCACGCCTGCGCGGCATCAAGGCCGAGGGCCAGGGATGACCGGTGCGGCGATCCTGACGCTGAATGCAGGGTCATCCTCGCTGAAGCTTGCCCTTTACGGGCCGAGCGGCGAGGTGCCGCTGGCGACCGGTCTGGTGGACCGGATTGGCGGTGAGGGCACGATGCATCTGCACGACGCGGCGGGGGGGCCAATCTCTCTGGCGGGGGCGCCTGCGGATTTCGCGACCCACCGATCCTCGCTCGGGACGGTACTGTCGGTGCTGGACGCCACTTTTCCGGGGCTCGCGGTTGCGGCAGTGGGCCACCGGGTCGTGCATGGCGGGCCGAACCATGCAGCACCGGTTCTGGTCGATGCGGCAATCCTTGCGGAACTGGCGGACCTTGCGCCGCTTGCCCCGCTGCACCAGCCCCACAATGTCGAAGGCATCCGTGCAGCGATGGAGGCGTTCCCCGATGCGCCCCAGATCGCGTGTTTTGACACTGCGTTTCATCGTGGGCAGGCCTTTGTGGCCGAAGCCTTTGCCCTGCCGCGCGCCTATTATGACAAGGGCGTGCGAAGGTACGGATTTCACGGGCTGAGCTATCAGTACATCGCGTCCCGGTTGGCGGAGGTCGCGCCCGACTGTGCAGGGGGCCGGGTGATCGTCGCGCATCTGGGCAATGGCGCCTCGATGTGCGGCATGCGCCAAGGTAAATCGGTCGCGTCCACCATGGGCTTCTCGCCGCTTGATGGATTGCCGATGGGCACGCGGTCGGGGCAGATCGATCCCGGGGTCCTTTTGTATCTGATGCAGGAACAGGGAATGGACGGGGCCGCGATTTCTGACCTGCTTTATCGTCGTTCCGGGCTGTTGGGCCTGTCTGGCCTGTCCAATGACATGCGCACCCTCGAGGCGTCCGATGCGCCCCACGCGCGGGATGCGATCGCCTATTTCGTCCATCGCTGCCAGCGCGAGATCGGATCGCTTGCCGCCGCGCTGGGAGGCGTCGACGCGCTGGTATTCTGCGGCGGCATTGGCGAGAATTCGCGCGGTGTACGGGCGGGCGTCTGCGACGGCCTTGGCTGGATGGGGATCGCCATCGACACGGCGCGCAATGCGGCCAACGCGACGGTGCTGAGCCCCGACCATGCGGTGGTCAAGGTGATGACCATCCCGACGAACGAGGAAAGCGTGATCGCGGCGGCGACGCGGGCACTGTCCACCGGGCTTGGCAAAGTGCAGAAATGACAAGGGCGCCGCAGCTTTCCGAGACCTTTACCCGGTGACTGCAACGCCCAAGCGTTTGCGACCGACCTGCGCCCGCCGAGGGGCGCCGCACATATGTCCCGTTCAGCCTTGCTGGCGGGCGGCACCGGCCTTGTCCGACGGCCCCCGGAACAGGCGGGTCGGGCTTGGGACCATCATCGGCACGCGACGGGCATAGTCCTCGTAGGCGGGAAATGACGTGCGCAGGACCTGCTCTTCGTAGCGAGCGCGCTGATATTGCAGCAGCAGCCAAACCGTACCCACCAGCACCGACGACAGCGTGCCATGCGCCAGCACGACGCCGACGATGGTGATCAGCTCGGCGGCGTAAAGCGGGTGGCGGACGATGTCATAGGGACCGCTGGTGACCAGTTCGCGCGCCGAAGCCATGATCGAGAACGACCGGCCCAGACGCCGCAGGCAGATGATCGACAGGACCGTGCCCACGATGACAAGGATGGTCGAGATCACCTGCAGCGGCCGCGAGATTTCCTGAGACGGCATCGCGATCAGGCTGACCATCGCGAAGGTTCCGCCAATGGCCGTCAGCCGGGGCAAAAGGCCCGGCGCGGATGAGAGCGGATCGTGGCGAATGACCGTAAAGAACACCACGGCGCCGACAAAGATGACGGCAAAGACCTTGGACAGCAATGTCAGCGGCCATAGGTCAAGCTGATCGCGCAGGGCGAAGATTGTACCCAGACCGACCATTTCCCGCGCCACGATCACCGTGAATACGGTGATCATCAAAAACTTTCCGATCTTGTCTTCTATCTTGCTATTCATGATTTGCATTGACCTTCGTTCTGATTGCATTGCGAACAGCCAGCCCTATGCCTTTGAAGGGGTGAAGCATCTGCTGGTGGTAAAGTCCTGGCATCGGTTCGTTGATACCATATTTTTCGGGGCTGTGTTTTGGCAAAAACATCGTTCGGGCCACAACGTCGATCACCGAAAGCTGCGCGGCAAAATTGCGGTCATAGGCCTCGGTCTGATTGGCATGATGCCAGTGGTGGTATTCCGGAGAGGCCACAAGGTATTTCAGCGGCCCGAAATTCAGGCGCACATTCGAATGCACAAGCACCGAATGAAACGTGTAGATCGCCTGGAAAATCAGGATCGACCCCATCGAAAAGCCAAGGAAGTAGATCGGCAGCAACGACAGCATCGACGAAAAGATCTGATCCACGGGATGCACCCTGTGCGTGGCCAGCCAATCCATTTCTTCGATGCTGTGATGGACGGCATGGAACTTCCACAGGAACGGCACTGCATGCGATGTTCGGTGCGCGATGTAATAGCCGATATCGGCGATCACCAGCACGGCCGGCACCTGCACCCAGAGCGGCAGCGCCGTCACCCAGGCGAAGGTCTCCGCAGGCACGATCTGGCGATAGCCGACCATCACCGCGCCAGCCAAGGCCACAAACCCGAACCGCACGACAAAGCCGTTGAACAGAAAATAGAAAAGATCGTTGAACCATTGCCCGCGGATCATCCTCTGTTCGGGATGGATCGGCAAAAGACGCTCCAGCGGTATGAAGATACACACCATGATGGCGATAAGCGTATAGTCCAAGTGCTTGTCCCGTTCCGTGAAATTTTCGTGGCAGTCCTATGCAGGCCCAGTGTGGCTGAAATGTGGGGTGACCGTGTTCAGACCGAGAAAATGCTCCTGCGCGATTGGCTGCGGCACCCCTTGGCTTGCTGCAAAGAAGCGCGGCGGCTAGTGGTGATGCGGACCCGTCCGGCTTGGTTCGGGGTTAGGGAAAAAAGGGCTGCGACATGTGCCAGACGTGGCCGTTCGATCTTGTCATCTTCGACTGCGACGGTGTTCTTGTCGATAGCGAGATCATCTCGGCAAAAATGCTGATTGCGGAGCTGGAAAACCTGGGCGTCCGTGTCGATCTGGACTATGTGGCGCGGCATTTTCTGGGCCGCAGCTATCCGACGGTGATGGCGCAGATCCGCCGCGACTTTTCACTTGATCTGCCGCAGGACTTTGAAGACGCCTATCGCGTGCGGCTGCTGGCCGCGTTCGAGCGTGATCTGAAGGTGATGCCCGGATCGGCAGCGGTCCTCGACATGCTGGCGCTGCCGCATTGCGTGGCCACCTCGTCCAGCCCGCGCCGGGTGGAGCAGTCGCTGCGCATCACCGGGCTGTGGCCACGGGTTCAAGGACGCGTCTTCACCGCGTCGGAAGTTGCAAACGGCAAGCCTGCGCCCGATCTGTTCCTGCATGCGGCGGCGCGGATGGGGGTTCGGCCAGACCGCTGTCTGGTGATCGAGGACAGTTTGACGGGCATCCGCGCGGCCCGTGCAGCCGGGATGGAGGTGTGGCGGTTCGTGGGCGGCAGCCATCTGGGTCAAGCGGCGGAACCCGAGCCTGCCGATGCGCTCCCTGATCTGCGGTTTGCATCTTTCGATCAGTTCTTTCACATTGATCCCAGGATCAGGACCCGCGCATGAACCGTATAGAGCCCGACATCTCGACCCTGGACGAAGCCGCCCGCGCGGGCTGGCTGTATTACGTCGGGCAGATGACGCAAGACCAGATCGCCACCGAACTGGGCGTGTCGCGCCAGCGCGCGCAGCGGCTGGTGGCCAAGGCGATGGCCGAAGGTCTGGTCCATGTGCGGCTCAACCATCCGATCGCACAATGTCTGGCGCTGGAAGCGGCGCTGACCCGGCGGTTCGACCTTGGGCATTGCCGGGTGGCGCCATCCCTCGGGGCGGCCGCTGACCCGGCGCAATCGACAGCGGCGGCGGCGGCGGAACTTCTGGAGCATTTCCTGGCCCGCCCCGCCCCTCAGGTGATCGCGGTGGGCACGGGCCGTTCGCTCAGCGCGATGGTGGGGGAATTGTCGGCACAGTTCACCGAACGGCACAGCATCGTATCGCTGGTGGGCAACATCGCACCGGACGGGTCGGCATCGCTGTTTGACGTCATCATGCGGCTGGCCGACAAGTTGCGGGCGCAGCACTATCCGATGCTGGTTCCGGTGATCTCGGAGACCATCGAGGAACGCGCGCTGTTCCGGTCCTTGCGGCCGGTGCAGGCGGTGATCAAGCTGGCGCAGTCGGCCGATGTCACCTTTGTCGGCGTGGGCCAGATGGGCGACGATGCGCCGATCTACAAGGACGGGTTCGTGACGCGCGACCAACTGGCCGACATGCAGGCCAACGGCGCTGCGGGCGAGATCGTCAGTGGCGTCTACAACCGCGACGGCGTCTACATCGAATCGCCGATCATTGCGCGGTTGTGCGGGATCCGGGTGGATCCGGGGCGCGGCAAGCCGGTGATCGGCGTGGCCAGCGGCCTGACCAAGGTGACCGCCATCAGGGCCGCGCTCAAGGGCCGCATCCTCAACGGCTTGGTCACGGATGAGCGGACTGCCGAGGCTCTGCTCGCCTGACGACGACCCCTTTGTTTCCGGTGCAGCTACGAATTGCCGCGCCGCAGCGTGAGTTTGCAGTTGACTTGCGCATGAGTCGCAATGAGTATTCGCCCACGCAATGGGCAAATGCTCATGCACAGGGAGGATACTCATGACCATATCGATGCGGGTGCTTTTGGGCGCCTGTGCCGTGTCTGCGCTT
>JANPKV010000342.1:0-1803 GCA_031426185.1 Rhodobacterales bacterium | reverse complement strand
CTGCGGCATGGCGCTGGAGCCGATGGTGCCCTCGGATGAGCCGAGCCATGAGCTGACCGATTTCACGCGCCGGATGTGGATTTCCGCAGCGGCCGCCGTGCCCCTTGTCATCCTGACGATGGGCGAGTTCGTGGCTTTGCCGGTCCGCGACTGGATCGGGCATCAGAACGCGAGCTATCTGGAATTCGCGCTCGCCACACCGATCATCCTCTGGGCGGCCCTGCCGTTCTTTCGTCGCGGATGGGATTCGGTCGTCAACCGGTCCCCCAACATGTGGACGCTGATCAGCCTGGGCGTGGCGGCGGCCTATCTCTATTCGATCGTCGCGACCTTCCTGCCTGGCCTATTCCCCGAACAATACCGGATGGGCCACGGCGTCGGCACCTATTTCGAAGCGGCGGTGGTGATCGTGACGCTGGTCTTCGTGGGCCAAGTGCTGGAATTGCGGGCACGCGAACGCACCGGCGATGCGATCCGCGCGCTGCTCGATCTGGCGCCAAAGATGGCGCGGCGTATCCTGCCCGACGGGTCGGAATACGACGCGCCGCTGGAAAACATCATGCAAGGCGACCGGTTGCGGGTGCGGCCCGGCGACGCGGTGCCAGTGGACGGCGTGGTGATCGAGGGGCGATCCAGCTTGGACGAAAGCATGCTGACGGGCGAGTCCATGCCGGTGGAAAAGGGGCCTGGCGATCCGGTGACCGGGGCCACCCTCAACAAGAACGGCAGCCTTGTCATCGAGGCGGGCAAGGTCGGCGCCGATACCGTTCTGGCCCAGATCGTGGCCATGGTGTCGAACGCACGGCGGTCCCGCGCGCCGATCCAGGGGCTGGCGGACCGGGTATCGGCCGTGTTCGTGCCGACGGTGGTCGGCATCGCGATCCTGGCCTTTGCGGCCTGGCTGGTTTTTGGCCCGGAACCCGCGCTGGTCTTTGCCATCGCGTCCGCAGTATCGGTGCTGATCATCGCCTGCCCATGCGCGTTGGGGCTGGCCACGCCGATTTCCATCACCACGGCGGCGGGGCGCGGGGCGCAGGCCGGCGTGCTGATCAAGGACGCCGAGGCGCTGGAACGCATGGCGTCGGTGGATACGCTGATCGTCGACAAGACCGGCACGCTGACCATGGGCAAGCCGAAACTGACCGATACCGTGGCGTTGGGCGATGTCACGCAGACCGACCTTCTGTCGCTTGCCGCAGCGCTGGAGCGGGGGTCCGAACACCCCTTGGCCGAAGCGATCGTCGAGGGAGCCGAGGCTGAGGGTGCACCGCGCCAAGAGGCTGCCGAGTTTGAAGCCGTCACCGGCAAGGGCGTGCGGGGCAAGGTTGGCGGGCGCGTCGTGGCGCTTGGCAACGCGGCGATGATGCAGGACATGGGGCTGGACACGGATCATGCCGAGGCGCAGGCCGACACCCTGCGCGCCTTGGGCAAGACGGCGATGTTCATCGCGGTTGACGGCGTACTGGCAGGCATCGTGGCGGTGGCCGATCCGATCAAGGATTCGACCGCGCAGGCCATCCGCGAGCTGCATGCCCAAGGGCTGCGCGTGATCATGGCTACCGGCGACAATGAACGCACGGCGCGGGCGGTGGCGGCGTCCCTTGGCATAGACGAGGTGCGGGCGGGCGTGTTGCCCGAGGCCAAGAAGGACCTGATCGACCAGTTGCGCCGTGAAGGCCACAAGATCGCCATGGCGGGTGACGGGGTGAATGACGCCCCGGCACTGGCGGCAGCCGATGTCGGCATCGCCATGGGGACGGGTGCGGATGTGGCGATGGAAAGCGCTGGCATCACCCTGCTTGG
>JANPKV010000341.1:0-1684 GCA_031426185.1 Rhodobacterales bacterium | reverse complement strand
GGCCGACAACTTCGATCACCTTGGCGCCGAGGCGTTCGCCGTTCGGAATGACGATCTGGCTGATGCCGTTGCGTTCGCGGACGGTCTGGCCGGCCATTTCGTTGTAGCGGGCGATCCGGGCCTTGCCCTTGGACTGGCGGGCCTTGGCGCCGGAACGGATCCATTCGAGTTCCTTTTCCAGCACCTTCTGCTTGGACTTGTCCTCGCGCGCTTCTTGGCTCATCCGCTTGGCCTTCTGTTCCAGCCAGGCAGAGTAGTTGCCTTCGTAGGGAATGCCGCGACCCCGGTCGAGTTCAAGGATCCACGAGGTGATGTCGTCCAGGAAATAGCGGTCGTGGGTGACGATCAGGATGGTGCCCTTGTAGGCGATCAGGTGCTTTTGCAGCCAGGCGATGGATTCGGCGTCAAGGTGGTTGGTCGGTTCGTCCAACAAGAGCATGTCGGGCTTTTCCAGCAGCAGCTTGCACAGGGCCACGCGGCGACGCTCACCGCCGGACAGGGTTTCCACATCGGAATCGTCGGGCGGACAGCGCAGCGCGTCCATCGCGACGCCGACCGACGCCTCCAGTTCCCACAGGTTGCCCGCATCGATCTGGTCCTGCAGGGCGGCCATCTCGTCGGCCGTCTCGTCCGAGTAGTTCATCGCAAGTTCGTTGTAGCGTTCCAGGATGGCGGTTTCCTTGGCGACGCCCAGCATGACGTTTTCTTTCGCCGTCAGGGTGGGGTCGAGATAGGGTTCCTGCGCCAGATAGCCGACCTTGGCCCCCTTGGCCGCCCAGGCCTCGCCTTTGAAATCGGTGTCCATGCCGGCCATGATGCGCAGCAGCGTCGATTTGCCCGACCCGTTCACGCCCACGACGCCGATCTTGACGCCCGGCAGAAAGTTCAGGTGGATGTTTTCAAAACACTTCTTGCCGCCCGGATAGGTCTTGGAGACGCCTTCCATGTGGTAGACATATTGATAGCTGGCCATGGGGTGTCCTCGCCTGACAGGGTTGCGCGTGTGAGATATGCGATGGGGCGCAAAAGGGCAACGGCGTCAGAGCCGCTTGATCATCCAGATATTGGCCGGCGCGCTGGTGTAGGGCTCTGTATCAGACCAGCCATCCGACCGGTAAAGACCGACCGCCGCAGTAAGGTTGGTATTGGTATCAAGCTTTGCATGGGTAAAACCCATATCGCGAGCGCGGGCCTCGATGGCGCGCATGAGGCGCAGCCCAAGGCCCTGCCCACGGGCATGGGGATGAACCCACAGTCGCTTTAACTCGGCGAGTTTCGGCCCGAGGCGCCGCAGCGACACGCAGCCGATGGGAAGGTCGTCAGACCATGCGACCAGAAACGCACCATCAGGGCTGCGGTAGCGCTCGGGATCGGGCAGGGGCAGGGGCAGCATTTGCGGGGTGCATTCCGGCACGGCCGCAACAAGAAGCGCGTAATACGCCTCGATACAGGACCGGGCCGCAGGATCCAGCGGGTCGGCGTCGCGGATCTCCACGTCCTCTTTCAACATCACGGTGGCGATCAGGTCCATCGCCTCGATCAGGGCATCCCGGCGACCACCGGCGTTGTCAAAGACGGATTGGGCCTTTGCATGACCAAGCGCGTCGTAAACCTGCCATTCGGCAAAGCCTGCCGGGGTCAGACGGGCAATGCGTCGGCGACGGTCGTCGGGATCGGCCGCGAC
>JANPKV010000340.1:0-40501 GCA_031426185.1 Rhodobacterales bacterium | reverse complement strand
ACCCCCAAGACCCGGCAGCACACCCATGACAAGGCCCACGGCAAGACCCACGAACAGAAAGGCGATGGTGGCCGGATCGAAAAGCAGCACGAGTCCTTCGAACATTGCCGACCCGTACATGGCGAGGAGTTCGTTCATGCCTGACCTTCTTGCGACGGGATGAGCCGTGCCAAAGAACTTTCACTTGATCTGACGGGACTCCGGAGCCCGCCGAACTGCTTCGGCGGGCGTGACACCACCCTCACGGACGCGTCAGGGGGTGCGTTTCGTCATTCCAGGATCTTGCGGATCTGGTCCGCCTGACGTGCGACGTCCTCGACAGCCTTGGCGACCTCTTCGCCTGACATCGGGTTCACGGGGCGGCCGGCTTGCTTGATTTCCTCAAGCAGCGTGGGGTCTTCGAAGGCCATCATCAGCAGGTTGCGCAGGAACGCGACACGATCCGCCGGGGTACCCGGAGGGGCGACGAAGACGCGCTCCAGGTTGTAGATATGGCCGAACGCGCTGACCGTATCCTTGGCTTCCTGCGTGTCGACGAATGTGCTTGCCAAGGGAACGTCGGGCAGGGCCTCGACGGGCGCGTCGGCAAAGATCATCAATGCCCGCGTTTCGCCATTGCGGATGCTTTCCATCGACGAGCCATAAGACAGGAAGGTCGCGTCGGCCTCGCCGCGCATGATGGCGGCCAGGATATCGCTGGTCCCTTCATATCCGGTGATGTTGGTGGCTGAAAATCCGAATGCCTTGGCGGACACGACAGCGCCGTAGAACGCGTCGGAGCCTGCTTCCTCGATGGCGAAGCGTATGGGTTCGGTCGATGCGACCAGGTCATCGACCGTCTGGAACGGGCTGTCGGCGGCGACCAGGATCACCGGTGGACCTGCGGCGACGCGACCAAGATATTCCCATTTGCTGAAGTCGAACCGCACCCCCGGGGCCCCGGTCAGTTCGGCAAAGACGTGACCGGGAAAATTCAGCAGCCCGATCGTGGTGCCGTCGGGTGTCGCCTCGAAAACGTCATTGTCCCCGATCAGGCCCCCGGCGCCCGGAATGTTTCGGACCGAAGCTTCCAGATCGCTGACACGGGCCACGGCAGCGGCGACCGTCCGCATGTAAAAGTCAAAGCCGCTTCCGGCGTCGTGTCCGCCAGCAATCGTAAGCTCCGTGTTCTCGGCGTAGAACGCCTCGGCAGGTTCATCCGCACCATAGGCCTCGCCAGAGACGGCTAAGAGCGAGAGCCCGACGATGGCGGCCCCCACCGCTGCGAAATGTCTGCTATTGCGTGTTTGGTTGATCATGACGAGTGGTCCTCTCATCTGGCTGTTTCAATTGATAGATTCAGGCGAACTGTGGCTGGAAACCGGTCTTGAGACGCGGACCTGCAGGGTCATTTGTCGACCTCGATGAAGTCAAACTCGGGTCCGGCGGGTGCGTAGATCTCGTAGATGCTGAAGGGTTCGTCGCCGGGATTGGTGAGCGAATGGGCCACACCTGCCGGGATGAAGATGATCTGCCCCTGACGGACGCTGTAGGTGACGCCGTCCGCCAACAACTGCCCGACGCCGCCCATGACGATATAGACGTTGTCGGCCTTGCTGTGCCGGTGATAGCGGCCAGCGGCGCCGCCCGGAAACAGCGTGTTGTGGTGCAGATCGATCGCATTTGTACCCAGCCGGCTGTCGACGAGCCGGATCTTTTCGCCGCGCCCGTTGTCGAGCGGGACCGCATCGCTGTCTGCAAGTGTCATGATCTTGATCATCTGACCGCTCCCCGCCGCGATCCTGCGGCTGCCTCGGTTGACATCGCCCGCTTGCGCAGCAGGCCGACGTCGCCTGCGCCGATGGCCATGGCCTGCTCCTCGTCCGCCAGGTCCTTTGCGATGGCCTCCGCGCACCGCAGCAGATCGTCGTCAAGCGCCTCGGCGATCAGGCGCGCGCACACGCCGACATGACTGTCGATGCGGTCAAGCGCGCGCTGATCGCGGGCAATCACCAGTTCGGACAACTCGATATGCTCGGACGGCGTGTCGCCGTGATACAGGTCAAGCATCTGAGCAATGCGGCGATAACGGATGCCCTGGTCGAACAAACCGCGCCATATCTGGATCAGTCTTGGACTGCCGCACCCCTTTACCATGGCGTAGTGGAACTCGCGGTGGCGTGCTTCCCATTCGGGGCCGTATGACAAACGGCCCTCGGTGACGCGGGTCACCTTAGACAGGGCGTGGATCGCGCGGGCAACGTCCGCCTCCCAGTCATCGTCGCCAAGACGCATCGACTCGGCGATGGCTGTCCGTTCGATATGCCGCCGCGTTCGTCCCAGGTCCGCGAGATCGGTGCGCGTCAGTTCCGCGACACGGAAACCGCGACGCTCTGACGCCACCACCAGACCGGTCGCCACAAGTTTCTGCAGCGCCTCGCGAATGGGGCTGAGGCTCACATCGTATTTTTCGCGAAGGGCATCGACCTGCAGGCGCGTATTGGGCGCCATGCGGCCGCGCAGGACATCGGCCTTGAGCGCCTCGAACACTTGTCCGGTGATCGTCTCGTTTGCCTGCTTCGCCATGCCCACCGCACCTCTTTCGGCGACGTGAGCAGACCTGTTAAGGTCCGTCAATCAAGAAATCGATTGTCGGGGCAAATAATCGATTGTAGGCTTTGGACCGAGCCTTGGGAGGAATTTTGGTGCAGCCTTTGCCCAAGACATACGCATCGCGCCGATCCCCGGTGATGGCGGCCAACGTTGTTTCCACCTCTCATCCTCTTGCCTCCCAGGCGGGCCTTCGGATGCTCGAACGCGGCGGCAATGCCATCGACGCCGCCTTGGCTGCCGCCATCGCGCTGACTGTCGTGGAGCCGACCGGAAACGGCCTTGGATCAGACGCTTTCTGCATCATGTCCGATGGGGCATCGATGCATGGGCTGAATGCGTCGGGGCGATCGCCAGCGGCTTGGACCCCAGAGCGGTTCGCGCGGTTTGACACCATGCCCGAGCGCGGCTTTGAGGCTGTCACGGTGCCCGGCGCGGTGTCGGGATGGGTTGATCTTTCCCGGCGGTTCGGCGCGCTTCCGTTTGCCGACCTGTTCGGGCCCGCCGTCGATTACGCCGAACAGGGGTTCTTCGTGACGCCGATGATCGGCGAGCTTTGGCGCCGAGGTGCGGCGACGCTTAAGGATTTTCCGGGCTTTGCAGAAGCATTCATGCCCGGTGGTCGGGCGCCCAGGGCGGGCGAAAGATTCATCAACGCCGCCATGGCGAGGTCCCTTCGGCTGATCGCCGAGACCGAGGGACGGGCGTTTTACGAGGGCGAGCTTGGTGAGCGTGTCGCCGCCTTTTCCGCCGAACACGGTGGCTGCCTGACCATCGAGGATCTTGCCGCACACCGTAACGACTGGTGCGGCACGATCAGCCAGTCATTCGGCGCATCGACGCTGCACGAGATCCCGCCCAACGGCCAGGGTATCGCGGCGCTCATGGCGCTGGGCGTCCTGCGTCATCTCGGGATCGAGGACCTTGATCCGGATGGGGGCGAGGCCATCCATCTTCAGATCGAGGCGATCAAACTCGGCCTGGCGGACGCGTATCGACATGTGGCCGATCCCCGGCACATGGGGATGACGGCCGGTGACCTGCTTGATCCCGCCTACCTGACCCAGCGCGCAAAGCTGATTGATCGCCGCCGGTCGCAAACCTTCGGCGCTGGGGCTCCGCTTTCTGGTGGGACGGTCTGCCTTTCGGTCGGTGACAGCAAGGGGATGATGGTGTCCTACATCCAGTCGAACTATTCCGGCTTCGGGTCGGGGATCGTCGTTCCCGGAACCGGGATAAGCCTGCAGAATCGCGGTTTTGGTTTTACCCTCGAGGCGGGCCATCCGAACCGGGTCGGTGGATCAAAGCGCCCCCTTCACACGATCATTCCCGGCTTCATCACGCGTGACGGGCAGGATGACACCGCGTTCGGGATCATGGGCGGTCCCATGCAGGCGCAGGGGCATGTCCAGCTTTTTCTGCGCATGCAGGTGTGGGGACAGGACCCGCAGACCGCAGCGGATGCGCCGCGCTGGCGTTTCATCGACGGCAACACCACAGCGCTCGAGGTCGGCGTCAGCCCCGAGGCCGCATCTGTTCTTCAGGATCGCGGCCACACGATCCTGCGTGAGCCACCCGAAGAGGTGTTCGGCTTTGGTGGCGCGCAGATCGTGAAGCGCATTGCCGGCGGCGGCTATTGCGCGGGGTCGGATCCGCGCAAAGATGGACAGGCCGTCGGTTTTTGAAACCGCGGCAAAGCACACATCGCGGACACGACCCGGGAACGCGATAACGTCATGAGGAAGCAACCGACAGGCAACCTGCCTGCCAGCGAGGAGTTCTTGAACTTGCCAACCAACTCCCAGCCGCTCAGCGCGGAAACCGATCACCCGGACGTGCTCTATGTCTCGCACGCGGATGCTCTGGCGCTCTTGAGCGTGGAGCAGACCATGCGCATCTGTGAGGATGTGTTCTTGATGCATGCAAAGGGCAGCGTCTTTCCGCCCGTGATGCCGTCGTTCAAGCTCGACGACCCGGACTTTCACAATCACTGGCACGTCAAGAGTGTCGTGTTGAAAGATGTGCCGGTGACGGGGGTGCGTCTTTACAACTATTACGACGACGGCGACCGAAACACGGTCGGCACCCTTGGCTGCGCCAGATACATACTTTTGACGGATCCCCGAACCGGCCACGCGCTGGCAATGGTGGACGAACATCTGGCTTATGCATGGCGCAGTTCCGCCGCAGCCGTCGTGCCCTGCAAATGGGTTGGTCCGGCAGAGCCCAAGGTCCTGGGCCTTGTCGGCGCGGGGACGATGTGCGCCGGCGTGCTGGAATGCCTCGCCACGATGTATCGGTTCGACGAGGTTCGGGTCACGACGCGACGCGCCGAATCCCGTGAGGCGTTCGCCCGCAAATGGAGCGACAAACTTGGGATCTCGGTGCGAGCTGTCGCCACCAATGAAGAAGCGGTGCGCGGCGCGGACATCGCCGTCGGGGGCACCACGTCGGCGGATGTGATGATCTACGAGGAATGGGTCAAGCCCGGCGCGCTCGTGATCTCGCTTGCGCGCCAGCAGTTTGAACTTTCGGGATTTGCCAAAATGGACAAGGTCATCGTCGACGACTGGGACCTGAACATGAAAAACCACTACTTCAAGAAGATGGTCGAGACCGGCCTGTTCAGCCGCGATCAGCTTCATGCCCAGATCTCGGAGGTGGTATCGGGGGCAAAGGCGGGCCGGGAGCGGGCCGAGGAGCGGATCCTTGTGCACACCACCGGCCTGGTGTCGCAGGACGTGGCAATCGCGCATTGGCTGTTCGAGCAGGCCAAAGCCTCGGGACGGGGCATCTGGCTGCCGGCTGCACGCCAAAGCCTGCCGTAACGGCCTATGTGCGCCTGCCGAGGCGGCGTGTCTGGTGGGTTTTAACGCCAGGCGCGGGCAGGGGCATGAGGTCCTTGATTGCGGATCCCGATGGCGCGCCTTTCGCGCTAACGATGTCCTGAGTTTTGCCAAAAGGGTGCCGCCGCGCGTCCTGAAATCACCCCGGCAGCCAGATCGCGAACACTAGGCCCATATCCCTAGCCATTGTCGCGATGTAGTGCGGGCCAAATCTTTGCCGCTCAACACGCTTGAACCAAAGCGAAATCCTTGTGGGATTCGCTATTTCGTGTAACAAGATAACCACCGGGAAGCGCAAAGGTTCCCCAAAAAACGAGCAGGCCGTGAAAATAGATTTTGCGACGAACGTCTTTCCGATGCTGCTGCCCGATGGGCTCGACGACCTGAAGGATCCGTGCCCGGTTTTCGACGGCCAGCGATGGCATATGTTCGGATCTGCAGGCACGGTCACCACCGAGACGTGGAAGGTCTTTCACGCAACAGCGACGACCATCGACGGTCCCTGGACCCAGCATCCCGAGATTGTCCTTCCACTTGTGGGCACAGGTGTCGCGGCACCCGGTGTGGTCTTTGAGGATGGCGTGTTTCACATGTTCATCCAGACCGAGTTCATGTTGTCGGGTGGACGGTGCGAGCATCTTGTCTCCAATGACGGGTTTTCCTGGGTCGCGCTGCCGACGGCGCTTCATTCCGTCCCCGATACCGGCGAAAATGGAATCTACGACCCGCATCCGTCCGTCATCGGCGGCGTAAAATACCTCGTCTATTCCGGCATGGCCAAATTCATCCAGGTACCGCAACCGGATGTCTATCTTGCCCGGAGCAGTTCCGGCACATGGTTCGGTCCGTGGGAGCGGCTTGGCAAGATCCTTGATCACGACGAGGTGCCGCACCACAACGCGCGCGGCCAGGCCGATTACGAATGGGGGATCGAAGGCCCGCAGCTGATCCAGCTGCAAGACGGTCGCGTCATGTTGAACGCCACCTGCTTTCTGCCCGACGGGCCGCGCGGGACGCGGCAGCGGGTGTTTTTTGCCATCGCGGATGATGTGCGCGGCCCTTATCGCAGCGTTGGTCCGGTCCTTGAACCGTCAGAGACCGGCGAGAACGGACATTCCACCGTTCTGGTGGTCGGTGACGAAATCATCCTGTGTTATCAAAGCCGGGTCCTCGCGACCAACCATCGCTGGCGCTACGGTATCGCGCGCGGGCGCTACCGGATGCCGGAGGCCGCCTGAGGTCACGACGGGCCGCACATGCATGCGGCCCATGTCTTTTCCCGATCGCTTGTGACCGGGCGGCAGGTTCAAGGGCGAACGGCCAGCTCCATCATGCCGTCGTAAAGGGCGGTGGCCAGCGGGTCGACATCGGGACCTTCCTGGTTCAGCCTGAAGGTTGTCGCCACCAGTTTGCCCTTGCCAAGCCGCTTTTCCAGCAGGAAGCACCCGGGCCGGTGGACCCATCCCACGACGACGCCGGCATGGACACGACCGCGAAATTCCCATGGGCGAAAGCCGACCATCACCTGGTCTGGCACAACGCGGCTGAAGCCGAGATCGAACAGCGGCCCGCCAGGCACATGCGAAAACACGCCGTCCCGCCGAAGCCAGCTGAAATTGCCCACCCAGTCGCCGCGCCAGATGGACCGGTGGCGATTGACCAGCTTGTAGCCGGGGAAGGCGAAGTAATGGCCCGATTGCATTCCCGGCAGGCCGTTGTCGATCTGCAAGGTCATTGGCCCCTCGCGCGGAGGCGGGTCGCTGCGCAGCCAGTCCGGCGCGCGTGCCACGATCTGCAGCACACGCGCGCCTGCATGGATGTCTTCGACGCGCTGGGCGTGCAGGTCATGGGTCACAAAGACATCGGCCGATCCGATATCGCCCCGTTCGAACCCAAGCAGCGATAGCCGGTCCGCAAGGGCCTCGTCGTCGCTGGAAAAGGTCTGGCGCGGCGCGCTTCGTTCACCATGGAGGGAGACGGCCTGTTCGTTGCGGGCAAGTTCGGACCCGTCTGGCGCAAGCAGGCGCAACGTCGCAAGCTCGATGCCGGCGGACCGGCCTGCCGGAATCGGGATCGACAACGGTGCCTCAACCGCCGTCATCGGACCGGCACTTGGCAGGATGTCCTGACCAGTCTGACCGGCCAGCGACCATTCCAGCGTGCAGCCTTCGGGCAGGGACGCCCCGCCCGTCGCGACCTTCAGATCAAGGATCGCCGTCTGACCCGCCCGCACGGCATGATGGACAAGCCCTGGCGCAATGACGATGTCTGCATTCACCGAAGGCATCGCCTTGGCGAAGACGCGCGGGTTGCGCGCCATGTCGAGAAGGCCGTTGCCCTCCCAATGGACGTCGGTGAATTCGGTGATGACGTAGCCTGCGATGGTCGGATGGGACCGCAGCACCTCGATCTCGTATTTCAGGTTCATCCACTGATACCATTGAACGCCCTCGATGAAGGCGTCAAAACTGCCGAAAACCTGTTTCAGGCCCAGTTCGGCGAACCGTCCTTCCACCCCGATCGGCAAGGCGGTCTCGTCCGCCCAGGTGGAGCCGTAGGGCATCCACCACGGGTCCTTGCCGTCTTCGCCGCGCAAAAGCTTGGGATCGGGCAGGCCCCAGACGCCGAACTCGGACAGGATCAACGGTTCCTTCCCGGTGCGGGTGGTGCCGGACACATTGCCCCAGGTCCAGTCCGCTGCGGCGGCGAATTCCGCGCAAAGTGCGTCCCATTCCTGCCGGCGGTCGATCGCGGTGCGGTAAAAGTGGTAATCGTTGATATCGGTCTTGACGTGGTGGTTCGGAAAACAGGCCGAGTTGTCGACCACGAGACGCAACGGGTCATCGGCGCGGAGCCAGTCGACCATGTCCGACAACCAGGCGCGCTGGTCGGCCACCTCGCGTAGGCGGGTGCCCCAGTCTTCGTTCACCAGCGTCCAGACGATGATCGAGGGGTGATTGCGGTCGCGCGCAAGAATGCCCTCCATGGTCTGCCTCAGACGGGCCGATGACGCCTCCGAGAAGGTCTCGACATTGGGAATTTCGGTCCAGATCAGCATGCCCAGCCGGTCCGCCACCTCGTAATAGCGCGGGTCGGGCACCTTGATATGGCAGCGCAGGCAATTCAGGCCCATCGCCTTTGCCTTGTGCAGCTGGTCCTCCAGCACCTCCACCGAAGGCACGGTGTAAAAGCCGTCAGGGTAATAATCCTGGTCCAGTGCGCCGCGCAGATAAAGCGGCTGGCCGTTCAGACAAAGCGCGCCATCCCGCGTCTCGATCTTGCGAAAGCCGAAGGTTTCGGTGACCGCGTCGATATCGCCGCCGGCAAGGCTGAGGATCAGCCGGACGCTGTACAGTGCAGGTGTGTCGGGCGACCAGGCGGCGATATCCCGCAGCAAGATCGTGTGATGAAAGCGGTCATTCTCCAGCGAGATCGTGGCGGAATGGACCCTGCCACCGTCCGGTCCGGTGATCTCCAGTCGCAGGCTGCCACGGAACTCGGCGGACAATTGGGCGGCAATGGTCAATCTGCCATCGGGCCAGCTTGGGTCCAGCCGCAACGTGCGGATGTGTACCTGCTGGCGTGCTTCCAGGTAGACGGACTGCCAGATACCACCCTGGGGGCCATACCAGCTTTGCTTGCCATGCGGATATTCCGCGAAGTCGGGCAGATCACGGCGGTGCCCGTCCGGCAGGGCTGCGTCCACTTCAAGCACGTTTTCGGCCTGCAAAAGGTGGGGTGGCAGGATCACCTCGAACGGCAGCCAGCCGCCTTCATGCCGGGCGATCTCTGTGCCGTTCAACCGGACCGTGGCAAATTCGCTAACCGCACCAAAGCAGAGCGCCACGTCGCACCCCTCCCAGGCCGGGGGCAAGGTGAACCGGCGGCGATAGGTCGCGCGGCCAAAGCTCCAGGCAAGGTCGGGAAAACCGGCCTGCCAGGGGCCGGGGACGCGGACCTCGTGCCAGCCGTCCTGTTCTTCATGGTGAAACTCCCACAGCCCATCAAGGGACTGAACCGGACGATGCGGCGTCCGGGCGAGGGTGATTGCGGGGCTGTGAAGGGTCATGTCGGTCCTTGGGTCTTGCGCAAGTTGCAGGTGGGGGCCTGGCTTCAGGATGATGCGTGAGGGCGGGTGAATGCAAAGCACCCGGGGTGTGGGAGCGTCCCCCGGGTGCCCGCATCCGGATGCCAGTCCCCGCCGCAGGGCAGGGCCTGGCCTTTGGATCAGCGGTTGCGGCGCAGGATGCGGTCCACGCTGGACTGCATGCTGGCCAGTGCCTCGGACGGCTCGGTTCCGGTCAGCCACATCGCGTTGAAGTCGGTGAACATCGCCTCGAACACCGCGCGTGAGTTCTGGACCTGGGGCAGGGCAGTCGCCGCTTCCACGGTGCCCGCATATTCCTGACGGTGCGGCAGGGCCGCGAACTCGGGCGAGTTGATCACCGAGGTGCGGACCGAAAGGTGCCCGGTGCGCGCCCATTCAAAGTTGTTGTCGTTCAGGAACTTCAGAAATGCCACCGCAGCTTCGGTCTCTTCGGCGCTGCGGCTTGGATCTGCGGGGATCACCCACATGTGGCTGTCGGCCCAGACCTTGGCCTGCCCGAAGATCGCCGGCACGTTTGCCACGCTGTAGTTCTTCAGTGCGGCCTGCCCACTTGCCGCCTGGGCGTTGTAGTTGTCGACACCCCAGGTGCCGTTGATCAGGATCGCCGCTTCGCCGTTCAGGAAGGCCTGTTCCGCGCCGGAGTAATCCAGCCCCGGATTGGCCAGCCCTTCGTCATAAAGCGCCTTGATCAGCTCGGCGGCTTTCAGGCCTTCAGGCGTGTCGATGGATGCTGCGGTGCCGTCGGCGGACAGCACATCGACGCCCTGCTGCCACATGAACGACTGCCAGAGCCGGATCAGCATCCCTTCGGCAGCCTGCGCTTCGGAGGCGATGTAGAACTTGCCGGTCTTTTCCTTGAACTCCTTGCCCATGGAAATCATTTCCTCGGGCGAAGCGGGCAGGCGGGGGGTGCCGTCAGCGTTGACAAAGCCCGCTTCGGTCATCAGGTCCATGTTGACGTGAAACAGGATGGCATGAAGGTCAAAGGGCAGCGCGTAGATCTTGCCATCCGAGGTCGCGTTTTCCAGCGCTGCCGGGGCAAAGTCGGCCTTGTCGATGCCGCCAGCCGCAAAGGCGTCGTCCAGTGGCATCAACAGATCGCGCGAGGTGAAGTTCGGCATCACGGACGAATGCATGACCGCGATGTCGGGGATGTTCCCGGTCGAGTAGGTGGCCGTCAGCTGATCGTAATAGGCGCCCCATTCGACGTTCTGGGCGGTGACCGTGGCACCAAGCGTGTTCTCGGCGTTGAACTTGTTGGTCAGCGCGGTGATGATCCCGCATTCGCCGTTGGCCTTGGTCATGTCGGTGACGGTTCCGTAGTCGGCCTGGCAGTCCCCGAAGAACCGCAGCAAGGACAGCTCGACCGCCCCTGCCGATGTTGCAGCGGTTGACGCAAGCAGTGCCGCAAGTGCGAGTCTGCCTAGGGTGGGTGAATGGTGCATCTGATCCTCCTGATTGATGCGGTGGAATGGTAGCTGTCTGGCGCGGTTCATTTTCCTGCGCCCATCGCGACGCCTGCGACGATGAAACGCTGAAAGATCAGGAACAGCACGACGATGGGCAGGCTGGCAAAGACGGCCGATGCCATCACCGAGCCAAGCCCCTCGGAAAACGCAAAGTTGCCCTGGATCGAGGCAAGGCCCACCGTGACGGTGAACATGTCGGCGCGCGTTGCCGACACCAGCGGCCAGAGAAAGTCGTTCCAGGCAAAGATGAAGGTGAACAGCCCCAGCGTCGTCAGCGCGGGCACCGACAGGGGCAGCATGATCCTCCAGAAGATCGTGAAGTGTGACGCGTGATCGAGTTCCGCCGCCTCTTCCAGTTCGCGCGGGATGGCGCGCATGAACTGCGTCATCAGAAAGACGCCGATCGGCACCGCCACGCGCGGCATGACAAGCGCTGTGTGGGAATTGTGCAGGCCCCAGTCCGCGAACATTGTGAACAGCGGGATCAGCACCGCGTGTTCGGGGACCATCAACCCCGCGATGGTCAGCACAAAGAGCGTGCGCTTGAACGGAAAATGCAGGCGCGCAAAGGCGTAGCCGGCCAGAGACGACACCACCAGCACCATCAGCGTCATCGATAGTGCCACGACCACACTGTGAAACAGCCACAGCGGCACGGCGGAAACCCGCATCAGGTTGGTGTAGTTTTCGATGGTGAAAGGGATCGGCAGCAGCCCACTGGTGGACCGCATCAGCTCTTCGTTTGGCTTGAGCGACATGCTGACGACCCAGATCATCGGCAGCAACCACAGGGCGGCAACCACCAGCGTCACGCCGAGGATCACCAGATCCAGCGCCCGGCCCTTGCGGGGACGTTGGAGCGCGCTCATGCCTCGTCCCTCGCGCGACCGAGCCACAATTGCAGCATGGAAAACCCAAGCATCAACACGAACAGCGCCAGCGCGATGGCCGCCGCGTAGCCCACCTGCCAATCGCGAAATCCCGTCTGGTAGACATATTGCACCATGGTGCGGGTCGCATTTGCCGGACCACCTTGCGTCATCAGATGCGCCTGCCCAAAGATCTGGAACTGCGCCACGATCTGCAGCACCGCGACCAGCACGATGGTTGGCCGGATCGACGGCAGGGTGATCCGCCACAGCACGGTAAAGCGCGAGGCGTGGTCAAGTTCGGCGGCCTCGTACTGCTCGGCCGGGATCTGGCTGAGGGCGGCCAGGAACAGTGCCATCGGAAGACCGACACCCCACCACAGCGTGGCCAGGGCAATCGCGGGCATCGCAAAGGTGGCGTTGCCGAGGAAATTGATCGGTTGCATCCCCGCCATGTTCCATAGCGGCACCAAAAGACCACGGTCGGGTGACAGGACCATCGACCAGATCAGCGTGACGACGGTGACGGAAAACACGCTCGACATGAAGAAGATCGACCGCAGCACGCCGCGCAGACGCCCCTCGCCATAGACCGCAAGCGCCAGCAACAGCGATACCAGTGTCAGCGTCGGCGCGGTGATGACGACAAAGAACAGCGTGTTGCGCACGGTCCGCCAGAACAGGTCGTCGTACCAGAGATCCTCGTAGTTCAAAAACCCGATAAACTCGCGGTAACCGCCTGCAAGTTCCCAGTCGTGCAGGCTGATCCAGACGCCCTTGAAAAGCGGGTAGACCATCAGCACGGCGTAGATGATCATGAAGGGCGCCAGAAACAGCGCGGCGGTGGTCGCTTGGTGGCGGCCCCGGCGCGTCACGTGCTGGCCCCGTCATGCAGGGTGATCGAGTTCTCTTGGGCGTCAAACACATGGCGGGTGCCGGGGCCAAGCGATAGCCGCACTGCCTCGCCCACCTTTGGGGCGGGCGCGCCGCGCAACTCGGCCACTGCGGACTGCCCGTCGGACAATGTGGCGTAGATCAGCCGCACGCTGCCCAGTTCCTCGACGACATCCACCGTCGCCTGCAGCGGGCCGTCCGCACCCAGCGTCAGCACGTCGGGCCGCAGTCCCAGCGTCACGGGCGCGCCCTCAAGCGCGCCGGGCTGGATGCGCACCGGCACGGTCCCCCCGGCCACACGCATTTCCGCCGACTGGCCGTCAACCCGCGACAGCTGGCCTGCAAAAAGGTTGATCCGGGGCGCACCCAGGAACCCGGCGACAAAGGCCGTGGTCGGGCGCTCATAAAGCGCGATGGGGGTGCCGACCTGCACGATCCTGCCCGCCCGCAGCACGACGATGCGGTCGGCCATCGTCATGGCCTCGGTCTGGTCGTGGGTGACATAGATCATCGTTGCGCCCAGCCGATGGTGAAGCTTGGCGATCTCTGTCCGCATCTGGACGCGAAGGGCGGCGTCAAGGTTCGACAACGGCTCGTCAAACAGGAACACCTGCGGTTCGCGCACGATGGCCCGGCCGATGGCAACGCGTTGGCGCTGGCCGCCGGACAGGGCGCGCGGCTTGCGGTCAAGGAACGGCTCCAGTTCCAGGATGCCCGCTGCCTTGGCCAACCGCTCCGCGATCTCGGCCTTGGAGGTGCCCACGTTCTGCAGCCCGAAGGTCATGTTTTCGCGCACCGACATGTGGGGATAAAGCGCGTAGTTCTGGAACACCATCGCCACGCCCCGGTCGCGCGCTGCGACATCGTTCATGGGCTGGTCGCCGATCATGACCTGTCCGCCCGAGATGTCCTCCAGCCCCGCGATCATCCGCAGAAGGGTGGACTTGCCGCAGCCGGAGGGGCCGACAAAGACCACGAATTCGCCATCCGCGATCTCCAGCGAGACAGAGTGGATGACCCCCACTGACCCGTAGGACTTCGAGACATTCTGCAGGGTCACGCTTGCCAAACAGACTCCTCTCGCGACTCATGCCGCTTATTTGGTTATATCACTAATAGAAACTGATCATGATCTGCTAATCAAGCAGGATTTCCTTGTTGACCCGTGGGCATTCGTGTTCAAAAGGGGGAACAAAAGGCCGGCAGGGGTAAGTCGCTTGCAGAAAAAACCGACGATGACCGAGATTGCGAGGGCCTGTGGCGTTTCCCAGGCGACGGTTTCGCTGGTGCTGAACAACGCGCCGGGCATGCGCATTTCCGCCGCCACCCGAGAGGCGGTGCTGCAAAAGGCGCATGAACTTGGCTACAAGACCGCCCATCGCGGCCCCGAGAAGCGGCCCGTGATTGCCATGCTGATCAATGACGTCACCTGCTCTCCGCATGTCGCGGGCCTGATCGACGGGGTCACGGACGCGGCTGAAGAACTGGGATACATCCTGCTGGTCGCCCCGGCGATCGGAGACGCGGATGTCGAGAACCGGATGATCGACTATCTGAACGGCCTGCCGGTGGCGGGCGTCATCTATACCCGCCTCATCACCCAGGAGGTTGTCGTGCCGACGCGGGTGTCGAACCTGCCTTGCGTGCTTTTGAACTGCTATGTCGACCGCGACAGCATCCCTTCGGTCGTGGCCGGAGACGTCGCGGCGGGTCTGACGGCCGGGCTGGCGCTGCTTGATGCGGGTCACCGCAGGGTCGCCTTCATCGGCGGCGAGGACACCATCGAAGCGTCGCGCAACCGTCTCAAGGGGTACAAGCGCGCCTTGGCAATGCGGGACGTGCCTTATGACCCGGCGCTGGTGGTCAAGGGCGGCTGGACGATTTCGGGCGGCTATTACGCGTTGAAACGTCTGCGTGCCCTGAGCGACCCGCCGACAGCCGTGTTCTGTTTTTGCGATCGCACCGCTGTGGGTGTCTACAATGCCGCGTCCGAGATGGGGCTGCAGATCGGCCAGGACCTGTCGGTGATCGGTTTCGACAACGAGGCCTATACCGCCGACATGCTGCCGCCCTTGACGACGATGGAACTGCCCCATGCCGACATGGCCCGCCATGCCGTTGAGCAGCTTGTCGATATCATCCAGCGTCCCAAGTCGACCCTGCGGCACATGCGGATGAAGTTCGATTGCCCGATGATCGAACGCGGCTCCATCGGTCCGCTGGTGCGGGATGCGGCGCTGGCCAGAACCGGCCCGGGTCACGGTGCGGTCTCCAGCTCGTAGACGCGAAGGTAGTCGAACGCCGCCGTCATGTGCGACGCCGTTTCGTCCGGTTCTGGCGGCTGACGGTCCATTGTAAAAAAGGGCGATGGATGCGTCCTTCAGTCTGTGGGTCCAACTGCCCCCGCCAAGCGCCGACCTCATCCGGGACCACGATGTTGTGGCCGGTCCCGACCCAACGGTCACCCGTCATCACCAGAACCGGCGATCCCCCAGGCGCCGCATCGAGGAGCGACTGACCCAGCCGGTCGATGAAGGGGCCGTCCGGACTGCGCGCGCGTCCGACAAGGGTGGTATAGCCCGTCAGCGCCCCGTTGCAGCAATCCGTCGCCGACACGAACATGTAGAACCAGCCGTCCCGCTCAATGACCGTGGCGCCCTCGTAGCGGTTGTCGATTGCAACCATCGTGGCGCCTGCCTCATCCACGAGAACCTGGTCCGGTGTGGACGCATTCCCGTCGATGCGCAGATCAAACCGAGCCGAAAAGACGCCCCCATAATAGCTGCCGTAGTAAAGCCTGCCCTGCGTGCCGATCCTGTCGCCCAAGACATCCGGATCGAAGGTCCATTTGAAATTGCACCCCGCCCCCCCGCGACGCGGCTTGACGACGGGGCGTTCGGCAAAGACCCAAGGCCCGATGGGGCTTTCGCCGAAGGCCACGCCGATGGCACCGTCCGAGCCGCAATCGGGCGTGCCGCTTTGCGTGGCCACAGTGTCGGTGACGCCGAAAAACAGCAGATACTGCCCGTCGCCGTCCCCGTTATCTGCCTGCGAATAAACCACGTCGGGTGCCCACAGGGCGGCATCCGGTTCGGCAAATACCGGCAGATTGTCGGGGCCTGGCGCAAACGCATCGCCCAGATATTCCCAGTCGGTGAGGTTGGCGGAACGCATCTGGGGAATGCGGTGGAAGATCAGGTTTCCCCTGGAGTCCAGATCCGCGTCATTGAGCGGGTCCGTCGTGCAATACAGATACCAATGGCTGTCGCCTTGCTTTTGCCCCCGGATGACTGCGGGATCAGCGCAGCTGTCCACGGTCCCTCCGGCCGCGATCTTGGGCGCAAGGGGGATGCGGGACACCGTGTGCAACTCCGCTTGGCCGGGCGCGCTGCCCGCTATGGCGAAAGATAGGCTTGCGCAGAAAAGGGACGGGATCGCCCGTCGGCGTGGTGACTCTGAACTCCGTTCGGCGGACACGGGAACCCCAACCTCCCTTCGGCTGCCCCCGTCCAAGCCCGCATCTGCAGCGGCTTGAAGTCGTCGGGCACCGAGATCTGGAGACGATAACCCCGGCCCGACAAAACGGTTCCCGGCATGGGGGCAAAGCCGAAGCGGACGGCTATGCGGCGGCGGTCGGCGGCATCGCACCTGGTGCTCTCGCGGCCCCAAACGTGATGGAACAACTCAGTTCATGATGGGTTGATTTGGCAGACAGAGCATCGTGCTCCGTCGACAGGAGGACACGACCATGGCAAACGACAACAAGCGCTCGGGCGACACGAGCAACCGCGGTTTTGCGTCGATGGATGACCAAAAGCAGCGCGAGATCGCGAGCGAGGGCGGCAAGGCGTCGGGGGGCAACTTCAAGAACGACCCCGAGCGCGCATCTGAGGCCGGCCGTAAGGGCGGCGAAGCATCGGGGGGCAATTTCAAGAATGACCCCGAGCGTGCATCCGAAGCTGGCCGCAAGGGCGGCGAAGCGTCCGGAGGCAACTTCAAGAACGATCCTGAGCGCGCGGCCGAAGCTGGCAGAAAAGGCGGCGAGTCGTCGCAAGGCGGGCAGGGCAGATCGGGCTCCGGCTCCGGCTCGGGCCGCTCGTAACTGTTGACGTCGAAAGGGGGCCTCGTGCCCCCTTTCTCGTATATTGGTCGCGCGGTCCGATGCAGACCGCCGGGCCGAGTTCCCGTCACCCGCCAGCCGGGATGATGCGCATGACGAACGACGGTGCGGGTTCCCCCGGTGGGACCGGACCCGGAACCTTGTGTGACACGGGCGGAAGCGACTGTAGAAAGGCCGCGATGGCCTGGGCGTCCTGGTCATCAAGCACCGCAAGGTTCGGCCATGGCATCACGGGCACGAGCACTCTGCCATCCGGCGTGGTGCCGGTGCGGATGGCGTCCACGATCTGATCGGCGCTCCAGTTCCCAAGTCCGGTGGCTTTGTCCGGTGTCAGGTTCGGCCCGTAGACGATACCGACGCCCGGCACGTCAAAGCCGACATCGGATCCGCCCAGAAACCGATCCGGATCCGCATTGCCAAGGAAGTGACCGGGTGTATGGCAGTCACCGCAACCGGCGATCTGCACGAGGTAGCGACCCCGCTCGACCTCGGCTTCGTCCGCTTTGGCGCCCCCGCCGACGCAGACGCCCAGAAGCAGGGACACCAGCGCCGCCGCCAGTTCAGGATGCCTTGCGCATCTGGACAAGGCAGAAAGATCAAGTGTGCTTTTCATGGTTTATCTCCTTTCCATCACTCGGCTGCGATCGCGGCGGGCTTGTGGGCTGCTCCGGCCTTTCGGCCGCCGAAAACCGCGTCCGGATCATAAATGCTGGCCAGGGCCGCAATACGGTCGCGCGCCTTGCCGCTGTGGCAGTCGTCCATGCGTCCCGGCCGTGCCAGATCGGCGTGGCCCACATACCGCCCGGTGGTGACCGGATCGAGCGCATCCATCCCGTTGCGAAGCCAGGCAAGGTTGCGGGCGTCGTCTTCGGCTGCGGCCCAGGTCCCATGCATGATCCCACAGACCGGACCGATCACGGACAGGGCCGCATCCGGCAGATCACGGTGCAGCGCGGAGTTGCGGCCGTAGATCACGCCGATTGCGTTCGACCGGACGGAGGGCGCGTCAGCAACCATGCGGGCCAGTCCGGCAAAGGTCGCGTCGGCGTCCTCGCTCCACAGGCAATCCACCCCGTAGCGGCCGCCGTCCGGAAAGCTTTGGTCGACGATGCCGTAAAGGGTGGCAAAATCGATCTGCATCGTCGGGTTGTGAACCGGCGCGCCCGCAGGGACGATCTGCCCGACGTTCAAGGCCAGTCCGGTGATCTCGGCCATCGAGCTGCCATAGACCGTCAGGATCACCGTCGCGAATTTTGCATCACCAAGGCCAGCGGCGGGTGGTGCCGCGGCAAGCGACAGGGATACCTCGGCATAGCCGGGCAGCATGTCGGCCAGCCGCTTCATGCTGGCCGTCACTTCCGCCACCCGTGCAAGGGGGTAGGTCCAGGTCGTCACAGCCATCGCCGGAGGCAGCGGCATCAGCCGAAGCCAAAAGCGCGTCACGATGCCGAAAAACCGCGGTCCGGCGCCACGCAGCGCCCAGAAGATATCCGCATACTCGGCCTCGTTGACGATGACCGCGCTGCCGTCGGCAAGAACCACTTCCGCCCGTTCGATCAGGTGGCACGCGGCGCCCCAGGTGCCCTCGTTCCAGCCAAACCCACCGCCCAGCAGATAGCCGCCCATCGCCACGTCACCGCAGTGGCCGACCGGAAAAGCCAGCCCCTGTTGCGTCAAGGCGACGGCCAGCGCCAGGTTCTTTGCCGCAGGCCCCACCTCGGCGATGCGCGCCAGCCGGTCGACTGCGACGCCGTTCAGCTCGCTCAGGTCGATCGCCACGCCATCCTGCAGCGCGATGCCCGACCAGTTGTGCCCACTTGACCGGGCTGACGCGCGATAACCGTTCGCGGCTGCATAGCGGACGGCGGCCTGAACATCGGCGGTCGACGACGCCTTGACGATCACACAAGGCTGCGCCTCGGGCTTGCGCCCGTTCCACACGAAATCTTCGCGTGCGGCGGCAAAGCCCGCCTCTCCCTCGGTGATCACTTCGCCGCTGACCTGACTGCGGAGGTGTTCGATATGCATGGTCCTGTTCCTTCTTTCCAAGTCCTGATGTCCGGCGATCATCGCCGGAGGCTTCCGTTGGGCAGCCGTCTCACAGGTTGCCTGTTCACGGTCGCCGCAAAACCCGGTCGGGTCCGAAGCCACCTCTCTGGGGCTCGGATCATGGCCTTGTCGCCCGTGCAGAGGACGCGAGTTTTAATGCGGTGCGGTCATCACATCAGACTGTCTGAAGGTGCAGTGCCGTCCGCAGTGCGGTGTTCACATGAACGAGCGCACATCTACTGTGCGATGATGTCGAACGCTCGCTATGTGTTCGCTCTTGAAACCTTAAAATTTTCATAAACTGGCGCCGCGTGTCGGTGCGGCGAATGTCGGCTCAATCGTGCTGCAGCGTAAGGTTCGCCTGCACGGCCAGACGGAACCGGCCCCGCCCGGTCTTTTCCATCTGAACGGGCAAGGACTTTTCGCGCAGGCGCCGTTCCAGCAGGACAAGGCGCGCCTCAAGGTTTTCGGCATGTGAAGGCAGTCGCAGTTCCGGCGACAGACGCAGTTCGCGGTTGCAGAACTCACTGGTCCCCGTCGTCACATAGGCCTGCACAAGTTTCCAGAAGATCGCACCGGCGACACCCTTGATCAGATAGTCGCCGCCCACGAATACGCTGTTGTCGGCTGCGAAATGGCGCACTGCCAGCGATGTGCTGAAGCTGGCGGTGGGACCTGGGGCTGCAGGCTCATCAGGATCGTCTTCGGCCGCGAGGGCGGCTGCATGGGCGGCAAGTGCTGCCGCGATGCAGCCCAATATGTCCTCTTCGGCATGCATGAACCGCAGCGGCGCCGGGCTTTCGGCGAAAAGCACGCCGACCAGGCGGCAATGCCAGATCATCGGCAGCGCAATCTGGCTTTCGGGCCGGGCCAGTCCGGGAAAGGCGATACCTGCAAGGTCCGGGCTGCCCGGTCCAGCCTGGGACAGAAGGCGGTCACGCACCGCGCTTCCGTAAAGATACTCGGCGGACATATGGTCGATCCGTATCGCCACCTTTTCGCGGGCCGCGACGCCGATCACGCCGTCGCCCAGACGCACCTCTGATCCGATCCCCGATGCGGGGTAGCCCCAGGTCGCCACGGCATCCAACGCGCGGCGTGTGTCGTCGGGGACAAGTATCATCAGGTTGGTGATCCCGAGATGCCGCGCGATGGCGTCGAGGGTCCGGTCATAAAGCTCTCCCAAGGTGCCGGCCCGCGCCATATCGCCAAGCACGCGGCGCAGGGCGGGAAGGGCGGCCACCTGCGGGACCGGACGCGGAACCGTGGGGGGCAGAACCTGTCTGATCGCGCGGACCCGGAAAATGTCCGCCCCCTTCAAATGAAACACCCCCGCCATTCCGGTATGCGAGGCAATGCCTGCGAGCCGCGCCTTCATCGATTCAAACAGGGGTCCCTCGGACTCGGTGGTCTCGAAATCCAGGTCAAGCTGATAGAATGCCGTCGTCAGCGGATCGACGACCTCCACGGCTGCGGTGCGTGTCGACAGGATGTTGCGACGTGTCTTGTTGAAGAACTGGTAGCTCAGCGCGACACGGGCAGGATCGACATAGTGGATCTGGCTGATGTAGGACACGTTCGGAACGCCGCCTGGATCCACGGTCGCAAGGACCGCAGGCACCGTCCCTTCAAAGCAGTCGCGAAGCGAATCCAGTGTCAGGACCGCCTCTTCACCGACCGGGGTTTGGGTGGGTTTGCCGGTCATAATTCGCGCCCAGCACCTGGCCCGGGCGTCTGTTCAAAGGCGGCGTGCGGGACGAAACTGACCACGCCCACGCTTTTCGATCGGTTGTCGCAAAAGGACTTCACGAATGGCGGCGGGAAGCCGATTGCGCGAAGCACTGCTGCAAAGGCATCGATCTGGAGCCCGAGGCTGATGCCATCCTGGGGGTCAAACTGTTCGGCCCGGCTTGCCATCGCCTTCAGCTGAATGGTCCGGTGCGATACCGGTGCGCTGAACGTCACCGCAATCGGGCCGCCCGACTGCGCAGAGGCGGTGATCGCGTCATTGCCGTCCAACGGGTACATGACGCGGATCGCACCACCATCGACGACCCGGGTAGCCACCGCGCGCCCCGCTTTTGCGCGGCCATCCGGGCCGACGACCGCAAGGATGATGCTGACGCCGCTTTCAATGAATGCCGCGATGTCGTCCGGCAGCACGAGTGCCTTGCGCATTGCTGACGGAAACGGGTCCTGGCTCATCTCTTGTCTGTCTCGACCTGTGTCAAAACGCTACCTGCAAGATCCGTGCGGCGAGAATACCAACTGTCAGGGACGACATCAATTGAAGCCGTTCAGGCGAACGCCGCCCCACAGCAAAAGTTCCGCGAGGGTTCCCTTCCCACATGATGTGATTTGCCTGCCGAGGCTGATCCTGATCTTGCTGGATGATCCATGGCCCAATCTGGGTCGGTGGGGGATCGAAACCCTGCGCCCTGCAGTTAGGTAAAAGATTGTCGGATGCAGCCCTTGACCTTCCAACGGTGGGAAGGACTATCTGTAAAGGCATGAGAGTGAACCCAAGGAGGATCTCATGCAGTTCCATATCGAGAACATGACCTGCGGCGGCTGCGTGCGTGGCGTGACCCTTGCGATCCAGGCGGTCGATCCGGCGGCGCAGGTAAGTGCCAACCCCGCAACGCGCAAGGTGGACGTCGTGACGTCGGCGCAGCGCGAACAGCTTGCAACCACGCTGGCTGATGCCGGCTTTGAAACAAGATAACCAGACAGGAGACTTGAGATGAACAAGCGCACAACAGCGTTGATGGTCGCAGCGATCGCTATTGCCGGCGGCATTGCCGTCGCGCAGACCAAGGAGGGCATGGACCATTCGAAAATGGACCATTCCGGCATGAAGATGGACATGGGAGAGATGGGCAGCATGGACCATACCATGCTCATCCCGCCGGAATTTGCCGAAGACCCGGCAACGCTCGCTTACGCCAAGGCGATGAACGACATGATGGCGGGCATGATGATCCCCTATACCGGCGATCCTGACGTGGACTTCATGCAAGGCATGATCCCGCATCACAAGGCTGCCGTCGACATGGCCAAGATCGCCCTTGAATATGGCAAGGATCCCGAGGTGCGTGCCTTGGCCGAAGCGGTCATCGTGGCGCAAGAGGCCGAGATCGCGCAGATGACGGCCTGGCTCGCGGCGCGGGGCAAGTGAAAAAGGCCTGACGGTCTTGATGAACAGACGGGGCCAGTGGCCCCGTCGCATGGTCCGCGACGTGATCCGCCTTGGACATTCACGATACGTGGGCCGCTGTTGACGGCGGATGACAGGGCGCGCTGTCAAGTGCGACTTTTGTTGCCGTGGGTGGCGGGCAATGCATGGCAACTTGTCGCGGTGCCTCCATCGGGCTAGGTCCGCTGGTGAAATAACGGGAGCAGCATCGTGAAGCGTTGGGGCGGACTCGTGACCGGTCTCCTGGCACTTGGCATCGTCGCCCTGTCGATATTCATGCTGGAGCGGGGCCGGGCCGGGCTGGTGATTACCGACCTTGCAGTGGGATCAACGCCGGCCACGCTTTATCAGCAGCCGGGCGCTGCGGGCCCGCTCGTGGTTGTGGCGCATGGTTTCGCAGGATCACGGCAGTTGATGCTGGCCTATTCGCTTACGCTTGCGAAATCGGGTTACACTGTCCTGGCGTTCGATTTCGAGGGGCATGGCCGCAACCCCGTGCCGATGTCGGGTGATCTGAGCGCAATCGAAGGCACCACGCAGCGGCTGGTTGACGAGACACTGCGGGTGCTGGTTGCGGGTCGGGCGATGCCGGGGGTGGGGCAGGGGGTTGCCCTGCTGGGACATTCCATGGCGACCGATGTCATCGCGCGGGCGGCGATCGCCGACGGCGGGGTCGACGCGGTCGTCGGAATCTCGATGTTTTCGCAGGCGGTGACCGCTGATCAACCGGCGCGGCTCTTGGTCATCTCGGGCCAGTGGGAGGCGATGTTGCGGGCGGCGGCGCTGCGGATGGCGCAGTTGGTCGATCCCGCGGCGGCCGAGGGGACGACGGTGACCGCGGGGGACGTGACGCGCCGCACGGTCGTCGCGCCCGGCGTGGAGCATGTGGGAGTTCTCTATAGCGGGACCGCCTTGCGCGAGGCGCGCACGTGGCTTGACGCTGCGCTTGGTCATCAAGGCGCGGGGCCCGTGATCAAGCCGGGGCTTTGGATATTGCTGCTGCTGGCCGGGATCGTGATGCTGTTTCGGCCCTTGGCAGGCTTTCTGCCGCGAGGCCCCGCAGCTCCGGTCGTACCGGTGCGGCGGTTCTGGGCGGCGGTCCTGGTGCCGGCCGTTGTGGTGCCCTTGGTGGCCGTGTTCTTCTATCGCCCGTTCCTGCCGGTCCTGGTGGCGGACTACCTGATCATCCATCTCGCGCTGTACGGTGTGACCCAATTGCTGATCCTGCGGGTCTGGCCTTTGCCACGGGTGGTCTGGATCGCGGCGCTCGCGCTAGTGGTCTGGGGGCTCGCGGTGTTCGGGCTGGCCATCGACCGGTATGCGGCGTCCTTTGTGCCGACCGTCCAGCGGCTGGGCATCATCGCGGCGCTTGGGCTGGGGACGGTCCCGTTCATGCTGGCCGACGGTCTGGTGGCGGTCGGCGGGTGGCGGCGACTTGTCGCGCGGCTGATGTTTCTTGCGTCGCTGGCCGCGGCGGCGTTCCTTGATCTGGACCGGTTGCTGTTCGTGTTGATCATCCTGCCCGTGATCGCATTGTTCTTCCTGATCCTGGGGCCACTCGGGCGGTGGGTGGCACGCCAAAGCGGGGCCGGTTCGGCGGGACTGGGGCTGGGAGCGATCCTTGCCTGGGCGCTCGGCGTGAGTTTTCCCCTGTTTGTCGCAGGCTGACGTCTGACCTAAGTCCGGTGCAATCAGGATGCGGGCGCATCCGTGGCACCCTGAACGCGGGCGTCGCGCTTGAACGGATTTTCTTCGGGGACCTCGTATTCCGGGACAGGGGCACCCTTCTCCTTGGCATCCGCCATATAGCGAAACGCGTTGACGGTCATACGCATCAGATGTTCGCCCGCTTTCATCGCAGGGTATTTTGCCTGTGTT
The DNA here is from genome assembly GCA_031426185.1 of Rhodobacterales bacterium. Classification (GTDB taxonomy): domain Bacteria; phylum Pseudomonadota; class Alphaproteobacteria; order Rhodobacterales; family Rhodobacteraceae; genus JAJNPS01. The sequence continues at coordinate 16,483 of JANPKV010000340.1, read as the reverse complement.
TCCGGGGTGCGGAACTTTTCCAGCGGTTCGACGGTCGCATGGGTGCTGGATCAATCGGCCTGTTTCACATCAGCCACAGTAAAGCTGAGGCTCGCCCAATGGCTTTGCCAGACGACGCTGCCCGGGCCTTCGACGGGACGCATGTGGACGGCGTTCAGGAGGTAGAAACCGGGCGCGGCAATGTCTGCGGTGACCCTGCCGTCCTCGTCGCTGCGCAACAGCTGCCGTGTCGCGGTGGCACCGGCGGAAGTTCCCTTGTGAAAGACTCCGATCTGCACGGCGGGTTCGGCCGTGCCTTCCCACAGAACCTGCAGATCGACCTTGCCATCTTGCGCGGCGAAGGGCGAGGTAAGCGCCACGATCTCGTAGCGAAGGCCTTTCGGCGCGTCGGTATCGCTTGCACGCACCGGTCCCACCTGTACCAGCGACCTTGCGTGGCGAAAGTATTCCTCAGCGATCTCGGTGTCTGGCAGACCGCGGGCCTGATGCTCGGCGACGACCGCCTGGAGACCTTCATAGCTAAGGTAGTCCGCGAATTCCGTCAGGTCCTTAAAGACGATATAGGCGGGTTCGGTCTCGACCGTCAGAATATGCAGGCCCGGTGCGGAGAGATCAGCTGTAAGCGCCGGGCTGTCTCCCAACCGGCCTTTCAGGAGGGTCTCGCCATCTGGGCCGAAGTGACGGGCGGACCGCATAATCCGGTCAAGATAGGGAAGGTTTTCGCCTGCCAGCATCTGGCCGACGCGGACATGCGCCCTTGATGCGCTTGCAGGTTCAATCCAGAACTCGTGCGCCCCGGCGGGTATGGCGGATAGGATGGCGCCGATGATGACCGCCGCGAGAAACGGATTGGGCATTGCGAACATCCTTGTTGGCACGGGTCTGTTGTTACGTGCTCTCAGACAACCTATGAGGGCTGTTCCGGCGACATTGCCGCCGGAACGCTTTGGTCAGCGACCCGCTTTGATCACGGCGGGGCTGTTGGTCGGGCCCTTGTCATCGGGGCGGTTCCCCTTGATGCCGCCAAGAGACTGCGACGCTGCCACGGTCTCGGTTCCGACATCCATGCCGGGAACGGCGGTGGAGCCTTGGTCATGGCCTTTTGCGAAGGCGCCTGTCGCCACCATGGTGAAGATCGAAATTGCCAGGATAGTCTTCATGTTGCTCACTCCGTTGGTTGAGTACCTGGAGCTACGTTTGCCTGCGGACAAAGTTTCAGCAGCCGCGCGACATCGCGGGATCGTGAACGGGCCGCCTTGTCCTGCCCCCGGGCAAAGGATGCGTGCGCCACTGTCCTAGCTGGTTTCAGCCGGACGCAAGTGCCAGTCGATCGCGATCCTCGCAGGCGGGCGCGCGGCGAGGGGGGTGGCCAGGAGGTCGAGGATCAGGTCCGCGGTTCGCAACCCGATCTCGCGCGGGTGCGGGTCAATGGTGGTGATCGTCGGATGCGAAATGGCCGCGATTTCATAGGCGCCAAAGCCCGCGACGGCGATATCTTGCGGCACACGGACACCGCGTCTCTGGCATTCGGTCAGCGCACCGAAGGCGCTGAGGTCCGACACGCAGATGACGGCCTGGGTCTCGGGCAGGCTGTCCAGCAGACGCGCCATGGCCTCAGCCCCTTCGCGCATGGAAATCGGCGGGGTGCCGGCCCCGATCAGGCGCGAGGCGTCCAGGCCATACCGCTCCATCGCGCCGACAAAGCCGCGCCTGCGGTCGGCACCGCGTGTGTCCCCGTCGGTGTCGCCGCCGAGAAAGGCGATACGCTCCAAACCCTTGCCGACCAGATGGTCGACCATGGCCTCCATGGTTGCCGCGTTCGAAAAGCCCACCACATGACCAATCGGATCAGACGGCAAATCCCAGGTTTCCACGACAGGTATGCCTGCGGCCTGCAGCATCCGGCGCGTCCGGTCGGTGTGCCGTCCGCCTGTCACGACGATGGCTTCGGGGCGACGACGCAAGAGGTGCTCGACCAGTTGTTCCTCGATCTCGATCTGGTAGCGGTCATGCCCCAGCAAGACCTGCATCCCCGCCGTCGCAAGCCGGTCGGACAGGGCGCCGACGGTATCGGCAAAGTTGGCGTTGTTGATCGACGGGATGATGACCGCGACGAACCCGGTCTTTTGCGTCCGCAACGTGGCGGCCGTGGAATCGAACACATAGCCAAGGTCTTCGGCAATCGCGAGGATACGGGTTCGTGTCGTCTCGGACACTGACGCGTCGGACTTGAAGGCCCGGCTCACCGTCATGACCGAACAGCCAGCCGCGACGGCGACGTCCTTCATGGTGATCGAACCCGGCTGCATCCATTTCCCCCTTGGCCGTCCCAGAAAGGCCTTTGTCCCTGCCAGCCTTGCGCGATTCTGTCCACCCGGTCGTCACCGCGTTGCCCGGCGGGGTGTCACGATCAGCCCATCAAGACTTTGGCCCGAGTGCACGATCCGCGTGCCGATGGCCACACCCATGGCGCCCTGTGTCGATCAGGGCGACGGTCAAGCTCACCGCGATGTTTCCCCGAGGGCGCCGACAAGGTTCGCAACGATCAAGGGGACGGGCTGGTCGATATCCTGGATCAGGTGCGGCTCGTCGGGGGCGGGCGGCTCCAGTGCTGCCAGTTGGCTGTCCAGGAGCGAGGCGGGCATGAAGTGTCCGGGCCGTGACGCCATGCGGCCCAGCAGCGTCTCGCGTGTGCCGCGCAAGAACAGAAAAGTGACCGGCGCGCCTGCCGTGGTCCTGATCTGGTCGCGGTAAATCCGCTTCAGCGCCGAACAGGCGATCACGGTATGGTCATGCGACAGCTCTCTACCCACACTGGCCAGCCAGGGCGCGCGGTCCAAGTCATCCAGCGGGACGCCCCGGCGCATCTTGTCGATGTTGGTCTGTGGGTGCAGGTCATCGCCGTCGACGAAGCGCGCCCCGATGGCGCCGGCAAATTCCGCGCCGATCAGGCTTTTGCCGCAGCCGGAAACCCCCATCACCACATATCTGGTCATAGCGACGCCGTGATGCCCCCGTCCACGAACACGGTGGTGCCGTTGATAAAGGACGAGGCCGCCGAGGCGAGGAAGACGCAGGCCCCTACCAGTTCCTCCACCTTTCCCCAACGCCCTGCCGGGGTGCGTTTGGCGAGCCATTCACTGAATGCGGGATCCTCCACCAGCGCCTTGTTCAGCGGAGTGTCGAAATACCCGGGCGCGATCGCATTGCATTGCAGGCCATATTTGGCCCAGTCGGTCGCCATGCCTTTGGTGAGGTTGGTGACCGCCCCCTTGGTCGCCGTGTAAGGCGCGATGGAGGGCCTTGCGAGCGCCGATTGCACCGACGCGATGTTGATGATCTTGCCCTGGCGCCGGGCGATCATGTGCCGTGCGACCGCCTGGCCGACATGAAAGACAGATGCGACGTTGGTCTGCAAAAGACGCTCAAACGCCTCGGCGGGAAAGTCCTCCAGCGGCGCGCGATGCTGCATTCCGGCATTGTTGACCAGGATGTCGATGGGGCCCGTGCCAGTCTCGAACCCGTCCACTGCCCGGCGAACGCCGTCATGGTCGGTTGCATCAAAGGCAAGGCAGTCGACCCTGACCCCCTCGGCGCGCAGGATGGCGGCGGCCGCGTCCAGCTTGGGCACGTCGCGCCCGTTCAGCACGATGCTTGCCCCCGCCTCGGCAAGCCCCCGGGCAAGCGCCAGGCCGATCCCTTGCGAAGACCCCGTGATGAGGGCGCGTTTCCCGCTGAGGTCGAACAGTTTCATCATCTTCCTTTTGGTCTTGGCAAGTCGGGGACGACTCGTTTATGTTATCGATAACATGCAGCGACCGCGATTTAACGTCAACCAGAAAGCATAACATGTCCAAAGTGGAAATCCTGCAGGTCGGCCCATATCCAGAATGGGATCAGGCCCCGCTTGATGCTGACTATACCGCGCATCGCTACTTTGAAGCAGGCGACAGACAGGCGTTTCTGGCAGATGTGGGGCCGGGCATCCGTGCCATCGCCACGCGGGGGGATCTCGGTGCGGACGCACAGATGATCGCGGCCTGCCCAAATCTGGAAATGATCGCGGTCTACGGTGTGGGATATGATGCGGTTGATCTTGACGCGTGCCGCGCGCGGGGCATCCGGGTCAGCAACACACCCGATGTGCTGACCAATGACGTGGCCGATCTGGGGGTGGCGATGATGCTGGCGCAGTCGCGCGGGATGATCGGGGCAGAGGCCTGGGTGCGTGACGGGTCCTGGGCTGCCAAAGGGTTATACCCGCTGCAATCGCGGGTCTGGGGCAAGCGTGCGGGCATCTTGGGCCTTGGCCGGATCGGGTTTGCAGTGGCAAGGCGGCTGGCAGGCTTTGACATGGAGATCGTCTATAGCGGCCGCGGTCCCAAGGACGATGCCCGCGACTGGACCTTTGTGAATAGTGCGGTCGATCTTGCGGCGCGGTCGGATTTTCTATTCGTGACGCTCGCGGCATCGGCGGAGACGCGCCATTTCGTGAACGCCGAGGTGATTGCGGCGCTGGGTCCGAAGGGCATGCTGATCAACATCTCGCGCGCGGCGAACATCGACGAATCCGCGCTTTTGGATGCGCTGGAAAGCGGGGCTTTGGGCGCGGCCGCGCTGGATGTGTTCGAAGGTGAGCCTGCCTTGAATCCGCGTTTTCAGAAACTGGAGAACGTCCTGTTGCAACCCCATCATGGCTCGGGCACGTATGAGACGCGGCAGGCGATGGGCGCGCTGATGCGGGACAATCTTGCAGCGCATTTTGCCGGTCGTGACCTGATCACGCCCGTCCTGTGAGGCCGATGTGAAAGCCATCGTCATCCACGCAGCGAAAGACCTGCGGATCGAGGACCAAGCGTCCGAGGACGTCGGTCCGGGTCAGGTTGAAATCCGGCTGGCTGCGGGGGGGATCTGCGGATCGGACCTGCATTACTTCAACCACGGCGGCTTTGGCAGCATCCGTCTGCGCGAACCGATGGTCCTGGGGCATGAGGTATCGGGGCACATAACCGCGCTCGGTGCCGGCGTGACAGGGTTGCGCCTCGGTCAACTGGTGGCGGTGTCGCCGTCGCGTCCGTGCCTCAAATGCCAGTATTGCCTGAAGGCGGAGTTCAACCACTGCCTCAACATGCGGTTTTACGGATCGGCGATGCCCTTTCCGCACATTCAGGGGGCCTTTCGCCAGGTGCTGGTGGCCGATGCCAGCCAATGTGCGCCCGCTGACGGTCTGACCCCGGGCGAGGCTGCGATGGCGGAGCCTTTGGCCGTATGCCTGCATGCGGTCGGTCGGGCGGGGCCCTTGCTCGGCAAGTCGGTGCTGGTCACCGGATGTGGCCCCATCGGCATCTTGTGCATACTGGCTGCACGGCGTGCGGGGGCCGATTTGATCGTGGCGACGGACCTGTCCGACTTCACGCTGGGAATGGCGCGGGGCGCCGGCGCGGACGTCACGGTGAACACGGGAGAGAACGCCGCCACTCTTGCCGTTTACGCCAAGGACAAGGGCAGCTTTGACGTGCTGTTTGAATGTTCGGGTGCGGCCCCGGCATTGATCGCGGCAATTGACACGATGCGGCCAAGGGGGACGATCGTGCAGCTTGGTCTGGGCGGCGACATGACCTTGCCGGTGCAGGCGTTGACGGCCAAAGAGATGTCGCTGACCGGTTCCTTCCGCTTTCACGACGAGTTTCGCACCGGCGTCAGTCTGATGCGCAAGGGGTTGATCGATGTGAAACCCTTTATCACCCAGACGTTTCCGCTGGATCAGGCGCTGGTGGCGTTTCAGACCGCCGGGGACCGCAGCCGGGCGGTAAAGGCACAGATCGACTTCACCTCATGAGGGACCGCGCCGGAGCCGAGGTGACGAGTTCGGCGCGTTCTACGCGCTTGGCGACGGGTTTGACGCGCCTTTGCGTTCCCGATACCCAACCCCCGGGCGACCCGACCCAGGCAGGAGCGCAGTGATGCCATTCTACCAGATCATCGACCCCGCCTTTGGCCGCTATGTGCTGGGCAATGCCCCGGTCAAGCAACTGGCGACGGGGTTCGACTGGGTGGAAGGTCCGGTCTGGTTTGGCGATGCGGGCTGTCTGTTGTTTTCGGATATCCCAAGCAACCGGATCTTGCGCTGGTCGCCGGACACGGGCGTGTCGACCTATCGCAGCCCCTCCAACTATGCCAATGGCCACACGCGCGATCGGCAGGGCAGACTGATTTCCTGTGAACATGGGCTGCGCCGGGTGACCCGCACCGAACATGACGGGTCGATCACCGTTCTGGCCGACAGCTATCGCGGAAAGCGGCTGAATTCGCCCAATGATGTCGTGGTCAAGTCGGACGGGTCGATCTGGTTTTCCGATCCCCATTACGGGATCATGTCGGATTACGAAGGATCTGTCGCGGTGCAGGAAAATCCCTGCGTGGTCTACCGGCTGGCGCCCGATACCGGCAGCCTTGATGTGATGTTCGCCGATCTGAACTGCCCGAACGGACTGGCTTTTTCGCCCGATGAGCGGCGGCTTTACGTCGCGGATACGGGTCGGATGCATTCATCCGATGCCCAGGCGATCCATGTCTTTGATTGCGCACCGAACGGCGGCCTTTCGGCGGGACGGCATTTCCATACCATCGCTCCGGGCTGTGCCGATGGCATCCGCGTCGACTGTGATGGCAATCTGTGGTGCTCTGCCGCCGACGGGGTGCATTGCGTTTCGCCCGAGGGCCAGCTGATGGGCAAGATCTTCGTGCCGGAGCTGGTGTCCAACCTGTGTTTCGGCGGACGCGCCAAGCATGAGCTTTACATCACCGCAACGACCAGCCTCTATCGGGTGACGCTGAACCGGAAGGGAGCGCAAATTCCATGACGACATCTGCCATCGGCTTGCTTGGGCTTGGGACGATGGGGTCGGCACTGGCCCTCAACATCGCGGAAAAGGGCTTTGACATCGCGGTTTTCAACCGCACGACGTCGGTGACGGATGACTTTGTCGCCGGCGCAGGGACCCTGCAGCCAAAGATCACGGGAACCCGGACCCTCGCCGATTTCGTCGCCGCCATCACGCCGCCGCGGGCGATCATCCTGATGGTCCCGGCGGGCGAGGCGGTGGACCAGCAGATTGCCGCATTGGCGCCGCTGATCGGCCCCGACGATCTGATCATCGACGCGGGCAACGCCAACTTTCACGACACCAACCGCCGCATGCGCACGATGAAGACGCCCTTTCTGGGCATCGGCGTGTCGGGCGGCGAAGAGGGTGCGCGGCACGGGCCTGCGATCATGGGCGGCGGTCCGCGCGCGCATTGGGACCGGGTGGCCCCCATCCTGACGGCGATCGCCGCAAGGTTCGGCGACGTGCCATGTGCTGACTGGATGGGCGAAGAGGGGGCAGGCCACTTCGTCAAGGCGGTCCACAACGGCATCGAATACGCCGACATGCAGCTGATCGCAGAGACCTACGGTCTGATGCGCGACGGTCTGGGCTGGACAGCGGGGCAGGTGGCGGAAGCCTTCGCCGCGTGGAATGCCGGGCCATTGCAATCCTATCTGATCGAAATATCGGCAAAGGTTGCGGCGGCTGTCGACGCCGCGACAGGCGGTCCCCTGCTGGATGTGATCGTCGATGCCGCCGGGCAAAAGGGCACCGGACGCTGGACAGTGATCGAGTCGCAGCATCTGGCGGCACCCATTCCCGTCATCGAGGCTGCCGTCGTCGCCCGCAACCTGTCGTCGCGCCGAGAAGATCGCGCAAGGCTGCAATCGCTTTACGGGGCCGCCCCGCGCAGGATTTCCGACCTGCCCGTCACGGTCGTGGAACAGGCGCTGATCTGCGGCAAGATCATGTGCTACGATCAGGGCTTTGGCATGATGAAGGCCGCATCGAAAGAGTTCGGCTGGAATCTGGCGCTGCCCGGGATTGCACGGGTCTGGCGCGAAGGGTGCATCATCCGGTCGGCGATGTTGGACGACATGGCCAGTGCCTTTGCCGAAGATGCGGGTCGGGGGCTGATCGCCGCCCCGGTCTTTGCGGCCATGATCAAGACCAGCCACGATGCCTTGCGGCAGGTCGTGGCGACAGCCGCGCTGCACGGGATTGCGGTGCCCGCCCATGCGGCGGCGCTGGCCTATTTCGACATGATGCGGACCGCGCGGGGAACCGCCAACATGATCCAGGGCCAGCGCGACTTTTTCGGTCTGCACGGCTTTGAGAGGCTGGACGACGGCAGCGCGGGGCAGCACGGCCCCTGGGCCAGCGGATCGCCGACCTAGATCGTCGATCCCGGAACCAGACGCGTCTCGATGATGGTGACGTCATCGACCGGATCGCCACGCAGACGGCTCACAATCGCTTCGGCTGCGAACTTGCCCAGTCGTGCGGTTGGAATCGCCGTCGTGGTCAGCCGCTTGGGCAGGATCGATGCCGCCTCCATCCCGCCCCATCCCGCCACGCCGATGTCTTCAGGCACACGCGCACCGATCTTGCCGAGATATGCCAACCCGCCAATCGCCATCTCGTCGTCCTGATAGTAGATGGCATCAAGGGCGGCACCCCGCGCCAGCATGGTCTCGGTGCCATAAAAGCCCGCATAGAATCCCGGCGTTTCCTCCACGATTTCCGTTGCCACCACCTTGCCGCCCATATCGGCCACGCCATCGCAAAAGCCCATGTGCCGCAGATGACCAGCCGCCGTCTTTTGCCCCCCGAGCGCGCCGACATAGCCCACGCGCAGCCGACCGGCGCCCAGGATCAGGCGCGCCATTTCAACACCATTGTCATAATGCGAAAACCCGATGGCCAGATCATAGGGCTTGGTCGTCAGGTTCCAGATCTCGGCGACGGGGACGCCGGTGCTGCGCAGCAACTTCACGGTGCCTGCGCTATGCGCACGCGAGGCGAGCACGAACGCGGCAGGCTTCCACGATGCCGCCATCCGCAGCCAGGTCTCTTCCTCTTCGGACGCATGGTTGTGTACGCCGATCATGGTCTGATAGCCAAGCCGCGCGAAGGTGGCGTTCAGCGCCTCCAGGACCGAGGCGAACAGCGGCGACGTCAACCGCGGCACGCATACACCGATCAGCGTCGACGCCCCCGCGCGTCCGAACGCCGCCGCGATTCGATTTGGCACATAGCCGACGCGGTCGACCTCCGACAGGACCCGTGCCCGTGTCGCGTCGGAAAACCCCGCGCCACCCCGCAGGACGCGGCTGACCGTCATCTTTGAAACACCCAGACTTCGGGCTATGTCGCCAAGGCTTGGTTTTAAAGGAGTTTCCATCGCCAGTCTGGTTTCCCTCGTTTGCGGCCTGTCAGGGCGGCGGTCGATGTTATCGATAACTTAATTCTTGACTTCGCTTGGCTTCAAGACAATCCTCTCTGAGTTATCGGTAACCTAGGAGGGGAAACCGGTGCAGTCTAGGGGGGGGCGATGGAACCGGACCAGCAAGGTCAGACCGGCCTGTTCTTTGATCAGATCGAAAAGTCATTCGGCGGCACCAAGGCGCTGCGTGGCGTGTCCTTGCGGATCAATCGCGGCGAGATCGTCGCGCTCCTGGGCGAAAACGGTGCTGGCAAATCAACGCTGATCAAGATTCTGGGCGGCATCTACAGCCCCGACAGCGGGCAGGTCCGGGTTGACGGCAAGCCCTACAGTCACGTCAGCGGCAAGGTCACGGCCTAGCAGGCGGTGGCGTTCATCCACCAGGACCTGGGGTTGATCGAGTGGATGAGTGTCGCGGAGAACATCGCGCTTGCGGTCGGGTATCCCAGACGCGGCGGACGCATCGACTGGCGCGCGACCGAGGAACGCGCCCGTGCCGCACTGGCGCTGGTCGAGGCTGAGTTCGCACCGACCGCGCGCATCTCCAGCCTGACGCGGACGGAAAAGTCACTGGTGGCGATCGCGCGCGCGCTGGCGGTGGAATGCGACTTTCTGGTGCTGGACGAGCCCACGGCCAGCCTGCCTGCGGATGAGGTTGCGCGTCTGTTTGCGGCGCTGCGTCCGCTCAAGGCCAAGGGCGTGGGCATGATCTATGTCTCGCACCGGCTGGACGAAGTGTTCCAGATCGCTGACCGCGTGGCGGTTCTGCGCGATGGCAAGATGGCCGGCATGCGCGACATCGGGCATACTGTCGCCGAAGACCTTGTCGGCTTGATTGTCGGACGCAAGGCCCGCGACATCCTGCGCCCCGACGTCCAGAGCGGCCCGGAGCTTCTGGTCATCGAAGGCTTGCGCACCGCCAAGGCCGGACCTTTCAGCTTGCGCATGTCGCGGGGCGAAATGGTCGGACTGGTGGGCCTGCGCGGGGCAGGGCACGAAGAGATCGGCCGCGCCCTCTACGGGCTCGAGCCCCATGAGGGGCGGGTATCCCTTGACGGCGCGACCCCCGAGCTGACCTCTCCCCGCGCCGCGATGCGGTCCGGTATCGGATTTGTCGCGCGCGACCGCGTGGTGGAATCGATCGCACCTGCGCTGACCATTCGGGAAAACGCATTTCTCAACCCTCTGGCCACCGGGCGAAACCTTGCGTCGTTCATGTCGGCATCCTTCGAAGGCAACCTGGCGCGGATCCTGGGCACAAAGGTGGGTCTGTCACCGAACGACCCCACTCTTGCCATCGAGGCGCTGTCGGGCGGCAACCAGCAAAAGATCGTCGTCGGCAGGTGGCTCGGTACGGGACGGCGGCTGCTGATCGCTGAGGACCCGACTGCCGGGGTGGATGTGGGGGCCAAGGCCGAGATCTACCACCTTTTGTTCGAAGCGCTGGCCTCTGGCATGGGGGTGATCGTGGTCTCCACCGACTTTGAAGAAATTGCCAACATCTGCCACCGCGCGATCGTGTTCAGCCGCGGCAAGGTGACCCGCGAACTCAGCGGCGTGGCGCTATCGACCGAAACCCTGATCGCGGCCGCCTCGGCCAGCGAACATGCAGCCTGACCCAGAAAAGAGCCCTCATGACATCTCTTCGATCTGACGCTCTGGAGCCGACCCGGGACGAAATCGCCAACCTGAGTCTTGCGCGGCGCATGCTGCGTCTGGCGCCGGTCTACGGGCTGGTGATCCTGACGGTCTTTCTGATCTTGCTGTTTTCGCTGCTGCTGCCAAAGACCTTTCCCACATTGCTGAACCTGCGGGCGATCCTGTCCGACAAGTCCATCATCGCCCTGTTGTCGCTGGCCGCGATGATCCCGATGGTGGCGGGGCGGATCGATCTGACGGTCGGCTACGGCATCGTGCTGTGGCACATCCTGGCGATCTCGTTTCAGATCAATTTTGGCATGCCCTGGCCGGTTGCCGTCGCGATTGTCATCATCTTGGGTGCCGCAACCGGCTTTCTGAACGGTCTGCTGGTCGAGGTCGCCAAGATCGATGCCTTCATCGCGACACTGGGAACCGGCACGGTCCTTTACGCCATCGCGCTTTGGCATTCGGGCGGCCGGCAGGTGGTGGGAGAGTTGGACCCCGCCTTTTACCTGCTGAGCGGCCAATGGGTGCTGGGCCTGCCGATCACCGGCTTTTACGTGCTGCTGGTCAGTCTCGTGATGTGGGTGGTGCTGGAATACACCCCCGTGGGGCGTTTCCTGTACGCCATCGGCGCCAACCAGAAGGCGGCGGAGCTGAACGGCATCCCGACGCGCAAGTTCGTGGTGGGCGCCTTTGTCGCATCCGGAACGCTTTCGGCGATTGCCGGCGTGTTGCTCGCGTCAAAGCTGCGGATCGGTCAGGCCTCGGTGGGACTGGAGTTTCTTCTGCCGGCACTTGTCGGCGCATTCCTGGGCTCCACCACCATCAAGCCGGGGCGGGTAAATGTCTGGGGCACCATCATCGGGGTCACCATTCTGGCCGTCGGGATTTCCGGCATTCAGCAATTCGGCGGCTCGTTCTGGGTCGAGCCGATGTTCAACGGGGCGACGCTGCTGATCGCGATCGGCATCGCAGGATACGCGCAACGCAAAAAAGGTGCTGCGCGCAAGTAGGACGACAAATCAACCGGGAGGACTACCATGAAGAAACGTCTGTTCATTCGCGCCATGCTGGCAACAACGCTGGCGGCCAGCTTCGGGCTGCCGACACTGGCGCAAGACTTGGCCTTTGACGGCCCCACCAGCGGTCCTGCCGCTGCCGAAGGCAAGACCATTGTCGTGCTGGCCGCCGACCTCAAGAACGGCGGCATCCTCGGCGTGACCACGGGCGTCGAAGAAGCCGCAGCCAAGATCGGCTGGACGGTGCGGGTGCTGGATGGGGCGGGGTCGGTGCAGGGCCGCACGGCAGCCATGGGGCAGGCGATGGCGCTTCAGCCCGATGGCATCATCATCAACGGGTTTGACGCAACCGAACAGCAGGCCGCGATCGAAGGCGTCGTGGCGGCCAAGATCCCGATGGTGTCGTGGCATTCCGGCCCGAAGATCGGTTGTGACGCGCCGGGCGGCATCTTTGCCAATGTCTCAACCGACGCGATGACCGTATCGGAGACCGCCGCGAACTGGGCGCTCGAGGATGGCGCCGGCAAGGTCGGGGCGATCATCTTCACCGACAGCACTTATCAAATCGCCATCGACAAGGCCAATCGCATCAAGGAGGTCATCGAGGCGGGCGGCGGCACGGTGCTGGAATATGTCGATACGCCCATCGCCGAAACCTCGACCCGGATGGGGCCCCTGACGACGTCGCTGCTGCAGAAATACGGCGACCAGTGGACCCATTCGCTGGCCATCAACGATCTTTATTTCGACTTCATGGGGCCGGCGCTTGCTTCGGCGGGCATTGACGGCAAGGCCAATCCAAAGGCCGGTTCGGCCGGTGACGGATCGGAGGCGGCGTTCCAGCGCATCCGTTCGGGCCAGTATCAGGCCGTGACGGTGGCGGAACCGCTGAACCTGCAAGGCTGGCAACTGGTCGACGAGCTGAACCGCGCGGTCCAGGGCGAGGCCTGCTCGGGCTACGTCACGGCACCGGCCCTTGTCACCGAAGTTGGGTTGCAGGCGATGGGCGACAGCAACGCCTTTGATCCCCAGAACGGCTATCGCGACGCCTATGCAAAGATCTGGGGCAAGATGTAATCACCCGTTTCACGGCAGCATGAAGAAGGGCGTCCTCACGGGCGCCCTTTTTTCTGGCCGAATCAATCCAAGGCTCGGTCGCGCCAGCCGTCGGCAGGCTGCGCATGCGACACCCGCCCTTGCCGCGAATCCGCCAAAACGGGCGACGCCAACCGCGTTATTGCTGACGGATGGATCATTGTGGTCAAAATATTTAAGGCGTGGAATAAAAATTCCATTATGCTAGACACGACCAGGTTGGAAAACGGGATCACGACATCATGCTGCCTTTCGCGCTGAACCATATGACCGCCCCCGGTCTGACCTGGGAGGCATTTGCCGACCTTGCGCGCGATCTTGGATGCGTCGGTGTCGAATACCGCAATGATTTGTCCGGCCCCCTGTTTCAGGGCGCCGCACCCGCCGCTGTGGGTGCCGCCTTGCGCGCACGCGGGCTGCGGTTTCTGGCACTGGCCGAGGTCAAGATGTTCAACGACTGGTCGGATGCCAAAGCCGCCGAGGCCGAGGCTCTCATGCAGATCGCTGTCGCTGCGGGGGCCGAGGCGATCAGTCTGATCCCGCGCAATGACGGTGTGGCGACCGACCGCGCCGACAGCCGACGCGTGACCGAAACCGCCTTGCGGGAAATCCTGCCGATGCTGCGTGCCCATGGGCTGAAGGCGATGGTGGAACCCCTCGGCTTTGAAGTCTGCAGCCTTCGCTACAAGGATATCCTCGCCGATGTGATCGACGCGGTGGGCGGACAGGGCACCTATTTCATGGTGCATGACACGTTCCACCATCATCTGGCAGGCGGCGGGCCGATCTTCCCCGCGCTGACCGGAATCGTGCATGTCTCGGGCGTGGTTGATCCTGCGGTTGCGGTCAGCGACATGCGCGACCCGCACCGGGTGCTGGTCGACCGCCACGACCGGCTGGACAATGTGGCCCAGATCGCGGCCTTGCGGGATGCAGGTTATGCAGGGCCGATCAGCTATGAACCATTTGCGCCATCGGTGCACGCGCTGGCCGATCCGCGAAGCGCGCTTGCCGCGTCGATGGAGTTTATCCGGCAGGGCGTCTCGGCCCCCGCTGCGTAACGACGACAAGATACCGCTCGTGGGCCAAGCCCCGGTCGGTCCGGTTGGGAGAAATGGGTGTGCCGGACACCTTCAGTGGAGGAAAGACAATGAACAAGATCCTGATCGCGGGCCTGGTGTCCCTGATGGGCACGACCGCCATGGCAGAAGGCATCGCCGTCTCGATGGCCCGCTTTGACGACAACTTTCTGACCGTTCTGCGCAACGGCATTCAGGCGCAGGCCGATGCGGCCGGTTTGTCCGTGCAGATCGAGGACGCGCAGGATGACGTGGCCAAGCAGCTTGACCAGATCAACAACTTCATCGCGTCGGGCGTCGATGCGATCATCGTCAACCCGGTCGACACCTCGGCCACGCAGGCCATGTCGGACGCGGCCGCCGCTGCCGGGGTCCCGCTGGTCTATGTGAACCGCCAGCCGATCAACGTCGACACGCTGCCCGACAACCAGGCGTTTGTCGCGTCGAACGAGGTTGACTCGTCCAGCCAGGGCTTCATCGAGCAGTGCAACCAGTGGGCCGCCGCCGGCAAGACCGACGTGAACGTCTATGTCATGCAGGGCCAGTTGTCGAACCAGGCTGCCGTGCAGCGCACGCAGAACTACACCGACGTGATCGAAGCCGGCAAATGCGCCGTCAAGGTCAACGTGATCGACATGCAGACCGCCAACTGGTCGCGTGACGAAGCGCAGAACCTGATGACCAACTGGCTCTCGACCGGTGCCGCGTTCGACGGTGTTCTCGCCAACAACGACGAGATGGCGCTGGGCGCGATCCAGGCGATGAAGGCCTCGGGCATCGACATGGCGTCCGTCATCGTGTCGGGCGTCGACGCCACGCAGGACGCACTTGCCTCGATGCAGGCGGGCGAGCTGGACATCACGGTGTTCCAGAACGCGGCAGCTCAGGGCGGCGGCGCGCTGGACGCGGCTGTCAAGCTGGCGGCGGGCGAAGCGGTCGAACAGAAGGTCTTTGTGCCGTTCGAACTGGTGACCCCGGCGAACATCGCCAACTATCTGTCGAAGAACTAAGGCCCTTTGGCCAAACCGGGGCAGCGTGCGCGCTGCCCCGAATTCATCTTGTCGCCGAGGCAACCCCGGCGGAAGATATGTGACGGACATCAGCGGGTGGAGGGGAAACGACGTGGCGCAAGCGGCACATGGCCTGGGCGGGCTGAACTATGATCCCGCCAAACGGACCCGAGCACCGGAATGGAACGTCTTTGGGGCGCTGATCCTGATCATCGTGATCTTCGAGCTTCTGAACCGTTTCAACGGCAGCAGCTTTCTTTTCAACATGCGCGACAATGTCGACACGCTCTTTAACCAGCAGCGGCTCGACATCATGATCTTGCAGGTTGCCATCATCGGCGTGATCGCGCTGGGCGTCACCCAGGTGATCATCATTGGCGGCATCGACCTGTCATCGGGATCGGTGGTTGGTGCGACCGCGATGGTCGCCATGAGTTTCGCACAAACCGCTATGGTGAACGGCAATCCCAATCCAAAAGCGATCTTTGGCGACTGGGCGATGGACCTTCCCGTCATCGTGCCGATTGTCGTAGGCTTGGCATGCGGGATATTTGCGGGCCTGATCAATGGCTTGCTGATCGCTTATACCAAAATTCCGCCCTTTATCGCGACGCTTGGCGTGATGGTCTCGGCGCGGGGTGTCGCGCGGTGGTGGTCCAACGGACAGCCTGTCAGCTTTCCCACGGAAAGCTATGGTGCATTGGCGAATGGCGACATTCTCAGCGGCATGACGTTCGGGCTGCTCAGCTGGGACGGCCAGAACCCGGCGGTGATCTTCGTGATCCTGGCGGTCCTTTTTCATGTCATCATGACCTACACCCTCTATGGCAAGCACAGTTATGCGATCGGCTCGAACGAGGCGGCGGCCCGGATGTCGGGGATCAATGTCGACCGCCACAAGGTGCTGGTCTACGCCATTGCCGGGTTTCTGGCCGCTGTGGCTGCCATCCTTCTGACGTCAAAGAACCTGACGGCGCAGGCCGGCATGGGGGTGATGTACGAACTTGACGCCATCGCCATGGCCGTCATCGGCGGGGTCAGCCTGGCGGGCGGTCGCGGGTCGATCATCGGCACCGTGCTGGGGGCTGCGATCTTTTCGGTCATCATCTCGGGCTTCACGTCGATCAAGCTGGATGCCTACTACCAGGAGATGGTCAAGGGCGCGATCATCATCGCTGCGGTCGTGCTGGACCAATGGCGCCAAAAAGCGCGGACCCGGGGGTAGGGACATGAGCGATATCGTTCTGGAAACACGCGGGCTGACCAAGCATTACGGCGGTGTGCATGCGCTGGAGGACGCGAACTTTGTCCTGCGCGCGGG
>JANPKV010000339.1:0-3002 GCA_031426185.1 Rhodobacterales bacterium | reverse complement strand
CGCGCGCCGGAATAGCTGGGGAAATGCCCCGCATGCACGACCCGGACCGGCAGGCGCAACAGCCGCTCCATCGAGGCCCGGTATTGCCACGCTTCCAGCGCGGTGGTGCCCTCGACAAGTTCCCCATCATAGACGACGTCGCCCGAAAACAGGATGCCCGTCGCGGCCTCCCAAAGTGCGATGCCCCCCGGTGAATGGCCCGGCGTGTGGATCACCTCGAAGTGCCGATCCCCCAGATCGACGATGTCGCCGTCCCACAAGAGCCGCGTCGCCGGCGCTGCGGCCACGTTATACGCCTCGGACCGGTAGGGATCTGGCGGCAGCGTCGCAAAGATCGCATCGGTCACGTATTTGTCCGCGACCGTGTTTTCCCGTGTGGGCGCGCGCAAAACATGCGCCTCCGCGCCATGGCAGGACCGGCAAGCAAACTCGTGATGACAGCCGACATGGTCGAAATGGGTGTGGCTTGCCACCGCCTCCAGCGGCTTTTCCGTCACCAGCGCCACATGATCGCGCAAACTGACAACGCCCATTCCGCTATCGACCAGCATATCCCGGTCCCGGCCCCGCACATGCCAGACGTTGCAGCGGAAGAACTCAAGGATATGCGGCTCGTCGATGTGGCTGACGCCGTCACCGACGGATCTGACGCGCCACCAGTCGGAGGGATTTGCTCTGGTCATGCGGCCAACAAGACATGCGCGCGGGCGCGGAGGTCAAGCACATCCCCGACAGCGACGGCGGTTTCGGGCGGCAGATGCAGGATCAGATCGGTATCCGGCGCGGCAAGCGGCACCGCATGTGCCCGGATGTGGGCCCCGAAAAACGCAAGGTCGGTGATCCGCGCGGGCCCGAGCCGCAAGCCGCCATCCAGACCGATCGCCTCGGGGCGGATGCACAGCGTTCCCGTCCCGGGCACAAGCGGGCCCAGCGACGATTGCCCGCCGCTTACCGCGATCTTGTTGACCTCGCCCATGAACCCCGCCGTGAACAGCGACCGCGGCCGCAGGTACACCTCTTTGGGAGGTCCGAAATCCTCGACCCGCCCGGCGTTCATCACCACGATCCGGTCGGCAATCGCCATTGCCTCTTCCTGGTCATGCGTCACATGCACGAAAGTCGTGCCCAACCGCCGCTGCAACGCCTTCAACTCATCCTGCATCGCGCGGCGCAACTTCAGATCCAGCGCCCCAAGCGGCTCATCCAGCAACAGCACGTCCGGCTCCACCGCCAGCGCCCGCGCCAGGGCCACGCGCTGTCGCTGCCCGCCCGACAGCTCATGCGGACGGCGATCCCCGCGCCCCGCCAACCCCACCAGCGCCAGCATCTGTTCGGCCTTTTCGCGACGCGGACCTGCCGCCATCCCCCGCATCCGCAGGCCAAAGCCGACATTGTCGGCCAATGACAGATGCGGAAAAAGGGCATAGTCCTGAAAGACCGTCGTCGTGGGCCGGTCCTTGGGGGCGATCCCCGCCATGTCGCGCCCGCCGATCAGCACGCGGCCATGGGTCGGTTCGGCAAAGCCGCCGATCAGGTTCAGCAATGTGGTCTTGCCACAGCCCGACGGCCCCAGCAGCACCACGAACTCGCCCGCCGCAATCTCGAGACTGACGCGGTCGAGCGCCGTCGCGGCACCGAAAGCCTGCGATACCGTGTCGATCACCACCCCCGCCGTCATCCGCGCCTCCGCATCAGAAACTCGCCGCAGATGACCGCCGCGACCGACACCAGAAACACCAGCGAACCGACGGCGTTCGT
Organism: Rhodobacterales bacterium; assembly: GCA_031426185.1. GTDB lineage: Bacteria > Pseudomonadota > Alphaproteobacteria > Rhodobacterales > Rhodobacteraceae > JAJNPS01. Next base: position 1,244 of record JANPKV010000339.1, on the reverse strand, counting down.
CGCCGGCGACAGGCCCGATCGCAGCAGTGACCAGATCTCTACCGGCAGGGTCACGTCAAAGCGTGTGAGCAGGAACGCGATGATGAACTCATCCCAGCTGAACGTCACCGACAAGAAGAACGCGGCCGCCATCGGCGCCGCGAGCATCGGCGCGGACACATGCCACAGGACGCGCGCCTCCGACGCACCAAGGTCGCGCGCGGCACGCTCTGCCGATTTCTGCTGGTCGCCCATCGCGGCGTAAAGGATCGCAAAACACAAGGGCAGATTGATCACGACATGTCCGATGCCCACCGTCCAAAGGCTGAGCCGGACGCCCATCTGGTTGAACAGGCTCAACAGCCCCAAGGCGATGATGAGGTAGCTGACCGTCATCGGGGCAATCAGCGCGCCCCGCATCCAGACCGACCCCGGCAGTGTCACCCGCGCCAAGGCGTGTGCGGCCAGAAAACCGAGGACGAGCGCGACGGCAGACGACACCAGCGCCACGATCAGAGAGTTGCCCAGTGCCGCCATCAGGTCCCGGTCGCCCAGGACCTGCGCATACCATTTCAGCGACATGCCCTGAAACGGCGGCACCGGCAGGCGACCGTCCTGAAACGAAAACGCGACCAGCACCGCGACGGGCAGAAAAATGAAGCCGTATGCCAGCGCCAGATAGGCCCATGACGCCGCCCGCATCATACCCGGTCCAACCGCAGCCAGCGCGCCGAGGCGACATAGGCCAAGGTGACCACCGCCATCAGGATCACGCTGAGCGCAGATGCCAGCGGGAAATTTCCCGACCGCCCGAGTTGCAGCATGATCAGTTGCGGCAAGGTCAACTCGTTGTTTCCGCCCAGGATTTGCGGCGTGACGTAGTCCCCGATGCACAGCACAAAGGTCAGGAATGCCCCCGTCACCACCCCGGGCAAGGTCAGGGGCAGGATCACGTGGCGGAACGTGGCCCAGCGCCCTGCGCCCAGGTCAGCCGCCGCGCGGGCATAGTTTGGCGACAGCTGGATCAGGTTGGCATAGATCGTCAGCGTCAGCAGCATGACGAAGAAATGCACGAACCCGATGACGGTTGCCGCGCGCGTCGCCACGATTTCCAGTGGTTCCACGATCACCCCGGCGCCCAGCAGTGCCTTGTTCAGAACCCCGTTCTGGCCCAGCACCAGCAGCCACGCATAGGAACGCACCACATAGGACGTCCAGAACGGCAATACCGCAAGCAGCAGCGCCAGCCGCTGCCACCGCGCGGG
>JANPKV010000338.1:0-2787 GCA_031426185.1 Rhodobacterales bacterium | reverse complement strand
CCGGCCATCGACGGTTCCGACGATGTCGAAAGTCCCGCCAAGCGGACTTCCGTTTCCGGCAAGATCAATCGTCGCGGACCCTTTCAGCGGTCGTCCCGCCAACAGGGAAAGCCGCCCGAGATCGGAAAATTCCGCCCGTGTGGTGCCGGACAGTTCCATGCCCGAATTCAGGCCCCCGATTTCCCCCGTTGCAGTCAGCCCATACCCGTCGCCGGTGATCTCCAGAAGCGGCAGGCGCACGGCCTCCTGCCCTTCTTGAAACTCGGCGACCAGTTTGCCGGAAAGGTCGGTTCCAAGCGCCTCGGCCAGCGCCGGATCGGCAGGCACCGCCCCGTTCGCGGAAAACCCAAGCGTTGCATTGAAAGTCGATCCATCCGCCGTGCGTCCGATCCCGCCAGAGCCGTCGAGCGCAAGCAGGTCGATCGCGATGTCAGGTCGTTGAAGCCCGACAATCCGCGTCGACAACGTCCAGACGTCGCCCTGGGCGGCGTCGAACTGCAGCGCGACGCTGGCCGATGTCACCTCTGTTCTGCCCGTCCCGCCAAGCGGCAACAGTACTGGCGCGCCATCCGGCAGGCCAAGATCGCCAGCGAGGTCAAACTGCAACGGCTGGCCATTTGCGGCAACCGACAGCTGCCCCTCCAGCCGCAGGGCATCGGTCGCCAGCGCCAGCGCATCCAGCTGAAGCCCCCCAAGACTGTCGCGCGTGCCGCTTGTGCGCAAGCTGGCCGCATCGCCAAAGAACGCGGCATATTCGGGCGCCAGCAGCGGCATGACATTGCCCGAGATGTCGGCCGCAAAGCCGATGCCGCCTTCCGCGTTTCCGCGCAATGTGACCGTCCCGGCTGCACGAGGCGTGCCATCGGTTTCAAGCGCCAATTCCGATGTGAAGTCGTCGATTGGCCCCGCGCCCTCGACCGTCAGGGCAACCGAGGGCGATCCGGGCAGGTTCAGGAAGGTGCTGAAAATCCCGCCGTCATCCTCGGTCGCAGACAGGTCCACCACCAACTGGCGGGTGGCATTGGCGTAACCTGCCGCCAGTGTGATGCGTCCCGCCGGTCCGTCATCGGTTCGCGTCAGGTCCAGCTGTGCCTGCCCTTCGCCGTTCGCCAATGACATTGATGCCGCCAGCGAGCCTTCGACATCTTGCCCAAGCACGGTCGGGCCAAGCACGATCCTCGCTGCGGCAAGCTGACCTATCCGGACCGAAACCGGCAGCTCCGGCAGACTGAAACCGCGCGCCTCGGCGTCCGGCAGACCGTCGTCGGTGTCGGGCAGGCGGTCGATCAGGATTTCATCGGCCGTCAGGGCGTCGATTTCCACCTCGCCGGACAAGAGCGCGGACCGGCTCCAGTCCAGCGTGAGGCCGTTCAGCGTGATCCAGATCCCGGTGGCATCCGCGATGGTCATCTGCTCGACGGTCGCGCGCGACGACAAGGCCCCGGCAAAGCCCGTGATCGTGACGTTGCGCCCCGCATCGGACAGGTTGGCTTCAAGGAATGCGGTCAGGTAATCGCGGTCATCCTGCTGAGCTACGGCGGCAAGGGGCATGGCCATCAGCACGGCGACGAAAACGGGCCGAAGATACCGCATCAGAATGACTGCCCCAGTCCGACATAAAGCTGCGTGCCGTCACCGGTATTGCCGCTAACGGGACCAGCAATATCGACGCGGATCGGACCAAACCCGGTATCGTAGCGCAACCCCAGGCCCGCGCCTGAATGCCATCCGCCAAGGTCGCCCGAAAACCCGCCCGCCGTTACCTGCCCCGCATCGAAAAAGCCGACCAGCCCGACCTTGTCGGTCAGCTTGGTGCGCAATTCGATGGAGCCACCAATAAAATGCGTGCCGCCGACCTGAAAATCCGGACCAAAGCCCCGATTCACGGCGATGCCAAGGGACTGATAGGGCTGGCCCCGCACCGTGCCCCCGCCGCCGGAATAGAAAAGCTCGTCACGCGGCACGTCAAGCAGGTTTGACCCCGCAATCGCGCCACCCTGCAACCGTGCCGCAAGGACCACGCGATCTCCGGCCCCGAGACGACGGTATGCGCGCCCGTCAAGAGTGAGGCGAACGCCCGACCCGGTCGTGCCGAAACCGAGGAAAGGTTTCACCTCGGCTTCAAGATAGAAGCCCCGGCTGGCATTCTTGGCGTCGTTGCGTCTGTCCCAGGTCGCGCCAAGCGGCAATGAAAGGTTGCGGTATCGAAAACCGCTCACTTCATCGCGCCCTTCGATATAGCTGTATTCAATGCCGGCACTCGCCGTCAGCTGGTCTGAAAAGTAGTGGCGGAAGGTCAGCCCCAGATCGAGTGAATCGGCGGTATAGTCAGCTTCGTCGACATGGGCGAGGTCCAGCGACACACGCGCTGTCGTATCAGGTCCAGGCGTCGCGGGGCGCTCCAGCGCGATGCCGAGGTCGTAGTCGATCCCACTGTCCTGCGCGCCCAGGTTGCTGATCGCACCGTCGATGGTCAGACGCTCACCCCCGCCCAAGAGGTTGCGATGCAGCCATTCGCCTGTCAGCGCCACGCCCACGTCCGTCGCAATCTCGGCCCCGAACCGATAGCGCCGCGTCTTTTCCTCTATCAGCACGGCCGTGATGCCCAGTCTGTCCGGCGCGGTGATCGCGTCATCTTCGACCAGCGACACCGATTGGAACACACCCGACCGCCGCAACCGGTCTGCCGCGCGCCGCAATTCGTCGGGACTGTAAACCTCGCCCAATGGCAGGCCCGCGATCTTGCGGATGCGCTGCAGGCGCATGCGTTCCGCGCCCTCGATCGTC
>JANPKV010000337.1:0-10481 GCA_031426185.1 Rhodobacterales bacterium | reverse complement strand
TCCCAGCACCACCAGCGCCGTCGACACCCCCGCAACCAGCGCCGCGCGCAGCCGGCCCGGGCGCGGGACGGCCGCCGCAAGCGCCGCATGCACCTTTTCCAGCGCCGCGATCATGTCGCGATCTTCCAGCTCCAGCGTCTCGCGCGAATCCGGTCCGGGGCTGTAGATGGCGGGCGCCGTGCCTGGTGACACGCGTGATATCGCCGGCAGCGACCAATGGCTGAGGGCGACGTCCGTGCGCGGGTCCGACAGCACCAGCGTGGCGTCGCCCAGACGGACGATCACCTCGCGGCGCTGGTCGGCGGGATTATCCCGCCACAGCCCGGAGCTTTCGAGGCGTTTGTATTGTGTCAGCGCCGTCATGCGCGATGTGTTCTCTGTCCCTGCCTGCCGCGACCTTATCCGCTTGGCCTGACCGCCACAATCGTTCGTCCGGGCGTTCGTCCCGGGCGTTCGTCCCGGCATCGGAGCCGGATGTAGCGGCTGTCTCGCGGTCAAGTGTCGTATTCCGGCGCGCGGTACCGGCAGGGTTGGGGTTCACTTCGCCATCGCTTCTGTCGGGAGATCGCGGGTGAACACAGGCCAGGATCGCGTGCTGGTGGCAGCGGGGCTGATGATTGGCTACGCCGTCATCATCGGCTTTACCGACAACTATGTGCGCGTCATCGCGGCCGAAGCGGGGCTGTGGCAGTTTCATGCCACCCGCAGTGCGATGGCGGCGGTCTTGCTGGCGTTGTTTGCACCCCTGTTGGGTTTGCGCCTGCGTCCGTTGCGCTGGAGCGGTGTGGCGGCACGATCGGTGCTGCACGGTCTGGCGATGCTGATCTATTTCGGTGCGCTGGCCTTTTTGCCGGTTGCGATCGTTGCAGCGGGCCTTTTCACCGCGCCGATCTTCGTCCTGCTGATATCGAGGCTGGCTTATGGGCAGATCATCAGTCGCGCCCAGATCGCAGCCGTGGCGATCGGGTTTGTCGGGGTGGTCCTTGTGCTTGGGCCTGAGGCGATGGCCGATGCGTCTTTGGCCGCCGTGCTGCCGGTTCTGGCGGGGGCGATGTATGCGATGGGCAACATTGCCACCCGCGCCTGGTGCGCCGGGGAAAGTGCGGAAACCCTGCTTGCCGGGTTCTTTCTGGTCCTGGGCGTGTTCGGTGTCGCGGGAATGATCGCGTTGTCGGTCTACCCGCTGGCGGTCGCCGAGGGCGCGGATGGGTTCCTGCAGCGCGGCGCAGTCTGGCCGTCGGCGACGTTCCTGTTCTGGACCTTCGTGCAGGCGGCAGGGTCGCTCATTGCCGTCGGCATGATGATCCGCGGCTATCAGATGACCGATGCGGGGCGGGCCTCGGTGCTTGAATATGTGATCCTGCCGGTGTCGGCTGGCTGGGGATGGCTGCTTTGGGGGCAGATGCTGGAACCGCTGGCTGTCCTTGGCATCGCGATGATCGTGGCGGCGGGCATCCTGATCCTGCGCAGCGGACGGGCTGTGGTGCCTGCGACCTAATTTTCCATCGCCGCGCGCCAGTGACGGCGGCACAGGCTGACATAGGTCTCATTGCCCCCGATCACCACCTGTTCGCCGTCATGCAATGCCCGGCCGTCGGGGCCGCGCCGGATGACCATGGTGGCCTTGCGTCCGCAATGGCAGATCGTGCGGACTTCGCGCATTTCATCTGCCCAGGCCAAAAGCGCGGCCGAGCCTGGGAAAAGGTTGCCCTGGAAATCCACGCGCAACCCGTAGCACATCACCGGCACGCCCAGATCGTCGACCGCACAAGCCAGCTGCCAGACCTGATCCTTGGACAGAAACTGAGCCTCGTCGATGAAAACGCAGGCGACCGGGCCCTGCGCCTGCCGGGTCGCGACCTTGGCAAACAGGTCCTCGCCCGGGGCAAAGGTGTCGGCAGCCTCGCCGATGCCGATCCGGCTGGCGATGCGGCCCTGACCGGCGCGTTTGTCCAGTTGCGCGGTGATCAGATAGGTCTGCATGCCGCCTTCGCGGTAGTTGTGCGACGCCTGCAGAAGCGCGGTCGACTTGCCCGCATTCATGGTCGAATAGTGAAAGTAAAGCTTGGCCATGACGCGCTTTAGCTGATCGCCATGGGTGCGTGCAAGAGACGCCGGGCACGCCCGTCCCTGTAAAGAAGGCGGCCCGGCGTCGAGTTGTCAGCGTACACGCCAGCGTTGGTGCGGCTATTGTTTTACCCCTTACAACTGCCAGCACGAAAACCTGGCGACACTGACAAAACCCGGACAGGTCCGCTATCCAGCCAAACATGTGGCGTCTAGCGGACCCTTTGGGCCAGTTGTCGCTGGGGACGCCAACCGGCTTGTACCGGTTCCAAACGTTTGGAACGCCGTATCGTTCGCAAACTGCCGTCTTGTGCAAAAGGGGAAAACCTGAAACGAATTCCCCAGCTTCTGGCAAACCGGTAAGGCAGTTATGAGTATCGCGACCTATCTGAAAAAGCACAGCGAAGCGTTGGTCAAGGATGTCGGCATCGAGGCCGCATGCACCCTTACGGGGCGATCCAAGGCGACGCTTGGCCGGTATTATTCGGATGCGGACGAACATGGCGACCGGTTCATGCCCATCGATGTCGTGGCCCAGCTTGAGGCGGCTGCGGAGTTTCCGCATGTGACTGCGGCACTGGCAGACATGCGGGGGATTACGCTGTCCTATGACATGGACCGCAAGAATTCACCAACCCACGGGGTCAACCACGATGTGGTGGCGCTGGCGCAGCGGTTTGCGATGCTGATGAGCGAATACAATCAGGCCATCGGCGACGGCAAAATCTCGGTCAACGAGGCCAAGCGGCTGTTGCGCGAGGCGACGGCACTGCAGCAAGTACTGTTGGCGATGAAGCTGAACCTTGAAGACGAGGTCGACTAGGCCATTCAGCGGCGGGCAAGCGAATAGACCAAGGCCTTTGCCGCTTTCGCGACCGCTGACAGGACACCGAAACATCTGAAACCGATCAACAGCTTGCGGCAGGCGTCCAAGGGTCGCCGCCGCTGCCGTTGTCTGGTGTCAGCCCGGGCGGCGCTGCTGCGGTTTGCCGCCGTCGGACCGGCGCGGCGTGAAAGTACCGCCCTGTGGCTTGGCCCCGGCAGGACGACCCTGGCCGGCGGGACGCTGGCCTTGGGGTTTGGCAGGCGGTTTCGCGCCCGGCTTCTGGCCGCCCTGACGCTGCGGACGCTGACCACGGTTCTGGCCGGGCTTGGGTGCAGCGGCCACGATATCGGCAGCCCAGGGCGCGCCGGCCAACACCGGGATCGGCTTTTTCAGCAATTTTTCAATCGCCTGAAGCTCGCCCATTTCCGCCGGGGCGCAGAAGGCGACCGCAGTTCCCTCGGCCCCCGCCCGCGCCGTGCGGCCGATCCTGTGGACGTAGTTTTCCGGCACGTTCGGCAGGTCGAAGTTGTAGACATGCCGGACCGTGGGAATATCGATACCCCGCGCCGCCACGTCGGTGGCGACCAGCACATCCAGCGCACCCGCGCGGAATTCTGTCAGGGTCCGGTCACGCTGGGACTGCGACTTGTTGCCGTGGATGGAGCCGACCTTGAAACCCCAGGTCGCGAGCAGCTTCATCAGCTTTTCCGACCCGTGCTTGGTGCGCCCGAAGACCAGCGCCTGTTCGGTCGGGTGCTTTTTCAGGTACTCCTCCAGCAGGCGCGCCTTGTCGCCATTGGGGATGTAGTGGACGCCCTGGCTGATCTTTTCGATCGGCTTGCCCGGGGGGGCCACCTGCACACGGATCGGGTCGCGCAGGTACGTGTCTGCGATCTCTTCGATATCCTTGGGCATCGTGGCCGAAAACAGCATCGTTTGGCGCTTTTGCGGGATGTGCTTGGCGATTTTGCGCAGGCTGTGGATGAAGCCCATGTCGAGCATGTGATCGGCCTCGTCCAGCACCAGGTAACCGCACTGGTCAAGCTTGACATCGCCGCGTTCCAGAAGGTCGATCAGGCGACCGGGGGTGGCGACCAGAACGTCGGTTCCCTTGCTGAGCGCCTGCGCCTGCTTGAACAAACTCGCCCCGCCGACCACCATGGTGACCTTGACGGCGGTGCCCTTGGTGAACACTTCGAGGTTGTCCTTGATCTGCCCGATCAGTTCGCGCGTCGGTGCCAGGATCAGGGCACGGACGTTCTTCGGCCCCGGCGGGTGGCCGAGGTCCAGAATCCGGTGCAACAAGGGCAGGCCGAACGCCGCCGTCTTGCCGGTGCCGGTCTGCGCCAGGCCCATCAGGTCGCGACCCGCCATGATATGGGGGATCGCCTGCACCTGAATGGGTGTCGGCATCTTCATCGTCGTCTTTTCAAGCGCCTTGAGGATGGCGGGCGACAGCCCGAGGTCTGCAAAACTGGTCATTTCTAATCTTTCCGGCAGCCCGACAGGCGGCCTGATCCGGGCCCGTCGTGGGCACGGCAGCGGGTGCGGCGTCCCCTCGCATCAAGCCCTTGCCCGATACCGTGGATGCCGCGGAACCCCTGCGTGACGGTGGGAACCAATGTCGGGGCCTTTCACATGCTCACGCGGCACGGGCACTCCGATGGGAGGGAGATGGGGCAAAAGGAGCTCTGTGTCAAGGACATGCCTTGCATATGCCGTCCGTAAGCAGCGTCTGGGCAAGGTACGGGCCAAGATCTGGACGCGCGCCGGGGCCGCTTTGTGCCGCGCCGAGGCTTCCTCGGATGTGCAGCATGGCATCAAAATGCATCGGTCGCGGGAACATCAGCCGGATTTGAGGGTTGTAGAACCATAACCCAATCCAAGGAAGCTTGAGATGAAAGCAGTAATTCTTCTGACGGCGGCGCTGTTCGCAGCCCCGACCTTTGCGCAAACCAAAACCGACAGCGCCGCGGACGACGCAGAAATGCAGCGCTCGCAGTTGATGCCGTTCTACACCGACGACACCATGGGCACGATGCGGTCCGAAACCGACATCCAGACCTATTGGGGCACCCTCGGTGCCGAAGACCAGGAAGCGCTGAAGGCGCGTTGCGCCACGACAATGCAGTCGAGCGGCGGCGGCGACGGCAGCGGCGGCTCCACCGGTGAAACCGGCGGCGCAACCGAAGGCGACGCTTCCGGCGAAGCTGCGGCCAGCGGCACCGGCGACTCGCCCGAGCCGACGGATCCGGCCCTGCGCGCGGTCTGCGACGTGGTCAACACCCTTTGATGTCACGAGCAGCTGCGTAAACAGTGATTCACGAGTTTCTGCGTGAGCAGCCGTCCCCCGGAAACTGGGGACGGCTTATTGTTTTTGGGGTTGGGGGAGGAGCGGAAGACTCTGCCGCAATGGATGGGGCGGATGTGGGCCGGTACATCGCCGCGGCCCTGGTCGAAAAGATCGGCGCGCGCTGGGCGGCGGAGTCTTTGACGAGTGGGGGAGGGGCCGGGATCCCGAGCGTGCGGTGCGTTGCTGGAGGGAAGGGGGGAGTGAGGGGGTGGCACTCACCCTAGGCTCGCTGAATCGCGTATACATCAGCGATCCATCGAACAAAAGAGAAGCCCTGTGAAACGAAGGCCAAGGCAAAGCTCTCGGATGGCGGATCAACGTCAGTACTGCCCGAGGCGTGTCGATAAAAGTGTGCTGCCTCTGCCCAATCTATGAGTGAATTTACCAGCTTTTCGGAAGCCTTCCGTTCGGTTTCACTCTTGCCGCCAGCTTCTACCAAAAATGGACCGAGTCTATCGACGATCAATGTTTTATTGAGCTGGGTTGATCCCTTAAAGATCACCTTAGCCAAGTTTTCCACTGCATCAAATGTCGAGCGTACTGCCTGGCGCGCATCAAAAGAGCCAGCCAAAAGTGATCTCTCTGCCTGAGAAATGTGATCTTGGGCCGCATCTAATTCTTGGTTAGCTAAGTTCCTGATTAAGCCTCTGGACAAAATAGAAAAGGCCGCATCAACCGATGGATGACACCCGCCTTTATTATCAATTCGATAGGCAAGGTTTTGCTCGACAAAGACTCGTTTGGCAAATTCAAGTAAGTTGTACTCTACTTGGATGCGGTCTTTTGCCTTTCTTCGCTGCGGTAAGAAGCGGATCACCGCAGTCATCACGTCCAAGAAGTCCTTGATCGCGAGTTCCTTGAGAAATCTACCCCAGTTAATGTAGTATCGGGCTGGGCCTAACTGGCGGCAGACAATACCAAGTTCTAACTCAATGTACTTTCCAACTTCCATTTCCTTGTCGTCATAATATTCATCAAGATATGCTGCCATTCGAAGTCTGGCGCGAACATCATCTGACAGCGGTTTGTCAGCCAAGAGATAAGTACGGGAAAAAAATTCTCCGGTCTTTTGCTCATTTGCTTGATCTGTCATCAATCTCGACCTACCCCTGCAACGTCCGCACCCCATAGCCCTCGCCGCGCGCCTTCATCGCCGCCACCACAGCGATACTCGCCGCAGCCGTGGTAAAGTACGGGATCTTGTCCATCAGCGCGACCCTGCGGATATCGCGGCTGTCGCTGACCGCCTGGGAGCCTTCGGTGGTGTTCATCACCAGCGCGATGTCGTCGTTCTTCAGGCGGTCGACGATGTTGGGTTGGCCTTCATAGACCTTTTTCACCGGCGTTGACGGCACGCCCTGATCGGCCAGCCAGGCGCCGGTGCCGCGTGTGGCCACCACCTCGAACCCCATCGCGACCAGATCGCGCGCGGCGGCGGCAAAGGCGGCGGTCTTGTCCATGTCCTTGATCGACACGAAGACGCGGCCCGCATCGGGCAGGACGGTCCCGGCCCCCATCTGCGCCTTGAGGAAGGCCAGCGCAAAGGTGCGGTCCCAACCCATGACCTCGCCCGTGCTGCGCATTTCCGGACCAAGAACGGGGTCGACGCCGGGAAAGCGGGCAAAGGGGAGGACCGCCTCTTTCACCGAAAACCACGGCGTCTGGGGGTCGGCGAGGGTGTTGGGGTCCATCAGCGGCAGGGGCGTGTCGGGGCCGACGCCTTGGGGGTATGGCGGGCGAAGGGGGAAATTCGACAGGGGCTCTCCGGCCATGACGCGGGCGGCGATGGCGGCGATGGCGCTGTCGGTGGCCTTGGCGACAAAGGGGACGGTGCGGCTGGCGCGGGGGTTGACCTCAAGCACGTAGATATCGCCGTCCTTGATGGCGAACTGCACGTTCATCAGGCCAACGACGTTCAGCGCAAGGGCCATCTGCACGGTCTGGCGCTTGAGCTCGGCAATCGTGTCGGGGGTCAGCGAATGGGGCGGCAGGCAGCAGGCGGAATCGCCGGAATGGACGCCCGCCTCCTCGATATGTTCCATGATTCCGCAGACATGGACCTGTTTGCCGTCGGAAAGGGCGTCGACATCCACTTCGATCGCGCCGGACAGGTAGCTGTCGAGCAGCACCGGGCTGTCACCCGATACCTGAACGGCAGTTCGGATATACCGCTCCAGCTGGTCGTCGTCGCGGATGATTTCCATCGCACGCCCGCCGAGCACGAATGAGGGGCGGATCACCAGGGGATAGCCGACGGTCTGCGCCACCTTGAACGCCTCGTCCCGGCTGCGTGCGGTGCCGTTGACCGGCTGCTTCAGGCCCAGCTTGTGCAAAAGCTGCTGGAACCTCTCGCGGTCCTCGGCCAGGTCGATGGCGTCGGGCGTGGTGCCTAGGATCGGGATGCCCTCATTGGCCAGCGCCTGGGCAAGTTTCAGGGGCGTCTGGCCGCCAAGCTGGACGATGACGCCGTGAAGGGTGCCGTTATCCTGTTCGACCCGCAGGATTTCCAGCACATGCTCCAGCGTGAGCGGTTCGAAATAAAGCCGGTCGGAGGTGTCGTAATCGGTGCTGACGGTTTCCGGGTTGCAGTTGACCATGATCGTCTCATAGCCCGCCGCGGTCAGCGCGTAGCAGGCATGGACGCAGCAATAGTCGAACTCGATGCCCTGACCGATGCGGTTGGGGCCGCCGCCAAGGATGACGACCTTTTTCGCCTTCGACGGGCGGGCCTCGCATTCCACGTCACCCATCGCGGGGGATTCGTAGGTCGAATACATATAGGGGGTCTGGGCCTCGAATTCGGCCGCGCAGGTATCGATGCGCTTGAACACCGCGACCACGCCAAGCCGCTGGCGGGCGCGCCTGACCTGCGCCTCGTCGCGGCCGGTCAGTTTGGCAAGGCGGGCGTCGGTAAAACCAAGCATTTTCAGACGGCGCAGGCCGTGATCGGTGACGGGCAACCCCGCTTCGCGGACCTCTGCCTCGACATCAATGATTTCGCGGATGCGGTCAAGAAACCAGGGGTCGAAGGCCGTGGCCTGGTTGATCTCGTCATTCGTCAGGCCATGACGCATGGCTTGCGCGATGACGCGGATGCGGTCGGGGGTCTGAAGGCTCAGCGCCTTGAAGATCGCAGCCTTGTCGGGTGCGCCGGGGATCGCGATCTCGTCAAAGCCGGTGAGGCCGGTTTCCAGGCTTGCCAGCGCCTTTTGCAGGCTTTCGTGGATGGTCCGGCCGATCGCCATGACCTCGCCCACGGATTTCATCGCGGTGGTGAGGTTGGGTTCCGAGCCGGGGAATTTCTCGAAGGCAAAGCGGGGGATCTTGGTGACGACATAGTCGATGGATGGCTCGAACGAGGCGGGTGTGACCTTGGTGATGTCGTTGTCCAGCTCGTCCAGCGTGTAGCCGACAGCCAGCTTGGCGGCGATCTTGGCAATGGGAAAGCCGGTGGCCTTGGACGCAAGGGCGGAGGAGCGGGAGACGCGGGGGTTCATCTCGATCACCACCATGCGGCCGTCCGCCGGGTTGATCGCCCATTGCACGTTCGACCCGCCGGTCTCCACGCCGATCTCGCGCAGGACGGCAATGGAGCCGTTGCGCATGATCTGGTATTCCTTGTCGGTCAGCGTGAGGGCAGGGGCCACGGTGATGCTGTCGCCGGTATGGACGCCCATCGGATCGACGTTTTCGATGGCGCAGACGATGATGGCGTTGTCGGCGGTGTCGCGGACCACCTCCATCTCGAATTCCTTCCAGCCAAGCAGGCTTTCATCGACCAGAACCTGCGCCACAGGGGACGCTTCCAGCCCCGAACGGACGATGGCCTCATAGTCGTCGCGGTTGTAGGCGACGCCGCCGCCGGTGCCGCCAAGGGTAAAGGCGGGGCGGATGATGGCGGGCAGGCCCACATATTCGATCGCCTCCACCGCCTCGCGCACGCCGGCGGCGATGTCGTATTTGCCGTCGGGTTTCTTGGGGGCGGCGATAATGGTGGCCTTGGGGTTTTCCAGTCCGATGCGGTCCATCGCCTCGCGAAACAACTTGCGATCCTCGGCCATCTCGATGGCTTCGCGCTTGGCGCCGATCAATTCGACGCCGAATTTGTCCAACACGCCCATGTCGGCCAGCGCCAGCGAAGTGTTGAGACCGGTCTGCCCGCCCATGGTCGGCAAAAGCGCGTCGGGGCGTTCCTTTTCGATGATCTTGGCGACCACTTCAGGGGTGATCGGCTCGATATAGGTGGCATCGGCCAGGCCCGGGTCGGTCATGATCGTCGCGGGGTTCGAATTCACCAGGATCACCCGGTAGCCTTCTTCGCGCAGCGCTTTGCAGGCTTGCGCGCCGGAATAGTCGAACTCGCAGGCCTGCCCGATGACGATGGGACCCGCGCCGATGATCATGATCGACTTGATATCGGTCCGCTTTGGCATCGTAGCCCCCATCCATCGCGCAAAACTTTGCGGGTTATAGCCATGCAAGGGCAGGGCGCAAGGGGAATGCGCCGGGTCGGAAACGGAAAGGCCGGGGACGAGCCCCGGCCTTTGCATTGCAGTTCAGGCGATGTCAGACGGCTTCGCCAACCGCGCGCTCGGCCGCGGCGATGGCTGCAGCACGGCGCTTGATCTCGTCACCCACAGGCGGACCCTTGAAGCGGCGGTTCTCCACCAGGACCCACAGGACGACGGCCAGGGCAATGAAGCCGAGCACGACGTAGAGCACGCGTTCGTTCGGGGCGGCGACGGCGATGTAGAGGATAATCGCCTTGCCGATAAGTGCCAGAACGCAGACGAGCCTGAACAGCCCGCCCCCCATCGACCAGGGGCCAGGGGTCGGCCACTTCGGCCCGCCATAGGCCACCATCCCTGCCAGGATCGGGATGATGAACGACAGGAACAGGAACACCAGGGTCGAGTTCACCACGATCACGTAGATCGATGTGCCCGCAACCTTGATCGACAGCGCGAGCATCACATAGAGGATGCAAAGGATTGCCGAGGCCCAGATCGCGTTGACAGGCGTGCGGTAGCGCGGGGACACCGTCGCAAGCGCCTTCGACACGCCCGGAACCCCGTCATCGCGGCTGAAGGCGAAGAGCATCCGGCTGGCCGAAGTGACCGTGGCCAGACCGCAGAGAAGCTGGGCGATCAGGATGAAGAAGTAGAGCGCGATCTTCAGCCCGGCAGGCAGGATTGCGTCCATGGTGCCGAAGAACATGCCCCAGCCCTGCGCTGC
>JANPKV010000336.1:0-3882 GCA_031426185.1 Rhodobacterales bacterium | reverse complement strand
CATCGCAGGGTCGCGCGCCCATGCCGCCATGCTGGCTGCCACGGGCATCTTGACGAATAAGGACGCCGAGGCGATCGGAAAAGGCCTTCTCACGGTGTTGTCAGAGATTGAAACAGGCAAGTTCCAGTTTCGGGCGGATCTCGAGGACATCCACATGAACGTGGAGGCGCGGCTCAAGGACATCATCGGCGAGCCGGCGGGGCGTCTGCATACCGCGCGCAGCCGGAATGATCAGGTGGCGGTCGATTTCCGGCTTTGGGTGCGCGACCAGTGCGATGCGGCGATTGCAAGCCTGACGGCATTGATGCGGTCATTCCTTGCGCAGGCCGATGCGGGTGCTGACTGGATCATGCCGGGCTTTACCCATCTGCAGACGGCGCAGCCCGTGACCTGGGGTCATCACATGATGGCCTATGTGGAGATGTTCGCCCGCGACCGGTCGCGCTTTGTCGATGCCCGGGCGCGGATGAATGAATGCCCCCTGGGGGCAGCGGCACTGGCCGGGACGTCGTTTCCGATTGACCGCGAGATGACGGCCAAGGCGCTGGGTTTCGACCGGCCCACCGCGAACAGCCTCGATTCCGTGTCGGATCGCGACTTTGCGCTGGAGTTTCTGGCCGCCTCGTCGATCTGCGCGATGCACCTGTCGCGCTTTGCAGA
This sequence comes from Rhodobacterales bacterium, assembly GCA_031426185.1. Taxonomy (GTDB): domain Bacteria; phylum Pseudomonadota; class Alphaproteobacteria; order Rhodobacterales; family Rhodobacteraceae; genus JAJNPS01. Next base: position 3,222 of record JANPKV010000336.1, on the reverse strand, counting down.
AGAGCTGGTGATCTGGTCCTCGGCCCAGTTTCGGTTCGTGCGGCTGTCGGACAAATGGACGACCGGCTCGTCGATCATGCCGCAAAAGAAGAACCCCGATGCGGCAGAATTGTTGCGGGCCAAGCTGGGGCGGATTCTCGGGGCAACGGTGGCGCTGTTCACCGTGATGAAGGGGCTGCCGCTGACCTATTCCAAGGACATGCAAGAGGACAAGGAACAGGTCTTTGACGCCGCCGACACGCTGATGCTGGGGCTGGCGGCGATGACCGGCATGGTCAGTGACATGACCGCCAATCGCGACGTGCTGAAGGCCGCCGCGGCATCCGGGTTTTCGACCGCCACGGACCTTGCGGACTGGCTGGTGCGCGCGCTTGGGCTGCCGTTCCGCGACGCCCATCATGTGACGGGCACGCTGGTCGCGCTCGCCGAGAGGCGGGGCTGCGACCTGCCGGAGCTGGACCTTGCCGCGATGCAAGAGGTCCATCCCGGAATCACCGCCGCAGTGTTCGACGTGCTGGGCGTCGACAATTCGGTGCGCAGCCGGACGTCTTTTGGCGGGACAGCGCAGGATCAGGTCCGCGCGCAGGTCGCACGCTGGCAAGCCGCTCTGGGGTGACCATCCTCGCCCTCTGGGCTATGCTGTTGCGATCCGCAAAGGAACGGTGCCGATGAAGCTTGTTGCCCTGTCTGCTCTGGTCGCCCTGACGGGCTGCACATCGCCTGCATTGACGGCCGATATCGGCATCGGTGCGGCTGGCATCACGGTGCGCCCTGCCGTTTCAACCAACATCGGCGGCGCCAACGTCCTTTTGTCCCCATGAGGTTTCCGATGACCCGTATCCCCCTCATTTTGTCATTCCTGTTGCTGGCCGCCTGTGGCGCGGATGGTGAACCGACCGCACCGGGCGCCACCCTCCGCGGCGAGGCCGAGGTTGGCGTGGTGATGCGATGAGCCCGATACGGCTGGTTTATCTGGCGCTTGCCATCTGGGGTGCGATCCATCCGATGTACTGGTTTGTGCGCTACATGCGCGAGACCGGCACCGGCCTTTCCGGTCTGATCGACGCCTGGTACGTGAATGCCTCGACCACCGGGTTGACCTGGGATCTGACGATTGCGGCGATTGCGCTGACGGTCTGGGTGCTGGCAGAAACCATCGCGCGCAAGGCTTGGCTGAACTTGATTGCGATCCCTGCCACCTTTTGCATCGGGGTCAGCTGCGGCCTGCCGCTTTATCTGTTCCTGCGGACGCGGCTGCATTGATGGCGTGACGCCGAGGCGTCGATTGCGTGGCGGGGGGCATCTGCTATACCGCAGCCTGCGCGCAAGATAGGACATGGCGGATTGGATCATTTTCTTTATCGGGACGGCATCCTTCACGCCGAAGACGTGGCGATCCCCGATATTGCCGCGACGGTGGGGACCCCGTTCTATGTCTATTCGACCGCGACGCTGACGCGCCACTATCACCTGTTCACCGAAGCCCTGTCGCCGCTGCCGCACATGGTCTGCTTTGCGATCAAGTCGCTGTCGAACCTTGCCGTGCTGAAGACGCTGGGCGATCTGGGCGCGGGGATGGACGTCGTGTCGGGTGGCGAATACCGCCGCGCCCGGGCGGCAGGCGTCCCGGGGACGCGGATCGTGTTTTCCGGCGTCGGCAAGACCCGCGAAGAAATGCGCCTGGCGCTGACCGGGGGCATTCGCCAGTTCAACGTCGAAAGCGAACCGGAACTGCGGGCTTTGTCCGAAGTGGCGACCAGTCTTGGCGTGACGGCCCCGATCACCATCCGCGTCAACCCGGACGTTGACGCGAAAACGCACGAAAAGATCGCGACCGGCAAGAAGGAAAACAAGTTCGGCATTCCCATCGCGCGCGCATCCGAGGTGTATGCCGAGGCCGCGGCCCTGCCCGGCCTGAAAGTCATCGGGATCGACGTGCATATCGGCAGCCAGCTGACCGACCTTGAACCGTTCGAGCAGGCCTATCTCAAGGTCGCCGACCTGACCCTGCAACTGCGCGCCGAGGGCCATGAGATCACCCGCCTTGATCTGGGCGGCGGGCTTGGCATCCCGTATGAGCGCACCAATTCCGCACCGCCTTTGCCGCTGGACTATGGTGCGCTGATCAAGCGGACCGTGGGGCATCTCGGCTGCGAGATCGAGATCGAGCCGGGGCGGTTGATCTCCGGCAATGCCGGCCTGCTGGTGTCCTCGGTCATCTACGTGAAAAACGGCGAGGGTCGCGATTTCCTGATCCTCGATGCCGCGATGAACGACCTGATCCGTCCATCGATGTACGGCGCGCATCATGACATCGTGCCGGTGCTGGAATCTGCCGCCGGAAGCATGCCACAGAATTTTGACGTCGTCGGACCGGTTTGCGAAACCGGCGATACCTTCGCCAAGGCCCGGCCCATGGTTCCCCTTGCCGAGGGTGATCTGGTCGCATTCCGCTCGGCGGGCGCATATGGTGCCGTGATGGCGTCCGAGTACAACACCCGCCCGCTGATCCCCGAAGTCCTTGTCAAAGCAGATCACTTCGCTGTCATCCGGGCCCGTCCGACCTTTGACGAAATGCTGAACCGCGATACCATCCCTGAATGGCTCTGACCCGGACGGTCGGCGCATAGCGATGAAAAGGGCAGTCCCATTCGTCCAACCGGTGACATCTTTCACGTGCTGCGCTGGCCGCTGCGGCTGACCCTGGCCGGGCTTTGGGCGGAACGGCTGGCGCGTGCGTTCTGGCCGGTCGTCAGCCTTGTGTTGGTGCTGGTGGCCGCGATGTCCTTTGCGGTTCTGGACAGCCTGACCTCGATGCAGTTGCGCGCAACGATCGGGATTTCGCTGCTGGTGCTGGGCGTCCTTGGTGTCATCGGCATGCAGCGCTTTCGTGCGCCCCTGCGGGCAGAGGCGCTTGCCCGGCTTGACGCAAGTCTGAGAGGCAATCCGATTGCCGCGCTGACCGATGATCAGGCGATCGGCGTCGACGATCCCGCCTCGCGCGCCGTGTGGGAGGCGCACAAGGCCCGGATGACCCTTCGCGCCGCCACGGCCAAGGCGGTCGCCCCCGATCTGCGCCTTGCCAGCCGTGACCCCTATGCGCTGCGCTACGTGGCGATCACGGCCTTTGTCATGGCGATGATCTTCGGCTCGCTCTGGCGGATCGTGACGGGCAACCCGCTGGCGACCGCCGATGCCGCCATCATGGCAGCCGGCCCGTCA
>JANPKV010000335.1:0-33034 GCA_031426185.1 Rhodobacterales bacterium | reverse complement strand
CCCTGAAGACCCTTGACCTCGGCCAGGACCAGCAGCCGCATCTCGTTGAAGAGGTTCATCGTGATCTACCCTGTCTCGCAGCCTTGGGGGATGCCAGAGGCAGCGAGACAGGTCAAGGCGCGCGCCTAGCCGATCAGGGGGCCGGAACGACCATAGGTCTCGTCATAGTGTCGCCGCAGACGCTGTAGCGCGATGCGCAGCACGATCTTGCCCGACCGCGCCGCCCAGCCCATCCGCTTTTCAGCGACCTCCAGGCCCTCGAGAAAACAGCAGCAGCGCAAGGCGACATCGCCCAGGCCGGGGCCAAGGTCGCGCAACGCGGCCGCCACCCTGTCGCGGGCCGCATTCGGGCCTTCGGCAAGCCCGCTGTCGCCGCGAAATCCGCCCCGGTCGCCTCCGGTCAGGAACCGGTCCCAGTTCTGCGCGACGCGCGGGCCCATCTGCGCCAGTTCAAAATCCTCACGCAGGCGTTCGGCGGCAGTGACGAGTTCGGGTTCCAGAAAGACCCGCCCGTCCTTGTCGCGGCGTCGGCCCAGAACCGCGACAGGGCTTTCTGCCAGGTTATACCGCAACCGGCGCGATGTGCCGTCCTCGCTGACGGTGCGGGTCGCCCATTCCCGGTGCTGATCGGCAAAGGGGGTGGCCGCCTCGGCCATGCCATGGGCCTGCGGCCCTTCGGCATCAATCATGCGGCGCAAGGCGGAACGGCCCGCTGTGGTGATTTCGTAGGTGACGATGCGGCCCACCTTCTTGGGTGCGATCCAGTCCTTCAGCACAAATGCCTGTGCCGCATCCCGGTCGAGAACGGCCGTGCGCACCGAACGCCCGTCTGGCAGTTCACGCAGGACGACGGCCTTGTCCATGTCCGGGGCCACCACCAGCACCGCCCCGTTTTCGGCAAGGCGGCGCAGGATGCGGCGGCCCTCTGTGGCGATTGCGGCTTCGTCAATTCCAAAGGCCTGGCTGCGCTGCGGAGCACTCATGTCGTGTCGGTCCTTTCCGGTTTCGGGATCGTTCTGGGGGGGGCAACGGGGCGTTGGACAAGGCGCGACAGTGCCGCATCCAGCAAGGGGTCGTCGCGGCGGTTTTCGTATCGACGGACCTGACGCATCACCGTGGAGGCATGAATGCCCTCACGGCGTGCCAGCGCACGCAAAGATACCCCATCTTCGATATGATGAAGGTAGAGCCGGACAGAGCCCGGCAGCCACGCAGGCAGATCAGGGTTACCAGGCGATACTATTGACGACATCTTGCACTTTCCGTTGCCCCGCGGTCTGGTCGCTGCCGGTCCGGAGACGGCTTCAACCTAAGAAGGAAATTAGTTACTCGTTCGTTAAAAAACGCGTGGACCGACAATGGTTTCCAAATCCTAAATTTCCTGAATGCCTGCGCGCGCTTCAACCAAGGATTGAGCAACGCTTGGTTGTGCTGGGGCATGGTGTCGATCTTGATTGATTGGAGACCGGAATGCCCCATCCTCTGTCGGACCTTCGCACCCTTATCGACAACCTCAAGCGGCCGCGCCTGTTGATCCGCGCCGCGCGGTTCGGCTTGTCGGATTATCGCCGTGAGCGCGACCTGCGCCGTCTGATCGACGCGGCCGCCCCGCCAGAGACCGCGCTGAAGCGCCTTTTGTCGGTCGAGGATGATCTGGAACAGACCCGCCGCGCGGGCGATGCGTCCTATTCCATCGCCCGCCACATCGAGGTGCTGATCGCCCTGATGGCCGAGGCGCGCGTGGTGTTGCGCAAGGCTGCGGTCTGACTACGAAGGTTCTGCAAAAAAACAAAGCCCGGGTGTTTCCCGGGCTTTGGTGTTCACGAGCTGGCAGTGGCTAGACGAACGCGTCCGGCATCTCGGACTTGCGGCGGGCCACATAGTCATCAAGGCTTTCGCGCACCGCTTCGTCCAGGTGGGGCTGCTGGTAATCGCCTAGCATCTTTTTCACCCGCGCCTCGGCCAGCGTCTGGGTGTCGCGCGCGCCTTCTTCGGCCCAGGTCTCAAAGGGTTTGTAGTCGAACAGGTCCGACCGCCAGAAGGCGGATTTGAAATTCGCCTGGGTGTGTTCACAGCCGAGAAAGTGGCCGCCCGGACCGACTTCGCGGATGGCGTCCATGGCCTGGCCGTTGGTATCCATGATCACGCCCTGGGCCAGATGGTGCAACGTGCCCAACTGATCGGCGTCCATCACGAATTTCTCGTAGGACGATACCAGCCCGCCCTCAAGCCAGCCACAGGCATGCAGCATGAAATTCACCCCCGCCAGCAACGCCATGTTCAAGCTGTTGGCGGTTTCATAGGCCGCCTGCGCATCGGGCAGTTTCGATCCGCAGAACGACCCGCCAGACCGATAGGGCAGCCCCAGACGACGGACCAACTGCCCCGCGCCGTAGGTGATGTGGGCGGCCTCGGGAGTCCCGAAGGTTGGCGCGCCGGAATTCATGTCGATCGAGGTCACGAAGGCCCCGGCGATCACGGGCGCACCCGGACGGACCAACTGCGAATAGGCGACGCCGGCCAGAACTTCGGCCAGCACCTGCGTCAGTGTCCCCGCCACCGTTACCGGGGCCATGGCACCGCCGACGATGAAGGGGCTGATGATGGTTGCCTGATTGGCGCGGGCATAAACCTCCAGCGCACCCATCATGATCCCGTCGAATGTCATCGGCGAGTTGATGTTGATGAGACTTGTCATCACGGTGTTCTGATCAACGAACTTGTCGCCAAACAGCAGTTTGGACATTGCCACCGAATCTTCGGCGCGGCTTGGTTCCGTCACCGACCCCATGTAGGGCTTGTCGCTCAGCGTCATGTGGGCGTGCAGCATGTCGAGATGGCGCTTGTTCACCGGAACGTCGGTCGGCTCGCAGACGGTGCCGCCGGAATGATGCAGCCATTTCGACATGTATCCAAGGCGCACGAATTGCTGGAAATCGTGGATCGTCGCATAGCGCCGCCCGCCCGCGATATCGCGCACAAAGGGCGGGCCATAGACCGGCGCAAGCACCAGATTGCGCACGCCGATGTCGACATTGCGTTCGGGGTTGCGGGCATATTGGGTGAAGTTCGCAGGCGCCGTTGCGCAAAGCTTGCGTGCAAGGCCACGCGGGATGTGGACGCGTTCGCCTTTGACATCGGCACCGGCCGCGCGCCACAGATCCAGCGCCGCAGGGTTTTCCACAAAGTTGACGCCGATTTCTTCAAGAACGGTGTCGGCGTTCCATTCGATGATCTGCAACGCCTCTTCGTTCAGGATCTCGAAGTTCGGGATGTTGCGCTGGATGAACTTCGCCGTCTCGAGGCTGACCGCGGTGCGTTCCGCCCGCCGCGCCGATCCGCCGCCGCCACGCGCACGACGCCCGGCCCCTGCTACATCCATGTCGCCCATCGCCTGTGCCTCCAGCTGTCCTCGCTATGTTATGACGATTGCAGCGCGCCGGACCCCCGATGATTGCGGCGCTTGCGCGCCAAAAGCGACACCCGTTTGCGCCATTTGCGACGCACGCGAAAAACCGGGGCCGTGCGGCTTTCCCTTGCCCGCCCTATCGCCTATGACGCATGGCATCCCCGCGCCCAGCCCCGAGGCCCAGATGTCCGACCCCGTGATCACGCCCGAACTCGTCGCCTCCCACGGGCTGAAGCCCGACGAATATGCGCGACTGCTCGGGATTATCGGGCGCGAACCGTCGTTCACCGAACTGGGCATCTTTTCGGCGATGTGGAACGAGCATTGTTCCTACAAATCGTCCAAGAAATGGTTGCGCACCCTGCCCACTACTGGTCCCCAGGTCATCTGCGGGCCGGGCGAGAATGCGGGGGTCGTGGACATCGGCGATGGTCAGGCGGTCATCTTCAAGATGGAAAGCCACAACCACCCCAGCTATATCGAGCCATATCAAGGTGCTGCGACGGGTGTTGGAGGTATTCTGCGCGACGTCTTCACCATGGGCGCAAGGCCCATCGCGGCGATGAACTCGCTGTCTTTTGGCTTGCCGGAACACCCCAAGACAAAGCATCTGGTCAAGGGCGTCGTGGCGGGTGTGGGCGGCTACGGCAATGCGTTCGGCGTGCCGACGGTGGGCGGCGAGGTCCGGTTTCACCGCAGCTACAACGGCAATTGTCTGGTCAACGCCTTTGCCGCCGGTTTGGCGGATGCCGACAAGATCTTTTATTCCGTCGCCAGCGGCGTCGGCATGCCGGTGGTCTACCTTGGGGCCAAGACGGGCCGCGACGGTGTCGGTGGTGCGACCATGGCATCGGCCGAGTTTGATGAAACCATCGAGGAAAAGCGCCCGACGGTGCAGGTCGGCGACCCCTTCACCGAAAAGCGGTTGCTCGAGGCCTGTCTCGAACTGATGCAGACGGGCGCTGTCATCTCCATCCAGGACATGGGGGCTGCCGGGCTGACCTGTTCGGCTGTCGAGATGGGCGACAAGGGCGGTCTTGGCATCCGGCTGCAGCTTGATGACGTGCCACAGCGCGAATCCAACATGACCGCTTATGAGATGATGCTGTCGGAATCCCAGGAACGCATGCTGATGGTCCTGCGCCCCGAGAAAGAAGCCGAAGCGCGGGCGATCTTTGTCAAATGGGATCTTGATTTTGCCATCGTGGGCGAGACGATTGCCGAAGACCGGTTCCTGATCTTGCACGGAAACGAGGTCAAGGCCGACCTTCCCTTGTCGAAACTTTCGTCCAGCGCACCGGAATATGACCGGCCGTGGATCGAGACCCCCGCCGCCGCGCCCTTGGGGGCAGTGCCGGCCATCGATCCCATCGATGCGTTGCGCAGCCTGATCGGCAGTCCGACCTATGCCCACAAGGCCTGGGTCTGGGAGCAATATGACAGCGAGGTGGGCGCCGACACCGTGCTGCCGCCGGGCCATGGCGCGGGCATTGTCCGCGTCCACGGCACGTCCAAAGCGCTGGCCTTCACGTCGCATGTCACCCCGCGCTATGTCAAAGCCAACCCGTACGAGGGGGGCAAACAGGCCGTCGCCGAGGCTTATCGCAACCTGATCGCGGTCGGCGCGCGCCCGCTTGCCACCACCGACAACCTGAATTTCGGCAACCCTGAAAAGCCCGCCATCATGGGTCAATTCGTGGGCGTGATCAGAGGCATAGGCGATGCAGTTCGCGCATTGGACATGCCCATCGTGTCGGGCAATGTCAGCCTTTACAACGAAACCGACGGCCAGCCGATCCTGCCCACCCCCACCATCGGTGCGGTCGGTCTGATCGCGGATGCGACCGCCGGCATCACGGGCCGACCGCGCGCCGGTGACGTGGCATTGGTGATCGGCACCACGCTGGGACATCTGGGCCAATCGGCGCTTCTGGCCGAAGCCTTCGGGATCGAGGATGGTGATGCACCCCATGTCGATCTGGATGCGGAAAAGGCTTCGGCGTCGGTGATCACTACCTGCCGGCCGCATATCCGCGCCTGCACCGATCTGGGGGATGGTGGCCTTGCGCTGGCCGCTTTCCGAATGGCCGAAGGCGCCGGGATCGGGTTGATCCTCGAGTCCGACGATATCGCGCTGCTGTTCGGCGAAGACCAGGCCCGGTACCTGATCGCCTGCGCACCCTCGGCGGTCGCGGCGATCATGGCGGGCGCGGCAAAAGCCGGGGTCGAGGCCGCATCCCTAGGGTCGTTTGGCGACAGTCTTGTACGGTTCGGGGCCTCCACGGCTGTCATGGACGATTTGTCGGCGCTGTATCGCGGCGCCTTCGCCAAGGCCGTGGGGTGAACTTGCGGTGAAGGTGCCGTCACCGGCCTCCACCATTGCATTGGCCCCTTGCAGGCCCCCTGCCCCAAGCTTACATTTTGCACCGACACAACAGGAACCGCCACATGGCCATTGACGCCCATGATATCGAAGCGCTGATCCGCGCCGCCTTTCCCAAGGCTCGCGTCACCGTTCAGGGCGACGACGGGACGCATTTCGCGGCCGAGGTCATCGACGAAAGCTTCAAGGGCATGAACCGCGTCCAGCAACAGCGCGCCGTCTATGCCAGCCTGAAAGGCAAGATGGACGGGCCGAACGGCGCGCTTCATGCGCTGGCACTGACCACCAAAGCCCCGGATTAACACCTAGGAACCGCAACCATGACCGCACATGACCGTATCCAAGACACCGTCACCAAGAACGATGTCGTCCTTTACATGAAGGGCAGCAAGATGATGCCCGGCTGCGGCTTTTCCAGCCGCGTTGCAGGTGTGCTGAACTTCATGGGCGTTGACTATGTTGATGTGGACGTCCTGCAGGATGCCGAAATCCGCCAGGGTATCAAGGATTATGCCGACTGGCCGACGATCCCCCAGCTTTACGTGAAGGGTGAGTTCATCGGCGGTTGCGACATCGTCACCGAAATGACCCTGTCGGGCGAACTGGACGCGCTCTTCGAGGCCAAGGGCGTGACCTACAACAAGGACGCCGCCGAACAGATCCGGGCTGCCAACGCCTGACGCGCGGGCAGCTTTTCAGGGCAGGACGCGGCAGTCCCCGACAAGGGGTGTCTCGGTGTTGTCGCTTCCGTTGCGCCATAACAGCGTCGCACTGTCGCCTTTGGTGAGCCAGACATAATTGGACCCGCCCGAAGGCCAGCCGTACCGCGATCCCGACGCCGCCGGTTCCTGATAAAGCGTGATCTGTCGGCCCTCGACATGCAGCACCACGATCGCCTCTGGTGCGTCGGTGACATAGGTCGCGGGGATCGCCACGCCGCGTTCACACTGGTATCGGAGAGACACGACCTCCATCGCCGCCGAGGCCGCAGTCGCAAAGGCCATCACCATCGGCAACGCCAATGCGGCCTTCGTGATCATCTGGCAGCTTTTTCTTCGACCGCCGTCGCCAGTGCTTCGACCCGCGCGGCGATTTCGGCAAGGTTGTCCACGATCTGGCGGGGGACCACCGGCACTTCGACGCGGTCCTTTTCACCACCGGGCTTTGCTCCAGCCATCTTGGCCTTGAGGGCGCGATTCTCGTCCTCCACGGCGGCTGTCTTGTCGGCCAGCATCAGGCCCGCCATCAGCAACAGCCGGCTTTCCGGCAGGCGGCCCATCTGGGTGACAAGGGGCTGCGCCTCGGCGTCGAGCATTTCTGCGGCGCCACGCAGGAAATGCTCTTCTCCGTCCTGGCACGAGACCTGAAACGTGCGGCCGCCGATCGTGATATCAATATCAGGCATGGGTCGGGGCCTCTTCCAGCAGGGGCGACAATTCGGCGATCAATTCGTCCATCTCAGCCATTTCGGTCATGCGGGTGGCCCGCAATGCCTCCAGCTCGGTCAGCATCGCCTTGTTGACCAGATGGGGGTCGGTGTCGCGCAGTTGCGCCTCGCGAATTTCCCGAAGCTGTTCACGGAGTTGCACGGCGCTCTTGCGCATGCGTTGCAACTCCAGCCCCTGGGTGTCGAGCTGCCGCGTAAGGCGCTGGCACTTTTCATCCAGTTCGGCGCGCAGCAAGGCTTCCTTGTCCTTCACCGACTTCAGCCGCTCATTCAGCTGGGCGGTTACCATCCGCTCTTCGTCCAGGGCGGCCTGGACGCGGGCCAGTTCCTTTGCCTGCGCGTCGTCGGGTGTTGTCCGGGCGCTGGCCACGCCAACCGGCATCCGGTCAAGCCCTAGCCCGATCCGGTCCAGGGCCGCGGTGATCCTGCGTTCAAGCTCTGCGATATCTTGCATCGCCATCCTCTTGTTGTGTCGCAGCTATTTCGTTTGCCGCGCGCGCATTTGTTTCTATCAGAGTGCGAATCGTTGGCTGTCCCGTCAACCCCAAACATAGCGCGAATTGCAGAAAGGCGTCGCCCTTTCCGCTCAGAGCCTTGCGCGGCATGCTTGATCTTGCCCACCGGGGTGGGTAACAGCTTGTGGCAACCCCGCCATTGCACCCGAGACAAGGATGACCGACGTGGATATTGCCACCCTGCGCAGCCGACACCCCGACCACTGGATGCGCGCCTGCGCGATCCGCGCGCTGACGCTCGATGCCGTGGCTGCGGCCAATTCAGGGCATTCGGGGATGCCGATGGGCATGGCGGATGTCGCCACGGTGCTTTTTGAAAAGCATCTCAAGTTCGATCCCGCTGCCCCGTTCTGGCCCGACCGCGACCGGTTCATCCTGTCGGCAGGTCACGGATCGATGCTGATCTACAGCCTGCTATACCTGACCGGTTATGCAGACATGACGTTGGACCAGATCAAGAACTTCCGCCAGTGGGGCTCAATCACCGCGGGCCACCCCGAGAACTTTCTGGTCCAGGGGGTAGAGACGACGACCGGCCCCCTGGGTCAGGGTCTTGCAAACGCAGTCGGCTTTGCGATCGCCGAGGAATCCCTGCGCGCCCGGTTCGGTGCCAAGGTCATGGATCACCACACCTATGTCATCGCGGGCGACGGCTGCCTGATGGAGGGTGTCAGCCAGGAGGCGTTGGCGCTTGCCGGCAAGCAGCAGCTGAGCCGGCTGATCGTGCTGTGGGACGACAACGGCATCACCATCGACGGCAAGGTGTCGATGGCCGATGTGACCGACCAGAAAGCGCGGTTTGCGGCCAGCGGCTGGGATGTCTTCGCCTGCGACGGGCATGACCCCGACGATATCGACCGCGCCCTTGCAGCGGCCAAGGCAAGCCCCGGGCCCGCGATGATCGTCTGCAAGACGCATATTGCCCTCGGCCATGCCGCACAGGACACGAGCAAGGGCCATGGCGCGCTGACCGACCCTGGGCAGATGAAGGCCGTCAAGGAGGTCTATGGCTGGCCGCATGGTCCCTTCGAGGTGCCGACCGAGATCAAGACATGGTGGGAAAGCCTTGGCGCCCGCGGGGCTCGCGCGCATGCCGAATGGCAGACGCGGCTTGACGCCCTGCCCGGCGGCAAGAAGGCCGAGTTCGACCGCGTCTTTGCCGGCACCGCGCCCGCCAAGCTGTCTGCCGCCATCCGCGCGGTGAAAAAGCAAGCGGTGGCGGACATGCCCAAGCTTGCCACCCGTTCGGCGTCCGAAAAGGTGCTGGTGGCGGTCAATCCGGTCATGCCTGAGACCATTGGCGGATCGGCGGACCTGACCGGTTCCAACAACACCAAGACGCCCGATCTGGGGGTGTTCGAGCCCGGCAACCGCAAGGGCCGCTATGTCAATTTCGGCATCCGCGAACACGGGATGGCGGCAGCCATGAACGGCATGGCCCTGCATGGCGGCATCAGGCCCTATGGCGGCACCTTCATGTGCTTTACCGACTATGCCCGGCCTGCGATGCGGCTCAGTGCGTTGATGGGCGTGCCGGTGATCTATGTGATGACGCATGACTCTATCGGTCTCGGCGAGGATGGCCCGACCCACCAGCCGGTGGAACATCTGGCAATCAGCCGCGCCACCCCCAACACCCATGTCATCCGCCCCGCCGATCTGGTGGAGGTGGCCGAGGCCTGGGAAGTTGCGCTGACGGCCTCCAAGACGCCAACCGTGCTGTCGCTCAGCCGCCAGAACCTGCCTGCCGTCCGCAAGACGCATACCAACCAGAACCTGGTCGCCAAGGGCGCCTATGTGCTGGAGGATGCGGTCGCCAAGCGGCAGGTGATCCTGATGGCCACGGGGTCCGAGGTCGAGATTGCGCTGAAGGCCCGCGACTTGCTGGAGGCCGAAGGCATCGGAACCCGCGTCGTGTCGATGCCGTGCTGGGACTTGTTCGAGGCCCAGGACGACGCATGGCGGCGCAAGGTCCTGCCGCCTGGCCCGGTCCGTGTCGCCATCGAGGCCGGCGTGCGCTTTGGCTGGGACCGCTGGCTTTACGGCGAAGGTGGCAAGCGCGAGAAATCCGGGTTCATCGGCATGCACGGCTTTGGCGCATCGGCACCCGCGGACCGGCTATACAAGGAATTCGGCATCACCGCCGAAGCCGCCGCAGACAAGGCCAGGGCCCTTTTGGGCCGATAGGACAGGACGGGCCGCGCTATAGCGGCCCGTGCTGGCTGCGATGGCTAGCGGTCAAAGACCGGCTGGTCCACGAGACCATCGTCGTTGATGTCCTCGTCTTCCTCGTCGTCGGGGTCGTCTTCGTAATCCGAATTGTCGGCATCGGTGTCATCCGAGGTGATATCCGCATCCGCGACGGAGATGTCGGCCATGTCCTCGTCCGGCGCGTCCTCGTCGGGCAAAACCCCACCGAGTTCCGAGGCATCACCATCCGACAGGCGGATGTCGTCATCTTCGCCCTGATCGAGGCGGATCGCGTTGTCACGCCCCGCAGCCAGGTTCAGGCTTTCGCTGTCCTCGCTGCCGGCATGACGCCCGATCGCCAGCCCGACGCCAAGGTCGGCGTCCTCGTTCGCCGCGTCTTCGTCCGGATCGTCGGGAAAGGTGCTTTCCTCGCCCTGGTCGGTCAGCGTGGGAAACTCGCCCAGATTGCGCATGATGCTCGCCTCTTCGATCACCGGTTCGGCCGCCTCCTGGGGGTCGAGCAACCCGGCATTGGGGTTTTCCTCGATTGAGATCAGCATCCTGGCCTGTTCTTCGAAGCGCGCGCTGCCGCCTTCGGGTTCGCCTGCGTCCTGCCACAGCCGTTCAGCACGCGCGGCGATCCGCGCCTCCCATGCCGCAAACTCGTTCTGATCCATGATGGCCCCCTGATGATGTGGGCTGCCAACGTGCCAGCGGAGCCAAGGGTTCCTTGCAGAACGGCGGTCAGTGGGCCTTCTTCGCCCCGGTCAGGCTGGCGACGACCGGCGCGACGATGCGGGTCGCCACCGGAATCAGCAGAATGCCAAGCACAAGTCCCAGAACCCCGTCAAAGAATGCCGTGACCATCCAGGCGACAAAGCCCTGCGCTTGTGGCACGGCATGGGCGGCGACCTCGGCCAGGTGATGGATCTGGTCGTAGATCCAAGGCCAGCCCAGCACCTCCAGCCCGTGGGTGATGATGTTGCCGCCCACCCACAGCATCGCGGCCGTGCCGACCACCGACAGGAAGGCCATCAACTTGGGCATGCCCACCACCAGACCGCGCCCAAGCGCCCTGCCCCCGCTAGTCCGCCCCGCGCGCGCCAGAAACAGCCCGACATCGTCCATCTTGACGATCAGCGCGACCGCCCCGTAGACCGCCGCCGTGATCAGCGCGCCCACCACGGCCAGGGTGATCGCCTGCATCCAGAAGTTGGTCGAGGTGATGGTCGCAAGCGCAATCGTCATGATTTCCGCCGACAGGATGAAGTCGGTCTTGATCGCTCCGGCGATCTTTTCCTCTTCCAGATGGGTCGGGTCCTTGGTGTCGAAATCCGCAGCAACCTCATGGTCGGCATGGGGAAACAAGCTGTGAAAGACCTTCTCGGCGCCTTCGAAACATAAATATGCACCGCCCAGCATCAGCAGTGGCGTGATGACCGACGGCAAAAAGTAGTTGAGCGCCAGCAGACCCGGCAGCAGGATGATGATCTTGTTTTTCAGCGACCCCAGCGCGATGCGCCAGATGATCGGCAACTCGCGGTCGGCCGAGAAGCCGTGCACATATTTCGGGGTGACGGCGGCGTCGTCGATGACCACGCCCGCGGCCTTGACGCCCGCCTTGGTCGCGGCTGCCGCATTGTCATCGACCGACGCCGCCGCCACCTTGGCAATCGCCGCCACATCATCCAAAAGCGCCAGAAGTCCGCTCATCCACCTGCCCCGTACCGGTTACCTCGAAAACACATAGCCCGGTCGAGCGGTCAGGGCAAAGGCTTCGGGTGCGGTTTGGAACTTTGCCCCGGCTTGCAGCTAACGCAAAATCAGCGAATGTGTCGCAGGATGGGTGCGTGATCCGATGAAAGAGATGTTGTCCGTGACCAATGGCCTTGCCCTCGCCCTCGGGATTCTGATCGTCACTGCCTTGGCTGCGGATGCATTGGTCAACGACGGTGCGGCGCTGATGTTTTTGCTGCGCAAGTTCGTCGACCTGGTCGAATGGTTGGCCTTTTGGCGCTGATATTCTGAAACCCAGTTGAAACTTTGGCCAATCTGGCGTTGTTAGCGCCAGCAAACCCGGCATGTTCCGGGCGCAGAATCGTCATTACGCCATTCGTCAACAAAATGCCGGAGGAACCATCATGGCCGTCAAGGTCGCCATCAACGGATTTGGCCGCATCGGGCGCAACATCTTGCGCGCAATTGTGGAATCTGGCCGGACGGATATCGAGGTCATCGCCATCAACGATCTTGGCCCGGTCGAGACCAATGCCCATCTCCTGCGCTATGATTCCGTGCATGGGCGCTTTCCGGCGACGGTGATAACCGGCACCGACACGATCGATGTGGGCCGGGGGCCGATGCGGGTGACCGCGCTGAAGAACCCGGCAGAACTGCCTTGGGGCGACGTCGATATCGTGCTGGAATGCACCGGCATCTTCACCTCCAAGGAAAAGTGCCAGGCCCATCTTGAAAATGGCGCCAAGCGGGTGCTGATCTCCTCGCCCGGTGACGGTGCCGACAAGACCATCGTCTATGGCATCAACCACCACACGCTGACCAAGGAAGACATCGTCGTCTCCAACGCGTCCTGCACCACGAACTGCCTGGTGCCGGTCGCCTCGGTTCTGCATGCCGCCATCGGGATCGAAAAGGGGATGATGACCACCATCCACTCCTATACCGGTGACCAGCCGACGCTGGACACGATGCACAAGGACCTTTACCGCGCCCGCGCGGCGGCGCTGAGCATGATCCCGACCTCCACCGGAGCCGCCAAGGCGGTGGGGCTGGTGCTGCCGGAACTCAAGGGCAAGCTGGACGGCATCTCGATCCGCGTGCCGACGCCGAACGTCTCCGTGGTGGACCTGAAGTTCATCGCAAAGCGCGCGACCACGGCGGAAGAGGTGAACGCCGCCATCAAGTCTGCCGCCGACGGCGCCCTGAAGGGGATCCTCGGCTACACGACCGAAAAACTCGTCTCATCCGACTTCAACCATGATCCGCATTCGTCGGTGTTCCACATGGACCAGACCAAGGTGATGGACGGCACCTTCGTGTCGATCCTCAGCTGGTATGACAATGAATGGGGATTTTCCAACCGCATGGCGGATACTGCCGTGGCGATGGGCAAACTGATCTGAATCTGCTGAATCGGCGGATCAAGGGCACCCTCGGGTGCCCTTTTTTCATGCGCCAAGCCATGCAGTGCGCGCATAGCTGCACCGCAGCATCGGCGGTTGTTAGCGGTACCGGAATAGCCACATATGATCCACGCAAGGAGAACAAGCAGACCCTTGCAGGATGAAAGGACAAGATGATGATTTCCGTGTTTTCGATGCTGAAAGACGCCGCCCGCGATTACGCCGCCTACCGCAAGACCCGCGACGAGATCGCGAACATGCCGAGGGACATTGCCCTCGATCTGAACATTTTCCCCGGTGACGCCGATCGTATCGCCCGCGAAGCGGTCTACGGCAAAGCGGCCTGAGCCCGCTTTCATATCCACCGCGATGCAAGGGGGCCCCCGCGGCCCCCTTTTGATTTCGTCACATACCGGTCACGAGAACTTTGCAACCAGCGCCGCATTGACCGGGGCCGGGACGAATTTCGTGACGTCGCCACCAAGCCGGGCGATTTCCTTCACCAGCTTGGATGCGATCGCTTGACGACGCGCGTCGGCCATCATGAAGACCGTCTCGATCGACGCATCAAGCGCACGGTTCATGCCCACCATCTGGAATTCGTACTCGAAATCGGCAACCGCCCGCAGGCCACGGATGATGATGGTGGCACCGACATCGCGGGCGCAGTCGATCAGCAGGTTCTCGAACGGGTGAACCACGATCTCGCCGCCGGTCTTTTCCGTGATGGCGGCACATTCCGCCTCTACCATCGCGACGCGTTCTTCCAGGCTGAACAACGGGCCCTTGTCGCGATTGATCGCAACGCCAATGACCAGACGATCGACCAGCGCCATCGCGCGCTGGATGATGTCGGTATGACCAAGGGTCACCGGATCAAACGTCCCCGGATACAGCCCGATGCGCATGGATGTTTTCCTTCTTCGTCCCCGCCCCGCACGCAACGATATTGCCACAGGCTGCGCAAGCGCGAATTTTGACCGCTCAGAAGCCCTTGATCATGCCTTCGAGCGCCTCTTTCTCCATAGACAGTTCCGCCAGGCGCGACTTCACCACGTCGCCGATCGATATGAACCCGACCATCACGCTGCCGTCCATCACCGGCATGTGGCGAAACCGGCCATCGGTCATCTTTTGCATGACTTCGGTCGCGGCGTCCGCGCGCGTGCAGGTGACAAGCTTGGTTGTCATGATCTTGGTGACAGGGTCCGACATGCAACTGACCCCGCGTCGCCCCAGTTCACGCACGATGTCGCGTTCCGACAAGATGCCCAAGGGGACCTTGCCATCATCCGAGATGACGACCGCACCGATCTTGCGAGACGAAAGAATTTCCGCGACGCCCGACAGTGTTGCGGTCGACGGCGCGGTCACGATGGCCCCGTCGCCCTTCACTTTCAGAATATGCTGGACAGTCATGGTGGCCTCCCTTGCTGTCAGGAAAAGTCAACGCCCATGGTCAGATTCTGTCAACCCGCCGCCTCGAGTCGCTGGACCTCTTTGCGGATTTCCTGCCCCAAAAGCTCGGCAAAGCGATTGAGTCGCGCCACCCGACCGTCATCGGCGTGCCGGATCAGCCAGAAGGACCGCGTCAACGAGACCTCATCAGTCAGCACGCGGGTGAGTTCCGGCGCCGACGGCAGCGCAAAGTCGTGCACCACGCCGACCCCTGCCCCGTGGCGCAGCCAGTTCAACTGGACCGAAACGGAGTTCGACGTCAGCTCCGCGCCGGCGACACCGATCCCGGCCAGATAATCAAGTTCCTTGTCAAAGATCATGTCGGGGATATAGCCGACCATCCGGTGTTTCCCGAGGTCGGCCAAAGACCCCAAGGGTGGCGCATGGTCCAGATAGCCGCGCGATGCAGCCAGATGCAGCCGGTAGTCGGTCAGTTTCTGCACCGTCAGGCGCCCCGCCTCTGGCCGCGATACCGCTATGGCCATGTCGGCCTCACGCTTTGACAGGTTGAAGACGCGCGGCAGGGCGACGATCTGCACCTCCAGCCCCGGATTGGCGTCGCAGATGCGCGCCAGCACCTGTGGCAGGAGGTAATTGGCGCATCCGTCGGGTGCCCCGATGCGCACCTGACCCGTCAATCCTTCGGGACCCGTCATCGCCTCCGAGGCACCGTCTAGGGCGGCTTCGACCCGTTCGGCATGCGGCAACAGGCGCGCGCCTTCATCGGTCAAGGCATAGCCTTGGGGCGATTTTCTGAAAAGCCGCGTTTCCATGGCGTGTTCCAGCCGGGCGATCCGGCGACCGACCGTTGCAGGGTCGATCTTCAGGCGTTTCCCCGCACCCGACAGGCTGTCTGTCCGCGCCACCGCCAGAAAGATCCGCAGGTCATCCCAATCCATCTTGCATTTCCGCAAAACCCTTTTGCCCACTTGCCCCTTTGTCGGGCGTTTGTGCAAGGGTATTGTCGCGCCAACCATTGGGAGACACGCGATGAACGAAATCGGTCACTGGATCAACGGCAAGCATGTGGCGGGCAAGTCCGGCCGCTTTGCCGACGTCTACAACCCCGCAACCGGTGAAGTGCAGGCGCATGTCGCCCTGGCCTCCAAGGAAGAACTGGATGCCGCCACCGCCGATGCGGCCCGTGCGCAGGTGAAATGGGGCGCCACCAACCCGCAGCGCCGCGCCCGCGTGATGATGGAGTTTGTGCGCCTCTTGAACCGCGACATGGACAAGCTGGCGACGGCCTTGTCGTCCGAACACGGCAAGACCATTCCGGACGCCAAGGGTGACATTCAACGAGGGCTTGAGGTGATCGAGTTCTGTATCGGCGCACCACACCTTTTGAAGGGTGAGTTTACTGACAGCGCAGGCCCCGGAATCGACATGTATTCCATGCGCCAACCCATTGGCGTGGCTGCCGGAATTACGCCGTTCAACTTTCCGGCGATGATCCCGATGTGGAAGATGGGGCCCGCGCTGGCCTGTGGCAACGCGTTCATCCTGAAACCGTCAGAACGTGATCCGTCCGTCCCGATGATGCTGGCCGAACTGATGCAAGAGGCGGGCCTGCCGGATGGCGTGTTGCAGGTCATCAACGGCGACAAGGTGTCCGTCGATGCGATCCTGGACAACCCCGAGATTTCGGGGGTGGGGTTTGTCGGCTCCACTCCGATCGCGGAATACATCTATTCGCGGGGCACTGCGAACGGCAAGCGTGTGCAGTGCTTTGGCGGTGCCAAGAACCACATGATCATCATGCCGGATGCTGACCTTGATCAGGCGGCAGATGCCCTGGTCGGCGCAGGATATGGCGCAGCGGGAGAGCGCTGCATGGCGATCTCGGTGGCGGTCCCGGTGGGCGATGCCACGGCGGACGCCCTGATCGAGCGGTTGATACCGCGCATCGAGAAACTGAAGGTCGGCCCCTATACCGCTGGAAACGATGTGGATTATGGCCCGGTCGTCACGGCGGCGGCCAAGGCCAACATCCTGCGACTGGTGGAGTCTGGCGTGGCGGCGGGCGCAAAACTTGTCGTCGACGGTCGCGGGTTCAAGATGCAGGGCTATGAGGATGGGTTCTTTGTCGGCCCGCACCTCTTCGACCACGTGACGACCGACATGGAGATTTACCGCAAGGAAATCTTCGGGCCGGTCCTCAGCACCGTCCGTGCCAAGACCTACGAAGACGCGCTGAAGATGGCGATGGACCACGAATACGGCAACGGCACCGCGATCTATACGCGTGACGGCGATACGGCGCGCGATTTTGCCAACCGCATCAATGTCGGCATGATCGGGATCAACGTCCCGATCCCGGTGCCGCTGGCCTATCATACCTTTGGTGGCTGGAAGAAATCGTCCTTCGGGGACCTGAACCAGCACGGACCGGACAGCTTTCGGTTCTATACGCGAACCAAGACCATCACTTCGCGCTGGCCGTCAGGGATTAAGGAAGGTGCGAGCCTGAACTTCAAACCGATGGAGTGACGCGCTGACGCAGAAATTCCGACAAAGGCCACTCCGTCGCGGGTGGCCTTTTTTGCTTGTCAGACACGTCGAAGGCGCGTTTCCTGTGGGCATGGGATGGGAAAGCAATATTGCGGGGCTTCTGGCTGATCATGCCGCGCAGCTGTCGCGCCTGCCCCAGCATCAATTGCACAAGGGACATGTCCTTTTCCGGGCCGGCGATCCGGCATCAGGCTTTGTCATCGTGCTGAAGGGTCGGATAGAGGTCTATCTTGTTGGGCCATCTGGGCGGGAAATCCTGCTTTATCAAGTAGAACCGGGCCAATCCTGCATCCAGACCACGCTGGGTCTGATGGGCGACGATCCCTATTCCGGCGAGGCGCTGGCCGCCACCGACGTCGAGGTCGTGATCATTCCCAAAACCATGTTTCTCGGTCTGATGGACAACGATACGGGGTTTCGCGGATTTGTGCTGCGCGCCTTTGCGCAGCGGATGCACGACGTCACCCATCTCTTGGAGCAAGTGGCCTTTGGCCGCATCGAAAGCCGGCTTGCCGGCGCGTTGCTGGACATCGCCGATGGCGACGACGTCCACGCGACGCAAGCCGAACTTGCCGCCCGCATCGGATCGGCGCGCGAAGTGGTAACGCGGCGGCTGGATGCCTTTGTCCGCGCCGGCTGGATCCGGACAGATCGGGGGACGGTGCGCATCCTTGATCGCGGTGCCCTGCGTCAGCGCGCCGCAGCGGGACTGTGACCACGTCACAGACGCCCGACTGATCCAGACCTAAGGTCGGCGCATGTTCCGGCAGTGACCGGGGGAAACGTCGAAAAGGAGACGCGTGATGTTCAAGACCAATGAGGGCAGCGTTGACCGCATGCTGCGTATCGTCGTCGGGCTTGCGTTGTTGGCCTGGTTCTTCATGGGTCAGGGCGAAGGCTTTTGGCACTATGCCAAGCTGATCGGGGTCGTCCCCCTGTTGACCGGCATTGTCGGCACCTGCCCGGTCTATTCGCTGTTGGGCGTGTCAACCTGCCCGCTTAAAAAGGCCTGATCCGTCTTATCTTTTGCCGATACGCCCCAGATGCGTGTCGGCAAATCCGGTGGGTTCCTTGAGCCCGTAGCCGAGCATGCGGTCGAACCCTGCATGCGCCGTCCACAGCAACCCAAGGACAACGAGGTCAAGGTTGGGTCCGACCACAAAGCCGAGCCCAACGACCACAAGCCCAAAGCCGTAAAGATGCACCAGATTATAGGCCGCCGCCCCCAGACGCGGCCCGGCAAGATAGCCCGCAAACGCAAGGTCGGGCGCAAAGAACAGCAGGGCCATCGCCCAGAGCGGTCCGAACATGGTCGCCGCGTCTATGGAGACCAGGATGATCAGGACCGCTGCTAGGACCAGCGCACCCTCAATCCGCTGCCACAGGATGGTGCTCATTCTGCCGCCATCTTTTTGGGCTTCAGCATGTCCTTGAGGTAGCGCCCGGTATGGCTGGCCTCGACCTTCGCGATGGTTTCGGGGGTGCCCACCGCGACAATCTCGCCGCCGCCGTCCCCGCCTTCCGGACCGATGTCGATCACCCAGTCGGCGGTCTTGACGACGTCGAGGTTGTGTTCGATCACCACGACCGTGTTGCCCTGATCGACCAGCGAGTGCAGGACCTCCAGCAGTTTGCGCACATCGTCGAAATGCAGGCCGGTGGTGGGCTCGTCCAGGATGTATAGCGTCCGCCCGGTCGCGCGGCGGCTGAGTTCCTTGGACAGTTTGACCCGCTGCGCCTCGCCACCGGACAGGGTCGTGGCCTGCTGGCCGACCTTGATGTAGCCAAGACCGACCTCGCACAGGGCCGCCATCTTGTCGCGGATCGCCGGCACGGCCTGAAAGAAGGACAGTCCTTCTTCGCATGTCATGTCCAGAACGTCTGCGATGCTTTTGTTCTTGAACTTGATTTCCAGTGTTTCGCGGTTGTAACGGTGGCCCTTGCAGGTCTCGCAGGTCACGTAGACGTCGGGCAGGAAGTTCATCTCGATCTTCAACACGCCGTCGCCCTGACATGCCTCGCAGCGACCACCCTTGACGTTGAAACTGAACCGGCCGGGCTGATAGCCGCGCGCCTTGGATTCCGGCAGGCCGGCAAACCAGTCGCGGATCGGCCCGAACGCACCGGTATAGGTCGCTGGGTTGGACCGAGGCGTCCGGCCGATGGCGCGCTGGTCGATGTCGATGACCTTGTCGAGATGCTCGAACCCCTTGATCGTCTCGCAGGGGGCGGGCGTCTCATGCGCGCCGTTCAGGCGCATGGCGGCGGTCTTGAACAATGTCTCGATGGTCAGAGTTGACTTTCCGCCGCCCGACACACCCGTCACGCAGACAAACTGGCCAAGCGGAAACTCAGCCGTTATGTTTCTGAGGTTGTTGCCGCAAGCCCCGACAACCGTGACCTTTTTTCCGCTTCCCTTGCGCCGGACCTTGGGCACCGCGATCTCGCGGGCGCCCGACAGATACTGGCCGGTCAGGCTGACAGGGTCCGCGGCAACCTGCTCCGGGGTCCCGTGACTGACGACATGTCCGCCATGCACCCCCGCCCCCGGCCCCATGTCGAACACATAGTCGGCCTCGCGGATGGCATCTTCGTCATGCTCCACCACCAGGACCGTGTTGCCGGTGTCGCGCAGCCGCTTCAATGTGGTCAAAAGGCGGTCATTGTCGCGCTGGTGCAGGCCAATGGACGGCTCGTCCAACACATAAAGGACGCCCTGCAGACCGGACCCGATCTGGCTTGCAAGGCGGATCCGCTGCGACTCGCCGCCTGACAAGGTTCCGGCATTGCGCGACAACGTCAGGTAGTTCAGCCCCACATTCACGAGGAATCCAAGGCGTTCGCGGATTTCCTTCAGGATGGCGCGCGCAATCGTGTTCTTCTGATCCCCAAGCGTCGCCGGCACCGAGCCGATCCAGTCGAATGCCTCGGTAATGGACATCCGCACCACCTGGCCCACATGCATGCCGGCGATCTTGACGGCCAGCGCCTCGGGTCGCAGCCGATAGCCGCCGCAGGCCCCGCAGGCGCGGTTGTTCTGGTACCGCTCCATCTCTTCGCGGCTCCAGGCGGAATCGGTTTCCTTGTATCGGCGCTCCATGTTGGGGATCACGCCCTCGAACACGCGCTTGACCTCGTAGACCCTGCCACCTTCGTCATAGCGGAACTGGATTTCCTGCCCGCCCGAGCCTTGCAGAAACAGGTGGTGAATGTTTTCGGGCAGGTCGCGCCACTTGGTTTTCTTGTCAAAGCCATAATGCTTGGACAGCGCGTCGATGGTCTGCGTGATGTAGGGGCTTTTCGACTTTGACCAGGGCGCGATGGCCCCCTGCACCAGAGACAGACCTTGATCCGGCACCACCAGACGGTCATCGAAAAACAGCTCCATCCCCAGGCCGTCGCAAACCGGGCATGCCCCGAAAGGCGCGTTGAAGGAAAACAGACGCGGCTCGATTTCCGCGATGGTAAAGCCAGAAACCGGGCAAGCGAATTTTTCGGAATAGGTGATACGCTGCGGCTCTGCGCCGTCGGAGGCATCGGCAGCCTCTGCAAGTTCCACCACTGCGATGCCGTCGGCCAGGTTCAACGCGGTGCGGAAACTGTCGGCAAGGCGTGTCTCGATGCCTTCCTTGACCACGATGCGGTCGACCACAACGTCGATGTTGTGGCGGAACTTCTTGTCGAGAACCGGCGGATCTTCAAGATCGTGGAACGCGCCGTTGACTTTGACCCGCTGAAAGCCTTGCTTGCGCAGGTCTATGAATTCCTTGCGGTATTCGCCTTTCCGGTCGCGGATGATCGGGGCCAGCAGATAGGCACGGGTCCCCTCCTCCATCGCCATCACGGCGTCGACCATGTCTTGCACCTGCATCGCGGTGATCGGCAGCCCGGTCGCGGGCTAAAACGGCGGGCCGACGCGTGCGTACAACAGGCGCAGGTAATCGTAGATCTCCGTCACGGTGCCGACGGTGGAGCGCGGGTTTTTCGACGTCGTCTTTTGTTCGATGGATATGGCTGGCGACAGGCCCGAGATGTGATCGACATCCGGCTTGCCCATCATGTCGAGAAATTGCCGCGCATAGGCGGACAACGATTCCACATAGCGCCGCTGGCCCTCGGCATAGATGGTGTCGAATGCCAGCGAGGACTTGCCCGACCCCGACAGGCCGGTGATCACCACCAGCTTGTCGCGCGGGATGTCGACATCGACGTTCTTGAGGTTGTGTTCGCGGGCGCCCCGCACTTCGATGAACTTATGTTCCGCCATGGCCCACCCCGCTTCAACGTCAAGACATAGGACGATTTGCCCGAGTCTCCAACCAGCAATAGTGAACGAATGCGGAACAATCTGCAACGTCACGCGTGATTGAACTTATCCCGGCAGGCGCTTGCACGCCCGGCCGGGCAAGACTGCCGATCCGCCCGGACGATCAGAAGTGGATCGCCCGACCATAGGCGTCCAGCACGGATTCGTGCATCATCTCGGACAGGGTCGGATGCGGGAAGACGGTGTTCATCAAGTCTTCTTCGGTCGTTTCCAGTGTCCGGGCGACAATGTAGCCCTGGATCAACTCGGTGACTTCCGCGCCGACCATATGGGCTCCCAGCAACTCACCCGTCTTGGCATCAAAGATGGTCTTCACGAACCCTTCAGCCTCGCCCAGGGCGATGGCCTTGCCGTTGCCGATGAAGGGGAAACGACCGACCTTGATGTCATGGCCCGCGGCCCTGGCCCGTTCCTCGGTCAGACCGACGGACGCGACCTGCGGATGGCAATAGGTGCAGCCCGCGATGGATGCGGGCTTGATCGGATGCGGATGCTTTCCAGCAATCAGTTCCGCGACCATCACGCCCTCGTGGCTTGCCTTATGCGCCAGCCAAGGTGCGCCTGCGATGTCTCCGATGGCATAAAGGCCCGCGACGCCGGTGCGGCAGAATTCATCGGTCACGACATGGGTCCGGTCGATCTTGACCCCCAACGCCTCCAAGCCGAGGTTTTCCACGTTGCCGACGATGCCGACTGCGGAAATCACCGTGTCGAAGTCCTGCATCTCGATCTTGCCACCCACCTCGATATGGGCGGTGACACCGATGCCGGGTTTGCGGTCCAGTTTCGTGACCGCGGCTTTTTCGAGAATCTTCATCCCCTGTTTGACGAACGCCTTTTTGGCAAATGCGCTGACCTCGGCGTCCTCGACGGGCAGGATGCGGTCCATCACCTCGACGACGGTCGTCTCTGATCCCAGCGTGTTGAAGAACGACGCGAACTCGATCCCGATCGCGCCCGATCCGATCACCAGCAGTTTTTTCGGCATGCGCTTGGCCACCAGCGCGTCGCGGTAGGCCCAGACAAGATCGCCATCCGCCTCCAGCCCCGGCAGCTCACGCGCCCGCGCCCCGGTGGCAAGGATGATGTCGGGGGCGGTCAATTCCTCGACGCCCTTGTCGGTCTTGACCGACACGGTCCCGGCCTTGGGGATCGTGGCGACGCCCATGAACACGGTGACCTTGTTCTTTTTCATCAGATGGCCGATGCCGCCGGACAACTGCTTGGCAACCCCACGCGAGCGGGCGATGACGGCCGGCAGATCGTAGCTGATCCCGGTGGCGCCGAGGCCGAACTCCTTGGCGCGCTGCATCAGGTGAAACACCTCGGAGGACCGCAGCATCGCCTTGGTCGGAATACAGCCCCAGTTCAGGCAGATCCCGCCCAGGGACTCGCGCTCGATGATGGCGACCTTCTTGCCAAGCTGGCTAGCGCGGATCGCCGCAACATAGCCGCCGGGGCCAGCGCCGATCACGATCACGTCGAATGCAGTCGCCATGTTTTCCTCCCGCAGAAACTGGTTTGACGTTAAACCATTCCCATAACCCAAGCAAGAAAGGTGCCGCCGCAGGTCTATGCAGCCAGTGCATGGCTATCCTTTTTCCGCCTCGCTCAGACGGTTGATCAGCCCGGGATATCCGCCCGCGTCCAGAAAGGCGATCTCGTCAGGGGTGTTTGTCCGGCCAAGCGCTGCGTTGCGATAAGGAAACCGGCCGAACTGGCGGATCACGTCTTGATGTGCGCGCGCGTGGAATGCGAAATCAGGATGGTTAGGCAAACGGGCGGTGACAATCTCGACCGAAAGGTTCTGATCGTCCATCGCTTCGGAATGCTCGAACGGCAGATAGAAAAAGTTCCGCTCCGGTTCCGGCGCGTCCAGATCCCACCCCAGATCAAGCGCACGACGCGCGGCGGCCAGCGCCTGCGGGTCGGTTGCAAAGGCATCTGGCGATCCGCGAAACATGTTGCGCGGAAACTGGTCGGTGACGATCAGGTAGGCCAATGTGCCGACGGTGCCGTCGACCCAATGCTCCAGCCCACCATCACGTGCTGCCTGCCACACGTCCAGATAGCGCGTCCGCACCGCATCATCGACCGCGTCGCCGCCGTTGAACCAGCCCTCCAGGCCGACCTCGCCCAACCAGAAATCCAGAATCTCGACGGGATCGGCCATGCTTCTTTTCCCTGCTTTGATCAGCGGAACGTGACAGGCTTTGCGGCGCGGGGCAACGGTCTGGTCAGGCGACGCGTTTGGGGTCGTTGGCCAGAACGGCATCCACGGCCAGCGAACTTGCGCCAGGCGTCATGCCGCGGAACGCACCGGAAACCGTTGGTGTGGCCCGGCGCGTCATCCGCCAGACAGCATAGCCGGTCAGCGCGACATACAGGATGGCGATGAACAGAAAGAACCCCGAAGGACCGACGCTTTCCATCATCCAACCCGTCACCAGCGGCCCGAAGATCGCCCCGAACCCGTTCAGAAAGATCAGCCCCGCCGAGGCACCTGCCATCTCTTCGCGGCTGAGAAAGTCATTGGTATAGGCGATCAGCAGCGCATAGACCGGGTTGGTGATCCCGCCCAGCAACAACGCCACCACGATCAGGGCGGTGAACGGCAGCGGAAACACGGCCGCCACCAGCATCGTCACGGCGCATATCGCCGACATTGCGGCAATCAGGACGCGCCGGTCAACGCGGTCCGACAGCCAGCCCACCGGATATTGCAGCACCAGTCCGCCGACATAAAGCGCGCCCACAAAGACCGAGATCTGCTGCACCGTCAGCCCTTCGGCCGATCCCCACACCGCTGCCATGCCGAACATCGCCGAAAAAATCCCACCCGTCAGCAACATGCCGACGCAGCCAAGGGGCGATATCCTGAACAGCGTCGAAAAGGGCAATCGCCGCGCGGAGTCGAACTCCGGTGCCGGCGTGGCGGCCAGAAGGATCGGCATGAAGGCCAGCGACACCAGCACCGACGGCACGATGAACAAGGCAAACCCCGTGGGATCGGGCAGGTTCAGCAAGGCCTGGCTCGCTATGATCCCCAGCATCTGGACAATCATGTAGGCCGACAGTGCCTGCCCCCGGGTCTCGTTGGTGGCGGTATTGTTGATCCAGCTTTCGGCCGTGATGTAGATACCCGAAAAGCAGAACCCCGCCAGCACGCGCAGCAGCGTCCAGCTGAGCCAGTCAGGATAGACCGGATAGATCACCAGGATGGCGGAGATCAGCGAGCCGAGCGCCGCGAATACCCGCACATGACCGACGCGGCGGATCATCCGCGGGGCAAGGCGCGATCCGAACAGGAATCCGACGAAATAGGCCGACATCACGACGGACAGCTGATAGGTCGAAAACCCCTCGGCGGTGCCACGGATGCCCAAAAGCGTGCCCTGAACGCCGTTGCCGACCATCAAGAGCATGACGCCGAGCAGCAGGGGCCAGGAATTGGTAAGGACCTTGAGCATCGCCGTTCCTGCCGCGCGGAGTGTCTGGCCTGCCTGCCCGAAGTTTCGTGCCAAGGCAAGCGGACCGGCATTGTTTCGGAGGATCACCGCAATTGTATCGGACACAAAGATTGAATATCCCCAAAATTTCCCCATCTAGGTTCAAAACTTCGGTGAAAGAAAAGCTTCAGGGGGGATGCCATGGCCGATCAGGATAAGGAGTCTACCCGCAGCCGTTTCGACGGCGTGCTGGATGCCGAAGAGCTTGCTCTGGCGCGGGCCATGGGTGTGCCGCTCGCCTATTGCCCGTTGCAGCAGGGCTGGGTCCACCATGGCGAGCAAGAGGATTACATCGCCCCGCCGCTGTCGTGGCAGATAGGCTCCCTTCCGTTGCACAAGCAGTTCACCGGAACCCCGGTCTATGCCCGGACGCCGACGCTGACCCTGCGCGTCTGGGTCGAAGGTGATCTGCAAGTTTACCGTGCCCTGATGAGCGAAGCCGATCTGTGGACCTTCATGCTGGAGGCCCCCCCGGCGCGGCTGGATGACGATCTGGCGCTGGGCCTGATCGCGCTGTCGACGGAAGGCACGCATCACAAGGTGCGGGTTGCGACCTTGGGCGGGCAGCCGGTGGGTCAGGTGCGGCTGGAATATGGCGCGGACCCCGCGACCGGCGAGATCAGCTATTGGATTGGCGCGGCGTCGCGCGGCAAGGGCCTTGGCCGGCAGATGGTGACCCGGTTTCTGGACCGGCTGGCGGTCCGCAAGCCCCACATCAACCGGATCACGGCCCGGGTGCATCCCGAGAACACAGCGTCCAAACTGTTGCTGGTGGCTTGCGGCTTTACCCCCTGCGACCGCACCAGGCTGAACCTTGCGCCGCGCGGCCGTGACCGGGGGGACTGGGAAGGCTTCGTCTTCCGGCGCTAACGGTCGGGGATCAGCAGCGAGCTGTCGCCGTAGGAAAAGAAGCGATACCCCTCGCGGATCGCATGGCCGTAAAGCGTTCGGATGCGGTCTTGCCCCATCAGGGCCGATACCAGCATCATCAGCGTCGATTTTGGCAAATGAAAGTTCGTCATCAAGCCGTCCGCGACGCGAAACCGGTAGCCGGGATAGATGAAGATGTCGGTATCTCCAACCCAGGGGTTGACGGTACCATCCGCACTGGCGGCACTTTCGATCAGGCGCAACGCGGTGGTGCCCACGGGGATGATCCGTCCGCCTGCTGCTTTGGTCGCGTTGATTTCCGACGCGGCGGCGGGCGTTACTTCGCCCCATTCGGCATGCATCCGGTGGGTCGTCACGTCGTCGACCTTGACTGGCAGAAATGTGCCCGCCCCCACATGCAGCGTGACCTCGGTCAGGGCCACACCCTTGGCGACCAGCGCCTGCAGCAATTCGGCATCGAAATGGAGCGACGCGGTCGGTGCCGCGACAGCCCCTGCGTGGCGGGCAAAGACGGTCTGGTAATCGGTGCGGTCCTGATCATCGGCGGCGCGCTCGGCGGCAATGTAGGGTGGCAGGGGCATCGCGCCTGCCGCGTCCAGGGCCGCCTCGAAGGCGTCGCCCACCGCGCTGAACGCCAGCCGCAGGTCGGTCGCGGATTTTTCAGTGACGGTCGCGCGCAGGTCGTCGGAAAAGGTGATGACCTCGCCTGTCCGGACCTTGCGCAGGGGTTTGGCCAGGGCACGCCAGCCGCTGGCAACCGGCTCCAGCAAGGTCACCTCGATCCGTGCCACCGCCTCGCCGCGCTGGCGATGACCGAACAGGCGTGCCGGAATGACGCGGGTATTGTTCAGAACCAGTCGGTCCCCGGGTTGCAGGATGTCGATCAGGTCATAGACATGCGCGTCGCGGATGGTGTCGGCGCTGGCCACGAGCAGTCGCGCATGGGTCCGCGGCCGCGCCGGGCGCGTGGCGATCAACGCTTCGGGCAGGTCAAAGTCAAAATCGGACAACTTCATCCGTTGGGGTTCCGCAATGTGGGGGGCGCGGTGCGGAAGATGTCGCGGAACATGCCGGGTGTCAGGATCGACAGCGGGTTCACCGACACCTGCGGATTGTCGGCTGGGCCACGCAAGCGGTAATTGAACCCGAAAAGCCCCTCTCCGCGCCGCGAAAAGATCGCCCCGACGCCGTTCAGGATATAGAACGGCGACACCGTCCCCTGCAGGTCCAGCGCCTTTGTCCGCGAATTGTAGAGCCCTGCAAATGACACCCCCATCGAGGCTCCGACCGCCGCACCACGCGAGATCTGGACGGCACCCGCCTCCATCCGAAAGTTGACGTCGACGCTGGAAAACAGCAACCCCTCGCCGTTCAGTTGTTCCAGAATTCCGATCACGCTGATGGCATTCAACAGCGAGGCCAGCGCCGGGGCATCCACCACCCGGAGCGATGTGATCTGCGCCGTCCCGCGATAGCTTCCCGGCGTGCCGTTGGAGCGGAACAGAAGTTCCAGCGCGCCGCCACGACCCGACGCAAAGATGCCGGCCGCGCGCATGATCTGGCCGGCATTGTCAGATCGGACGCGAATGGTGCTGCCGCCATCCTGCGGCACGATCTCGCCCTGGATGCGGCCCGCGCCGTTGACCCCTGACACGAAATCCCCCGTCATCCCGCCCCTGTTCGCAGTTTCTCCGCGAAAGTCCGTCAGCGCGATTGCGTCGGACACGATGACACGGTCCAGCCGCAACGAGAGCGGCGGCGCGTTGCCATCGCCCGGGGCCAATTGCGGCATCCGCCGCAAGTCCAGCATGCCGCCGGTGATGGCAAGAAGGGGGGGGCGATCGGCCCCCTGCCCCGTCACGTCAACCGCAGCGTCCAGCCAGTCCGCAACCTTCAGCCCGGTCAGGCGCATGACATCCAGACCGCCCCCCTGGCGGAACGCGATGGTGCCCGACGCGTCAAGGCCCGCGCTTGAAAAGGTCAGGTCGGTCACTTCGGGCTTTGGCCCCAGTGTCATCTTCATGACTAGATCGGCTTCTGTCCCGGCCGCCTTGCGCCAGCCAAGCGCCGGGATCGACACCCCGAGGCCCGCGAGATCGCTGGTCACGACCAGCCTGCCCGGCGCATCTTTCTGCAGATCAAGGACAAGCTTGCCTTGGGCTTCGCCCGAGATCATGCCCGGCGGCAAGACGACGCCGAATGCGCGCAAGGACGTGTCCGAGATGGTGATCTCGCCTTCGACCCGGGACTTGCCCGCCCCCTCGGGTCCGAACGGCTGGCGAAAGCTGACATCGAAATCCGCGCCGTCCAGCGATCCCGGACCGCGAAGTTCCAGCCCGTCGCGCGTCACCGTGATGTCCAGCGCATCCGCCGTCAGCTCACGCCCCGGAACGATGACGGGCGATGTCAGATCGCTGATCTTCCCGGTCGCCGCATAGGTGACATCGGTCAGCATGACCTTGGGGATCAGCGGCAGCGACAGGCGCGTGACCAGATCGGCACGCCCTTCGCCCAGATCGACCGCGCGACCGGCCTTGGTCAGGAACCGGAACGGCGGCTGGTCCAGGATCGACAGCGTCGCGGTCAGACTGGAGGACGTGACCATCGTGATATTGGCGCGCGTGGGTCGCTGTGTGATGTCGGGCACCTCGAACACCGATCCGGTCACGACGACATTGCCGCCTTTGGGTGCGCTGACATGCCCGCGATCAAGCGCCATCACATAGCGCTCCCCTTCCACCGAAGCGCGGCCATAGCCGTCATTGATGGGTGGCAAGCTGCGCAGAAAGCGCACGTCAATGCCGGCAAATTCATACCCGAGGCTCAATTCCGGATCCTGTCCTGGGGCTGTGCGCAAGGCGGCGTTGACGTTGAAAAGATCGCCCGAATGTACATTTTCCACCAGCCAGGCCCGCGTCTTGGGCACCAGCTGCAGCGGCCACAGCTTGACCAGACGGTCGTGGCGGATGCGGTCCAGCGCCACATCGATCTGGCTTGCCCAGCCATCTTTTTCGACGCCGAAAGCACCTGTCAGCAGCACATGCTCGGACCCTTCGGCCAGGGAAAGCTGGCCGATTTCGATCTTGAACGGTTGCAGGGTCAGCCGCAGGTCAAGCGCTCCGCTGGAAAACCGCAACGGGGCCTCGAACAGGCCTTCGGGATCGATCTGCACGTCGGTGAACTGGGCCTGCCCCAAAAGGACGTCGGGGACGCGTCCGGGTGCGACAGCCTTGCCCGCCGTGTCGCGCAGATAGACCTGCCCGCTGGCATCCAGCCGGACGGTTCGGCTTTGCACCGTCAAGCGTCGCAGGACGACATCCGCCCTTGCCGGATCATAGCTCAGCGACAGTCCTGCCTTGTCGAACGCAAGCGGGGCGACATCCCCCGCGGGTCGCAGCGATCCTGCCCCAAGGTCCAGTTCACCCTCCAGCCCGACCAGCGCCCCGTCCTTGTCAAGGCTGCCGGCAATCCGTCCCGAGATCGGCGCGTCAAGGACCGACAGGAACGCAAGCGGTGCAGCCATTGCCGCCACATCCGGCGACGCCATGCCCGTCACGGTTGCCGTCAGGCTGGCCGAGGAATCGTTCAGGGCGGTCGTGATGCTGAACGACGCCAGTGCCGGAGCCTTGCCGCCCTCGATGAGGGTGACGCTCAGCTCTCCCGCCAACTCGGTGGCGCGACGCTCCAGCACCAGACGGCCATCACCCAGTTCCCAGCGGCGCGCCGCGCCAACATCGGTCAGCGTCAGGCTCAGGCCCTGGACATCGACGCGGTCAAGCGACGCCAGCGCGGGTGACACAAAGACGGCGTCGCCGGCATCCAGCAAGTCGGCAAAACTGCGTGCATCGGCAATGGAGGTGTCGGCACTGCCTGCAACCAGGTCGAACGCACCCGTTGCATTCCGGCGCAGCGACAATTGCGCACCCACCAGAGCGATGGTCTTGACGCGCAGCTGACCACTGGCAAAGGCACCCGCATCGACCGTGATCCGTGCTTCGGGCAGGCTGACCAGGGTCTGGC
Source organism: Rhodobacterales bacterium (assembly GCA_031426185.1). Lineage (GTDB taxonomy): Bacteria > Pseudomonadota > Alphaproteobacteria > Rhodobacterales > Rhodobacteraceae > JAJNPS01. Next base: position 3,231 of record JANPKV010000335.1, on the reverse strand, counting down.
CATCACCCCGGCGCAGGCGAACATCCTCCAGCTGAAAGCGCGGCACCCAGTCCTCGGGAACGACGATCTCCACGCCTCCGAGCGACAGGGCCATGGTGTTTGCGGGATCGGTACCTGCTGCAAGTGTGCGGTTGAGCCGATCTTCAACCTCGGCGACCGCCCATACCGGCAGACGGATCGCCTTGCCGGTGGATGCAAGGACCGCAAGGACACCGAATCCAAGCGCCAGCAAGACCACAAGCGTGATGACAAGCCGTCCGACACGGTGCCAGCCATGATGCGCGGGCGCGTTCCGCTGCCGCCGTTTGGTGCGGTCATTGCCCGCAGCGGGATCTTCTGCCCCGTCCATTGCTGCCCTAACCTTTGCCTGCCGTTCCCTGGCCCCTTTATCTTGCGGGAAAAGAGACTAGAACCCCAACTCGATGTTTTACCCCAAGCAAGGAGCCGCCCATGATCGCCCCAGGAAGCCAAGCCCCTGATTTCACTTTGCCCCGCGACGGCGACGCGACAATCACATTGTCGCAGCTATACCCCGGCAAGGTCGTCCTCTATTTCTACCCCAAGGATGACACACCCGGCTGCACGCTGGAAGCGCAGGATTTCAACGCGCGGATCGCGGACTTCGCGGCGGCGTCGACGACAGTGATCGGAATCTCCAAGGACAGCGCCAATAGCCACGACAAGTTCTGCAAGAAATACGGCTTGGGGATCATCCTGGCTTCGGATGAAAACGGGCATACCTGCGAAGATTACGGCGTCTACCTCGAGAAAAGCATGTACGGCAAAACCTATATGGGCATCGAGCGGACAACGGTCCTGATCGACGGCGCGGGGCGTGTTGCCAGGGTCTGGAACAAGGTGAAGGTTCAGGGCCACGCGGATGAGGTACTGACAGCAGCCAAGGCATTGTGACCAGTCCGTCCAGCCTTTCGGACATGGCGGTGGCCGTCCTGTCCACCGCCAATGCGCGCGACAAGGCAGCTCTCAGCCGCGTGCATGCGGCGGCTTGGCTTGATGCCCGTGCGGCGGGGGCGGCGTTTCCGATCGGACATGTCGTGCCCCCGGTCAAGCCCGCCCGACCGGCCCGCCCCGAGGTCCTGGACCCGCGCGATGTGCCGCGCAGACGCCCGGGAAGTCCCGCCGGGCGAATCGCCCTGTTGCACGCGGTTGCCCATATCGAGTTGAACGCGGTCGATCTGCATTGGGACATCATCGCGCGATTCTCCGGTTCCGGGATGCCGCCCGGCTTTTATGACGATTGGGTGCGCGCCGCTGACGACGAGGCCAAACACTTCAACCTGCTTGCCGACTGCCTGGAGGCGGCGGGAAGTCATTACGGCGCAATGGCCGCACATGCCGGCCTGTGGCGGGCGGCCGAAGAGACTGCCGCCGACCTTTTGGGACGCCTTGCCGTGGTGCCCATGGTGCTGGAGGCGCGCGGGCTGGATGTGTCGCCCCAGATGATCGACGTGTTTTCGCAAGCGGGCGACACGCAGGCGCTGGCCGCTCTGGAAATCATCTACAAAGACGAAGTGGCGCATGTGGCCTATGGATCGAAATGGTTCAACTGGCTGTGCGGGCGCGACGGGCTTGACCCCAAGGACGCGTTTCACGCGCTGGTGCGGCGTTATTTCCACGGCGACCTGAAACCCCCGTTCAACGAGGCCAAGCGCGCCGAGGCTGGCATTCCGCCCGATTTCTATTGGCCATTGGTCAATGCGAGGGCCGTTTCAGCCAAGCAGACCTAGGCGGAAACGCGTGCAAGATCGGCGGCTTTTTGCCGATGGGTGGAGGCACCTCCGCCGGCGCGGGTCCGAAAAGGTCAAACCAGTTGCGACACTCCAACCCGGTGGTTAATCAGGGGCAAGGCCCACGTCGGCGATCACAGGCACCCTGGCCACCAGTAAACCGGATCGGATTCAAACCTCGTGCCGACGCATATCTTGTATCGCATCAACGCTGCTCTTGAACGGTATCTGCCCGAGCGCAGGCTGTTTTTGAAATCCGACACCGAGACGCGCTTCATTCGTCTGCGGCCGACGACCCAGGCCATCGCGATCGGCGTCGGGGTCAGCGTCTTCAGCTGGACGGTCCTTGCGACGGCAATCCTGCTTCTGGACGCGATCAGTGCCGGCACCTCGCGTGACCAGACACTGCGTCAGCAGGCGTTGTTCGAGGAACGCCTGACCTTGCTGTCATCGGACCGCGACCTGCGCGTCGACGAGGCGGCACGCGCGCAGGAGCGGTTCAATCTTGCGCTGGAACAGGTCTCCACCATGCAGGCGGCGCTTCTGGTTTCCGAGAATCGCCGCCGCGAGCTGGAAATGGGCATCGACGTCATCCATTCCACGCTAAGCCGCACGATCAACGAACGCGATGCCGCACGCCTTGCGCTGGCGCAGATCGAAACGGCTGACGGCACTGCAGGAGCGTCGGATGCCGGACGCGCGCGCGACGCCGTGGCGACGGTTGCCTTGTTGACCGATGCGCTCGACGGCATCGCCCAGGAACGCGACATGATGCAGAAAGAAGTGATTGTCGCGCAGGGTGAAACAGAAAAGATCGAGACGGCGTTGAAGGCCTCCGAATTGCGGACCGACGCCATCTTTGCCAAGCTCGAAGAAGCGGTCGCCGTGTCGATGGAGCCGCTGGACAAGATGTTCCGTGCCGCGGGGCTGTCGCCTGATGACCTTCTGGACGAGGTGCGCAGCGGTTATTCCGGTCAGGGTGGCCCGCTCACGCCGATCAGCGTGTCGACAAAGGGTGGCTTGCTGACGCCCGAGGAAGTCCGCGCCAATGCGATTCTGGGCGGGCTTGACCAGATGAGCCTTTACACGCTGGCCGCCGTCAAGACTCCCTTTGCCATGCCCGTCACCGGCAGCTTTCGGTGGACCTCCGGCTTTGGCTACCGGCGCGATCCAAAGGGCGCGGGCAACCGGATGCACGAAGGCACCGACATGGCGGGAAGCTACGGCATGCCGGTCTATGCCACCGCTGACGGCGTGGTCGTGCATTCTGGGTGGGACTCGGGGTATGGGCGTCTGGTCAAGATCCGGCACGACTTTGGGATCGAGACGCGCTATGCGCATTTGAGCCAGCTTCGCGTCGATGTCGGACAAAGGGTATCGCGTGGCGACCGGATTGGTGATATGGGCAATTCCGGTCGATCGACCGGCACGCACCTACACTACGAGATCCGCATTGGCGGCAGGGCGATCAATCCGATGACCT
>JANPKV010000334.1:0-4107 GCA_031426185.1 Rhodobacterales bacterium | reverse complement strand
AGCGCTTCGCCCAGTTTCAGCAAGGCATCGCCTGCCCGCGTCCCATCGGGGGCTGCATTGAAGGCGTCCAGATAGGCCCGCGCTGCATTCGACGTCTCGCCCAGTTTGCCCAGCGCCTCGCCGCGCTGGAAATGGGCCTCGGGTGTCAAGGCGCCGCCCGGGTAGGTCTGGGCATAGGTCGCAAAGAGCGTTTCAGCACCGCGAAAGTCACCGGTATCGAGCACCGCCTTGGCCCGGTCATAGTCTTCCTGTTCACCCACTGCCATTTCAATCCCGCCTGTGCCCGGGACGGTCGGGTCCGCCGGTGGCGGGGCGGTCGGATCGGCACCACCCAGCGGGGCCGTGGTGCCCAGCGTGGCCGGATCACAGCCTCCGGTAAGCTCGCAGACGCGGAACTCCAGATCGCCCACCCGGTTGGTGCCGTCCGTCACCACGCGGCCGAGGCGAATCTCGATCTCTTCGGTCTTGGATGTCAGTCGCGTCAGCTCCGCCTCGATCGCATCCATCCGCTGCAACGCGTCCCCTCCTGCGGCCCCGGTCTGGGCCGCACCGCTTGTCACCAGCTCTGCCTTCAGCGCGTTGAACTCGGCCATCAGCGCGGTCAGTTCACCCCGAATGTCAGCCAGGGTCTGCGCGCGGTCCTGCGCCAAGGCCGGACCCGAGAGCAGAACCGCACAAAGGACAAGCCAGCGCATCAGGATCAGACCCCCGCGCCTGCCGAAAGAACCGTCACCGCGCGGCGGTTCTGGGCATAGCAGGCCTCGACCGAGCACACCTCGATGGGGCGTTCCTTGCCATAGGGAATGGTCCGCATGCGATTTGACGGGATGCCTTGCGCGACCAGGAAGTCGCGGACCGAGTTTGCACGTTTGGCGCTGAGACCCAGGTTGTATTCGCGCGTGCCTTGCTCATCGGCGTGACCTTCGATGAGGATCGCATAACCGGGGTTCGCCTGCAGCCAACGCGCCTGCCCCGCCAGAATGCCGCGTGCGGTATCGCTCAGGTTCGACTGGTCGACGGCGAACAGCACCTTGTCACCAATCGTCTGGTTGAAATAGGCGACAGAAGCCGGATCGTTCGGATCGCCAAGACCCATCGTGTCAATGCCTGTTCCGCCCGCGCCGTTGCCGCCTGCACCCCCGGCGCCCCCGGCGCCATAACGGTCAGGGTTGTTGCAGGCCGCCAGCCCCAGGGCCGCGACAATCAGCAGTACTTTGGGCAGAAGTGTCATTGAGGTGTGTCCTTCTTTTGTTGTTTGGCTCGATTGCGGCACAATATCAGGTTTCTGCGGCCGGGGGAATCCTTCCCGGCCCACGATTTCACGGCAAAAGCGGCGACCAGGCGGGGTCAGAGGCGGGGCCATCCGTCGGCACTTGCCGAATGTTGCGACCCGAGATGTCAACCGACCAGAGCGAGGCGGACCCTTCGGCACCGGGGCTTTCGCGGGTGAACATGATGACACGCCCATTGGGGGCCCAGGTCGGGCCTTCGTCCAGGAAGGACGTTGTCAGCAGGCGCTCTTCGGACCCATCCGTGCGCATCACACCGATATGGAATCGACCGGCGTTTTGCTTGGTGAATGCGATCAGGTCGCCGCGCGGGCTCCAGACCGGGGTGCCGTACCTGCCCTGCCCGCCGGAAATGCGCCGCGCCTCGCCGCCGCCTGCAGCCATCACATAGAGTTGCTGGCCGCCGGAACGGTCACTTTCGAAAACGATCTGGCTGCCGTCGGGTGAATAGCTCGGGGCCGTCTCGATCGAAGGTGCGTTGGTCAGCTGGCTCAGCTGCCCCGATCCGATATCCACGGTGTAGATATCGCTGTTGCCGCCCTGCTCCAGGCTGAAGACAACGGTCTGCCCGTTCGGCGCAAAACGCGGCGCAAAGGTGATCGTGCCCGGCTGCTCGCCCAGGGACCGCGTCTCCAACGTGCGCGCGTCCATCAAGTAGATCGACGGGAACCCCGACTGGTAGGATGTATAAAGGATCTGTTCGCCGTTCGGTGAAAAGCGCGGCCCGAGGACAATGGTCCCACTGTCGGTCAGGTACTGCACATTCGCGCCGTCATAATCCATCACGGCAAGCCGCTTGTCGCGCTCTGCCTTGGGACCGCTTTCGCTGACGAAAACAACCCGGCTGTCGAAATAGCCGCCTTCGCCCGTAATGCGCGAATAGGCCGCGTCGGCGACCTTGTGCGCCATCCGACGCCACCCGCCGGTAGAGCCTGCGAACTGCAGCCCCTCGCCCAGTTGCTCGCCGGAAAAGATGTCAAAGATGCGGAACTTCACCGTGATCCGGTCGCCCGCCACCGTCACGGCACCCACGACCAGCCCTTGGGCATTGATCGCCTTCCAGTCCTCATAGGCGACCGGCTGGTCAAAGCTGGAGATCAGGCTGATATGCGCCTCGGCCGGGATCTCGCGGAAAAGGCCGGTGCCGGTCAGATCGGCGGCAATGACACGGCTGATCTCCCGCGCGTAATCGCCGGCGCCGCCCTCGTCGACAAAGTCCGGAAGTGCAAGCGGCAGGGGTTCGATGACGCCCGACCCGATGACGATCCGAAGCGGGCCATCCTGCGCGACTGCCGGCGGCACAAAGGACATCGCCGCCACTGCCAGTGCCAGCAGTCTCAAGATCATTGGGGTGCGCATCGTGCTCGAACTCCGTTTTTTGGTTTTACATAGCCCATGGGGCTCGGTCTCTGCAGGTCGAAAGTCGGAACCGGCGGTCTGCCGCCCATCGGCACATAGCTCATCGCATCCGCATTCCGTTGGGGTTGAATTCCAGTTCCAGCACTTTCCAGGTCTCGTATTTGTCCAGCGGCAGCGGGAGGCCACCCTCGGCTGTGGCGCGGATCACGGCCCGGCGTCCCGCCTCAAAGGCGGTACGGGTGGCGGCTTCGGTCGGGCCATCGCTTGAGATCATCTCAAACTCGCTCGGCCGGGCATCCGGGCCGAAGGTCACGCGAATGACGACCGTCGTGCGCAGGGCATCGGTCGAGGACGACCCCAGATTCCACTTGCTGCCGATCGCACGGCTGAAATCGCCGATCTCACCTTCGGTCAGGGGATCGCCCCCGGCGGGCGACGCGGCATCGTCTGTGCCTGCCTCTGCGACCGGTTCCTCCGTCGCCGCCTCATTGACCGCCGCTGCAATTGCCGCAGCGACATCATCTTCGGTCTGCGTCGTCTCCTCTGCCGGCACGTCGGGCACTTCAACGGTTTCAGTCGCCACGGGTGGTGCCGACGGTCTTGACCTTGGCCTCAGTGAGGTCTGCATGCCCAACGCCTCGGGTTGCTCTTCGGTTGCCTCGGTCGCCAAAACATCACCGGATTCCGGGGCGACGGTTTCGGTGGTTTCCTCGGGGACCTCCACAGGCTGGTCGGTCGGCGTGTCGGTCGTGGCGGGGGTCGGGTCCGCAGATGTCTCGACCTCGGGTTCCGGCGCGGGCGTCGGATCGGGGGTCACGCGGTCAGCGGGGCGGGGCGCGGGCTGCGCCTCAAGCTGGGCTGATGGCAGGATTTGTTCCTCAGGCGCGATCGGGGCAATCGGCTCCGGCACCTCGATGGGCTGGGGAACGGGCTCTGGCGGCAGTTCCGGCAGTACCTCGGGTTCGGGTTCGGGCACGGGTTCGGGTTCGGGTTCGGGCGCGGGTTCGGGCTCGGGTTCGGGTTCGGGCTCAGGTTCCACAACCTCGGGTGTCAGGGGCTCGGGTGCGGCCACCGTCTCGGTTGGCGGCTCTGCAGGCGGCTTGGCTTCAGGACGTGGCGGCGATGATGCCGCCGCCTGCAGCGCGGCGAAATCATCCGAACTGATCAGATCGACGCTCGCCACGGTCACCGAAGGCGCATCGCGGGACTGAAACAGCCAATCCCCCAGGATCACCCAGAGGATGAGGACCGCATGGCCAATACCTGAAAGGATCGTGCCGGTACTCACGCGCGCCCCCCGGCCTCAGCCGCCGCCAAAGGTCGGCCCATCGGCATCCGTCACCAGACCGATGGAGTTGAAACCACCGGCATTCAGGGCGCCCATGACTTCGGCCACCCGCGCATAGGGGATGGCCCCGTCGGCGCGCAGGAACACCTTGTTCGATGTCCGCTCCGACGC
>JANPKV010000333.1:0-3028 GCA_031426185.1 Rhodobacterales bacterium | reverse complement strand
CCCGGCGCATGCGCATCCAAGAGCTTCCGCAAACGCGGAAACGCGTACTCCGGCAGGTTCGCAAACCGCTCAGGAAACTGCATTCATGCCTCAACTGCGGGATCGTTGCGCCCCGCTTTGACCAGACCTTAGCCACAGATGTCGCTTGGGTCCAGAAACTCAGACTGCTTCGGTCATCTGAGCCTGCCAAGCTGTTGCTTTTTCGCCCGTCCTTGTCGGCGGCAGCGTGATGCCTAGCACACGGCCAGCTCGGCTGCGGCAGCAAGACGCAAAAGCCGCGACTCCTCACCTGACCGCATCATGAAGGAAATCCCGCATGACGGTCGCGCCGTGGGCAATGTCAGCGCAGGCAAGTCCAGCAGATTTGCGATGCGGGTGTTTCGAAGGGCCAACAGGTTCTCGCCCGCATAGTAGGCCGCATCATCCAGAAGACGCTGGGCGTTCGGGGGCAGGATCGGCGAGGTGGGCAGGATGACGGCGTCGACGGTCGCCAAGCGTTGCGCAAAGGTGTGACGAAGGGTCTTGAGCCGGCGCCAGCTGTCCACGTAGTCGGCGGCCGCAAAATCCGCGCCCGACCGGAACCGGTCCAGAATGGGCCGGAACATCTTGTCCGGAGCCGCCTCGATCGTGTCGCGCCAGATACCATAAGCCTCGGCGGTGAACAGGATCGCGGCCATGCGCAGCGCCTCGGTCACTTCGGGGGCGGCGAGGCGGGTGATCACGGCGCCGGCCTGCGACAGACGCGCAACCGCATCTTCAAAGCCAGCCGCCGGGGCGTCGCGGATGTCGTCGAATGCCACGGTTTCCAGCACCGCAAGCCGCATACCCGACAGATCGGCGCCGCGCAGATCGGTCGCGGGCCGGTGTTCAAGTGCGGCCAGCAAAAGGGCGCAGTCTTCGACGCTCCGCGCAATCGGGCCGATGGTGTCGAAGGATGTCGCCAGGGGAACCGTGCCGTCGAGCGGCAAGCGGCCCGTGCTGGTCTTGAGCCCAACCAGGTCATTCCAGGCTGACGGAATCCGCACCGACCCGCCGGTGTCAGAGCCGATCGCGGCTGGCGCAAGGCCAAATGCGACGGATGCGGCAGCGCCTGACGACGATCCGCCGGGCACGGCATCGGGGTCGTTCACGCAGGGGGGCGTCGCGGTTACCGGATTCAGGCCCAGACCCGAAAACGCCAGTTCGGACATGTGTGTCTTGCCAAGGCAGATCAGGCCTGAAGCCGTGGCCGCGCGCAGCACCTTGGCGTCCTGATCGGGGATTCGGCCACGAAGCAGCGCCGACCCTGCTTCGGTCACGGTGCCTGCGGTGTCGAAAAGGTCCTTCCAGCTGATCGGCACGCCGTCCAGGGGACCGCGCCGCACACCCGTTTTTGCGCGCGAGGCAGCCGCCATCGCCTCGGCCCGGGCACGGTCGGGCGTCGTGCGGGCATAGATGCGCGCGCCCACGGCCGCGCTTTCGATTGCATCCAGAAAGAATTCGGTCAGTTCCACCGGATTGATGCGGCCCTTGTCGATCTGCTGCCCAAGCTCGGCTGCCGTCAAACTTGCCCAGGTCTTGGTCATGGCGCGGCCCTTCCTGCATTCAGACACCGGCGACGGTAGCGGCATGGCGGCGCATGGACAATCCCGCCGGGGGACGCATAGTCACGCCATGGAGAAAGTCTTTGACGTCGTGATTGTCGGTGGCGGGCTGACGGGGCCAAGCCTGGCGCTGGCCTTGGCTGATGCGGGCCTGTCGGTGGCGCTGGTCGATGCGCGGCCAGCACGCGACCGGGCAGAGGATGATTTCGACGGCCGCGCCTATTCGCTGGCAATCGCCTCAAAGCGGCTGTTGGCGGCGGTAGGGGTGTGGGACGCGGTTGGCGATCTGGCCGAACCCATCCTGCGGGTCGAGGCAGGGGACGGCACGGCGCGCGGCCCGAACCCGCCCTATTTTCTGGCGTTCGACTCGGCCGATCTGGAAGAAGGGCCGTTGGGCTTCATGCTGGAGGATCGGTTCCTCTATGCCGCACTTTTGGCGCGGATGCGCGCGCATCCCCGGGTGGAGGCCGTGACCGGTCAGACCGTGGTGGCGCAGAACGTCGAAACCGCCCGGGCCGAGGTCATACTCAGCGACGGACGCAGGCTGACGGGCCGTTTGCTGGTCGGGTGCGACGGGCGGGGGTCTGGCACGGCAACGCGCGCGGGAATCTCGCGCAGCGGCTGGGCCTACGAGCAGACGGCGCTGGTCTGCGCGGTCGCGCACGAAAAACCGCATCTCGGCGTGGCGCGGCAGGTGTTCCTGAAGGGTGGTCCCCTTGCGATGCTGCCGCTGAAAGGCGGGCACCGGTCATCAATCGTGTGGAGCGAAGAGACCGGCCTGGCCGAAACCATCGCGGCGCTGCCGGATGAGGCCTATCTTGGGATCGTTGCAGACCGGCTGCAGGGACATCTTGGCGCGGTGACGCTGGCGGGGGTCCGGTTCACCTATCCGCTGTCGCTGTCGCTGGCGACGCGGTTCGTCGCACCCCGCGTGGCGCTGGTCGGGGACGCGGCGCACGGCGTGCATCCCATCGCAGGGCAAGGGTTGAACCTTGGTCTGCGCGATGTGGGGGCGCTGGCAGAGGTGTTGGTAGAGGCCGCGCGGCGCGGCGAGGATATCGGGGCCGTGGACGTCCTGGCGCGGTACGAACGCTGGCGGCGGTCGGATGCCACGCTGCTGGCGTTGGGCATGGATACGGTCAACAGACTGTTTTCGAACGACAATCCGATCCTGCATGCAGCGCGAACCTTGGGGTTGCGGACCGTCGGATCATTGCCGAGCCTTCGACGCAAGTTCCAGCGCGAGGCGGCGGGGCTGTCCGGGGATGTGCCACGTCTGTTGGCAGGGCGACCGCTTTAGGCGCTCAATCGATCTGCCGCGCCTCGTCCACCAGCATGATCGGGATGCCGTCGCGGATCGGGAATGCCAGTCGGGCACTGCGCGACACCAGTTCATGACGTTCGGCGTCATAGGTCAGCGCACCTTGCGTCACCGGACAGACGAG
>JANPKV010000332.1:0-3910 GCA_031426185.1 Rhodobacterales bacterium | reverse complement strand
TGGCAACGCCTTCGCGATACGCTGTTCGGCGTAATACATTTTGCTCAGCGTATCCTTGAACAAAACGTCGAGAGTTGCTGTGGTCATTGTCTGGTCTCCACCATGGGTTTGCAACGCGGCTGGCGTCGCAGGTGAAACCGTCGGAGTGCCCTGAATGTTCCGTGCAGGCAGCCTATTCGACGTTGGCGCGCCAGCGTTCGCGGATCGCCGCCTGCAGCTTGCGCGCCAGTTGCTCGATCGCGGGCGGGACCGGCTCCTGTTCGATGGCGCGCAGCAGCGCGTCGGCGCTGTCCACAAGGTCATCGTCGGTATAGATCGGGGCCTGGGGTTTCTTCTTGGTCATCGCGCGGGCACATGCACCTGTGAGGTGCATGAAATGTTTCGTCAATTGGCAACTGTGGCAAGGCCAAACGGCCATATCCTCCAAGGTTTCGGGACCGGAGGCGTGGCTTGTTGCAAAAACCACGCCTCAGACCCGTGAAGGTTCAGCCCAAAAGGTCGGATTCGCGCGGCCAGTGGCGCAAGGCGCGGCACGCCTGAAGGAACGCCTCCGCGTCGTCGGCCTCTTCAAGCTCGAAATGGCCTGCGTCACCCTTGCCTGCCATCCCGCTTGCGACAATCAGCGCATCTGCGCCGCTGACGCCGATGAACTTGCAATGGGCATGGGCATCGCGAAGAAAGTCCTGCGCAGCCGGTATCTGCGCGATCGTCTCGGCGTCATTCGGGCCAAGAACCACGGCGACCGCGTCAAACAGCACGGATTTTCCCGCCGCCAGCATCTCGTCTGCGGGATGCGGCAGCCCGGCGTCGTCGACGATGCCGTGGATGGTCGGACAGACCAGCTTGAGGCGCGCGCCTTCCGTCAGGGCGACGGCCGCGAGCCGTCCCAGCAACAGGCTGCTCGCCCCTTCCGAACACAGGACGCCAAGCACACGACCTTCAAAACTACCCGGGGCCTTGCGCTGAATGCTGAGCGCAGGAGAGGGTGCAAGGTCCATCCGCGTGGGGCGCGCGGCGATTGCCGCTACAGGCAGGTGCGCCTCGCCCAGACCTTGGGCCACTGTCTCGGCAAGGTCCTCGTCGATGTTGCGCAAATGCGCCACGATGGCCAGCCGGATACGGCGTTCACGGCACTTTGAAAGCTCGAACACCAGCGCGTTCTGGATATGCGCCTGTTCCGTGACGGTCTGACTGATGTAGAACTGCCGTGCCTGACTGTAGTGATCGGCAAAGCTTTCGGGGCGCAGCCTGGTTTTTGGCCCCTCCACCGGCTGGGCAAAGCTGACATAGCCGCGCAGCGGATCCTCACGCGGGCCGACGCCCCAGCCGTTCGGCTCATAGTTCACGCGTCCCGGACGGTTGGACCGCTGCATGTGTCCGTCTTGCTGATAGGTGCTGACGGGGCATCCACGCGGCGCATTGATCGGGATCTGGGTGAAGTTCGGGCTGCCAAGACGCTTCAGCTGCGTGTCGAGATAGGAAAAGTTCCGGCCCTGCAGCAGCGGGTCGTCGGTGAAATCGATGCCCGGAATGACGTTCTGCGTACAAAAGGCGACCTGTTCGGTTTCCTGGAAAAAATTGTCCACGGTCCGGTTCAGGGTCATCGTGCCCAATACGACCAGCGGCACGGCTTCTTCGGGGATCACCTTGGTGGGGTCCAGGATGTCAAAGTCCAGCGCATCCGCCGTGGCCTCGTCGAACATCTGTACCGCCAGATCCCAGGCCGGAAGGTCCCCGCGCTGGATCGCCTCCCAAAGATCGCGCCGGTGATAGTCGGGATCGGCCCCATTGATCTTGACCGCCTCGTCCCACAACACCGACTGCATCCCAAGCTTGGGCCGCCAGTGGAACTTCACAAAGGTCGCTTCGCCGGACGCGTTCACAAAGCGGAAGGTGTGGACACCGAACCCTTCGATCATCCGAAACGAGCGCGGCACGGTACGGTCCGACATCTGCCACATGACCATGTGCATCGATTCCGGCGTCAGCGAAATGTAGTCCCAGAAATTGTCATGGGCCGACTGCGCCTGTGGAAAACCACGATCCGGCTCCGGCTTCACCGCATGGACGAGATCGGGAAACTTGATCGGGTCCTGGATGAAGAACACCGGGATGTTGTTGCCCACAAGGTCCCAGTTGCCCTCTTCGGTATAGAATTTGACCGCAAAGCCGCGCACGTCGCGGGCAAGGTCCATCGACCCTTTTGATCCTGCGACCGTAGAGAACCGCACAAACAGTTCTGTCGTTTTGCCGACCGCCTGAAACGGTGCGGCGCGCGTCAGTTCGGGGATGGCATTGGTGCAGACAAACGACCCGTGCGCACCGACACCGCGCGCATGGACAACCCGCTCCGGGATGCGTTCGTGGTCAAAGTGGAAAATCTTTTCGCGCAGCATGAAGTCCTGCAGCAGGATCGGTCCACGAGCCCCGGCGCGCAAGGAATTCTGGTTGTCGGCGATAACCACGCCTTGCTGGGTGGTCAGGGCTTCGCCATTGCGGCGCGCTGTCTGGTGCAACTCGCCGCCTTCGCCGATGTAGCTGTCCTGGTCGGTGCCTGGGGTATCTTGATGATCGTTCATGTGAACCGCCGTTTTCTGAAGTGACGTTTTCATACAAAAAGGGGGCACGGTTTCCCGTGCCCCCTGGGTGGTCGTTCCGGCCTTAGTAGGCCTCGACCGTATCGCAGAGCATTTTCATGTTTTCGGCCGAAACGCCCATGGACGCAGTCGTATCGCCCGTGGTTGTGCTTTCGGTCGCGGTGGTCGCATCGGCACCCGTCGTCGTTTCGGCGGTGCCCGTCGTCGCGGCCGCGCCCGCGTCTGCCGTGCCGGTTCCGGCTGCAGCGGTGGTTCCGCTGTCGGTGCGGTAGCGCGCACATTCCGCCAGGACCGAGTCACGGTCTTCCTGCGACATGGTGGACCAGCCCGTGCTGATCTCTTCCGGCGTGCGCATGGTCGTCATTTCCGGGTCCGAATAGAACATCGATCCGGTCGTCTCCGACCAGGTCGTGCCGTAGGTGCTGCCGGTCGCGGTATCAGAGGTCTGCGCAAAGGCCGCGCCGCACATCAGTGCCGCAACGGGAAGTGCAAGGAGATAGCTTTTCACCGGTGTCTTCCTTTTGAACTGATCACGTGACGCATAGGCGCGCCACACTGGAGTAAGGCGCGGACCACAATGCCGACGCCCCGATACCGATCCGACGATGACACAAGTCTGGTGTCCCGGGCTGGATGTGAGCCCGGTTGAAGGTCGGCGGTACCGATACGGGAACAACCGTCGCGAGGCCGCGTTGTTCCCGGAATTCGACGCGCCCCGGCACGCGCCATGGGGCGTGCGCGGGGTCCCGCTGACGGTCGACAGCCTGCGCCACTCACCGCCAAAGCTGACGCCAAAGCTGACCGGCAGAGGCCGTCGTTCTGTCCGATATCCACGGGGGCGGGGGTGGCAGTTTTCATCTCCGGCACCCCGCGTGGCCACGCCCAGGCAGCCCTTCCGGTGCCGCGGATCAGAGTCCCGATGGAACGAATTGTTCGGTGGAGTGTTAAGATCGGGAAGGCGCTGATGCGTCTAAACCCTCCTTCAGGAAGATAAGAATGTCACCAGTCATTCTCGAAGCGCCTGTAGCGCCGCCGATTCTGCTTGTCTGCTATTCCCACCTGCGTTGGGATCTGGTCGTCCAGCGTCCGCACCATCTGTTGCGCCGCGCGGCGAAGACCTGGCAGATCATCTACTTCGAAGAACACCACCGCCACGACGGACCCGACACCTTGGAAATCCGTCAGGATGCCAGCGGTGTGACCATCGCGACGCCATGGTTGTCGCATGCCACCGCCGATGCCGATGCGGCCGTGCGCCAGCTTCTTGACCGTCAGCTTGCCCTGACGCCGCACCGTGCGCTGATCGCCTGGTA
>JANPKV010000331.1:0-9630 GCA_031426185.1 Rhodobacterales bacterium | reverse complement strand
GGCGGCACCTTGCCCGCAGCCGTCACCTGCCCCGTGAAGAACCGCCCGAAATTCGAGCCTGCCTCGATCACCGCGCGGTAGCCGGCGATATTGGCCATCGACGACAGCGCGTCCATCTTCTGCGCACGGCTGATGCGGGGCACCATGTCCATCGCCACGACGGTGACGCCCTTTTTGGCCGCAGCCTCCAGCAGTTCAGGGTTCTGTGCCGGCCAGAAGAAGCTGATCAGCGTCTGGCCGTCCTTCAGCGTCTTGAGTTCCGCAGCCTCGGGTCCGCGCACCTTGACGATCACATCGGATGCCGCAATCACGGCCTTGGCCGATCCCAGCACCTCGACACCCGCCGCCGCATAGGCCGCATCGGAAAACCCGGCTTTGGACCCGGCCCCCGACTGGATGCAGCACGCATGACCCAGTTTGACCAGTTGCAGTGCAGAATCGGGCGTCATTGCCACCCGGTTCTCGCCCGCGAAAACTTCCGTCAGAGCCCCGATTTTCACGCCATTTACCCCCGCTGCCGCCAAATCATCGCCGCGCCGCCGCTGCAACCCACCCGACTTATCACCGCGCAATTATATTTCAAACCCTAGTTTCAGCCGCTGCGCCACCCGATCCAGCGATTCACCCGGGCGGCCCAAAGGTCGAACTCCGCACTGAAGGCCATGGTCAGCCGCGCCTCTTCGTCCTTGATGAACCGCGCCGTGATCAACCGCACAAAGATCGCCACCAGCGGCAGCGCCAGAACCGCGTCCCACCACAGGATCGCGCCGGTCAGGATCATGGCATCAGACAGATAGATCGGATTTCGGCTGAACCGAAAGACGCCGGTCGTGACCAGCCGGGACGGATCGCGATGCGGGATCACCGTGGTGCGCGCCTTGGTCATCTCAAGGGCCGCCAATAGCGTCACCGCGATCCCGGCGGCGACCAGCGCGCCCCCGACCCAGTCACCCGGATCGCCGAAAAAGCGGATGGGAACAAGGCTGAGCACCCAGGCCACCGCCAGATGCAGCAAAAGCCAAACCGGCGGAAAGTCGATGAAAGCTGGTACCTTGCGCATGGATTGCCCCCCGTTTCAGGTGTAGCGTTGTGGCGCGGGACGATGCAAGCCAACTCCGCCCCGTCCGCAAATCGTTTCAAGCTTGAAATTTCCACCCCACCCCTGCATAACCATCCCGTCGCAGAAGGACACCGTTATGCCCACCGATTTCGCAGCCACCAAACGCCTCTTTCACTTGCCCGAGGGGGTGATCTATCTGGACGGCAATTCGCTCGGTCCGATGGTGACATCCGCGCCTGCCCGCGTTGCCCGGACGGTGGAAAAGGAATGGGGCGATCTGCTGATCACCGGCTGGAACAAGGCCGGCTGGATGGATCAGCCTGCCCGCATCGGCGACCGCATCGCGCGGCTGATCGGGGCCACGCCCGGCACGGTCGTGATGGGTGACACGCTGTCGATCAAGGTCTATCAGGCCCTCGCCTCGGCGCTGGAGATGAACCCCAAGCGTCGGGTGATCCTGTCGGACACCGGCAACTTCCCCTCGGACCTTTATATCGCCGAGGGGCTGGTCCGTACGCTTGGTGGCCAGTACCGCCTGAAGACCGTCGCGCCCGAAGAGGTGATGTCCGCCATCGACGATACCGTCGCGGTGACCCTGATCACGGAGGTCGATTACCGCACCGGCCGGCGCCACGACATGGCCGACATCACCCGGCGCGCGCATGAGGTGGGGGCGCTGACGGTCTGGGACCTCGCCCATTCCGCCGGTGCCTTCCCGGTCGATCTGGCAGGCGCAAAAGCCGATTTCGCCGTCGGCTGTACCTACAAATACCTCAATTCCGGCCCCGGCGGCCCGGCCTTCATCTATGTCGCCCCGAAACACGCCGAAACGGTGCGTCCCGCCCTGTCTGGCTGGCTTGGGCATGAGGCGCCGTTTGCCTTTGACCTTGCCTACCGCCCCGGTCACGGGATCGAGCGGATGCGTGTCGGCACCCCGCCCGTGTTGCAACTGGCGGCACTTGAGGCTGCACTTGATGTCTGGGACCATGTCGACCTGCATGATTTGCGGACCCAGTCCCTGCGGCTGCAGGATCTCTTCATCAAGGGGGTTGAAAAGCACAGCACCGGCCTGACGCTCGTTACCCCCCGGTCGCACATGATGCGCGGCAGTCAGGTCAGCTTTCGCCATCCGCAGGGCTATGCAATCATCCAGGCCCTGATTGCCCAAGGCGTCATCGGTGACTTTCGTGCGCCCGACATCCTGCGTTTTGGCGTGACGCCGCTGTTCATCGACGAAGATGACATCGCGCGTGCCGTCGACGTGCTGTCGCGCATCATGCGCGATGCAGCCTGGGACCGTCCCGAATTTCACCGCCGCGCCAAGGTGACCTGAAGCCCTGCCTTATGTCGGAGGATGCCGTGACCAGCTGCCCCTTCAATCCCGCAGATGATGGTGCCGAAACCGCCTTTGACGGCCGCATGTCCTACGGCGACTACCTGCGGATCGACCAGATCCTTGACGCCCAGCAGATGCTGACCTCGGCGCATGACGAGATGCTGTTCATCATCCAGCACCAGACGTCGGAGCTGTGGATGCGCCTGGCCCTGCACGAGCTGGACGCCGCGCGCCGCGCCATCGCCGCCGACCGCGCGCCCGAGGCGTTCAAGATGCTCGCCCGCATTTCCCGCATCTTCGAACAGCTGAACAACGCCTGGGACGTCCTGCGCACGATGACCCCGTCCGATTACACGCATTTCCGCGATGACCTTGGCCAGTCATCGGGGTTCCAGTCCTGGCAATACAGGCTGATCGAATATGCCGTGGGCAACCGCAACCTTGCGATGCTGAAACCGCACGCCCACCGCCCCGACCTGACCGCAAAGCTGGAGGCGGAACTGGCGCGCCCCACCCTTTATGACGAGGCGCTGCGCCATCTTGCACGGACCGGCCTGCCGGTGCCATCCGAGATCCTGACGCGCGACCTGTGGCAACCCTGGCAAGCCAATGACGGCGTGCGCGCGGCTTGGGAGATCGTCTACCGCGACCCCACCACCCATTGGCAAGCCTATGAACTGGCCGAAAAGCTGGTGGACTTCGAGGACTATTTCCGCCGCTGGCGATTCAACCACGTGACGACGGTGGAGCGCGTCATCGGGTTCAAACGCGGCACCGGCGGCACCTCGGGTGTTGCCTATTTGCGTCGGATGCTGGAGGTAACGCTTTTTCCCGAGCTTTGGCAGTTGCGGACCACGCTCTAACCCTTTGACGTCAATCACGGGCTCGACTAGGGTCGTGACCGAAGAACAAGGTGCCGCTTCAGCGCCTGATGTTCCATGATCTGACCAAGCCGGGGCGACCTTACCATGACATCCCATTTCACCAGACAGGCCTTGCGGACCATGGTCCTTGTGGTTGCCATGTTTGGGCTTGCCGCCTGCGTGACCGAACCCGGCACGACAACCGTCAGCACTGCCGCGCCGCCCGTGGGCAAGGTTGCCGCCGGCGTCTATGTCGCGACCAAGGACGGCAGCTATCTTCTTCCGGCCGTGCCGGTCGAAAAGGTCCCGACCGAATTTCAGCGCCAGACGGTTGCCTACACCACCGACCAGCCGGTCGGCACGATCATCATCAACACGCAAGCCAAGCACCTGTACCTGGTCATCGGCAAGAACAAGGCCATCCGCTACGGCATTTCGGTCGGACGCGCCGGGTTCGAATGGTCGGGCGAGGCGCTGATCACCGACCGCAAGGCCTATCCGACCTGGTTCCCGCCGGCCGAAATGATCGAGCGCAAGCCGGAACTGGCAAAATGGGAAAAGGGCCAGCCCGGCAGCCCGGAGAATCCCCTTGGCGTGCGCGCGCTTTACCTGACCACCAACGGCGTCGATTATGGCTACCGCATCCATGGCACGCCGGAATGGTTTTCCATCGGCAAGAACGCCTCGTCCGGCTGTATCCGGATGATCCATCAGGACGTGATCGACCTTTACAACCGCGTGCCGCTGGGCACCAAGGTGGTCGTGCTGACACGGGACGGCAAGATGCCGCGCGGCCTGACCTTGCCGCCGCCCCAGCCCGTCAAGAAAAAGCCGGTGGTCGAAACCGAGGCAATCACCGCCGTTGCGGTTGAACCCGCGATGCCGGACTTGCCCGCGCCGCCCGCACTCGACCCCGAGCTTGTGGCCGCGCCGGCACCCGCCGCCGCTGCTGCGCCAGCGGCCGCTGCGCCCGCGCCCGTCTGCGCGGTGGCGCTTGTCAACGGGGTCTGCCCGCCTTCCAACTGACGGGGCGAACGCACATTGAACCGGGCCGCCTTATTTCGGGCGGCCCGTTTTCGTTGCGAGGGCGCGAAAAGCGGCAGGGATGTTCCTCGACCGCGCTGATGCGTCTGGCCCGGTGCAACCTGCGGCAGGATCACCGCAGGGTAGATATGCTGCACGCGTTCCTTGCGCAGATGCGCGCGGGGGTTCCGCTCAGGCCGCGAGCCAGCGGTCGTAATCGCTGACCAACAGATGCGTGGGCGCGACGTCCTCGTCGATATCGGCAAAGCGGCCGATCGGCTCGCGGAAAACGTTGTCGGTCACGTCATCGTTCACGGTCGAGACTTCGCCGATCAGCACGTCACCGCCCTCGCCCCAGAACGCATGCCAGTCGCCCGGCATCAGCGTGACGCTTTCGCCCGGGGCGAATGTCAGCTTTTCCCCCGGCCCGTAGCGGCGTTCGATCCCGTCGCAGCGCACCATGCCGCCCCGGTCCGGCGCATAGTTGCCATGGTCATCCGACCCGCAAAGTTCGATCACCAGCGTCGCCCCGCCGCGGTTGATGATGTCCTCGGCCTTGATGACATGGGTATGCATCGGGCTCATCTGGTCCTGGCGGCTGATCAGCAGCTTTTCGGCATAGCACATGCCGCCGCCCCGCTGCAGGTCGGCCAACTGGCCATTGCGCAGGGTGAACAGGAACAGGCCCAGATCGTCAAAGTTGCCCTGGCCGTAATCGGTGATGTCCCAGCCCATGCGGCTGTCGATGATCCGCCGGGCATCGGTGCGGGCCTTGAACTCATCGGGGGACCAATAGGCGAAAGGCGGCAGCACAAAGCCGTAATGGCGGATCATCTCGTCCGCCGCTGCCATGATGTCGTTGATGCGTGAGCGTTTCACCTGCGTCCCCCCAATATGTTCGCCCCGACCATAGCAATCGCCGCCACAGTCTCAAGAGATCATTGACCGAAGGCCGGTTGCCATCCGGGGCGCGTCAGGCGGACTTTTTCAGCGCGCCCCGCCCGGCCCAGGCCGCCGCCGCCGCGCCGAAGGCTGCAAACAGGGGCCGCGACACGGGGTCCGATGCGGCGTTCCATTCCGGATGCCACTGCACGGACAGCGTGAAGCCCGGCGCATCCGCGACATAGATCGCTTCGGGTGTGCCGTCGGGTGCGGTGCCGTCGACCACCACGCCCTTGCCCGGCTGGTTGATCCCCTGCCCGTGCAAGGTGTTGGTCATCACTTCTTCGGCCCCCATCAGGCGGTGGAACGGACCGTCCCTGGTGAAGGTGACCGCGTGGCGCAGCGCGAACTGTTCGTCCAGAGAGCCTTCGGGCGGCATGCGGTGGTTCATGCGTCCCGGCAGGTCGCGGATCTCGGGGTGAAGCGTGCCGCCAAGCGCGACGTTCACCTCCTGAAAGCCACGGCAGATGCCCAGGATCGGCTGACCGCGTTCCACGCAGGCGCGCACCAGCGGCAAGGTGATCGCATCGCGGTTTCGGTCAAAGGCACCATGGGCGGGGGTTTCGTCCTCGCCATATTCCGACGGATGGACATTTGGACGCCCGCCCGTCAGCACAAAGCCGTCGCAGAGTTCCAGCAGTTCCGCGACGCTGACAAAGCGGGGATCGGACGGAATGATCAGCGGCAGGCAGCCCGCAACCTCGGCCACGGCCATCGAATTCATCGTGCCACCCGCATGAACGGGGTAATGACCGTTGAGCAGATTGCTGTTGCCGATGATGCCGACGACGGGGCGCCGGCCTGCAAGGCACGACATGTCATTTGTCCAATTTTTTGCGCCTGCGAAACAGATTAACGACGAATCGCAGCCTGCGAAAGGGCTGCGGGGGCAGAAGATGTTGAAAATCGCGCACAACCCATGCGCAGTGGTCCTGCATTCGACGACTGGACATTCGCTGCGGCGGCGAATGCGCGCGGGCGCTGACATTCAGGATCGTCACCAAGGCGTGGCAAGTCGGTCAACTGCGTCATCGCAGCCCGCAAAGCCTTGTTGAATGGCCGGCCCGCCGATAACGCGTCTTGATCCTGCTTGGCAGCCCGGTGCATCTGTGGTCCCCTCAGGCGAATGGAGAGAACAACATGCATATCCTGATCCTTGGCGCGGCGGGCATGCTGGGCCGCAAGCTGGTGGCGGCCATCACTGCGGGTGGACTGCCGGCGACGCATCTGACGCTTGCCGATGTCATTGCCCCCTCGGTACCGGAGGGCATCGCCTGCACCGCGCTCGCCGTCAACCTTGCAGCGCCCGGCACCGCCACTCGGCTTATCGCGGGCCGCCCCGATCTGATCTTTCACCTCGCCGCGATCGTCTCGGGCGAGGCAGAGGCCGATTTCGACAAGGGTTATGCCGTCAACCTCGACGCCAGCCGCGCCCTGCTGGAGGCGATCCGCGCCCTGCCCGACTATCGCCCGCGGCTGGTCTTTGCATCATCCATCGCCGTCTTTGGCGCACCCTTTCCGGATGCCGTTCCGGACGATTTTCATCTGACTCCGCTGACCAGCTATGGCACGCAAAAGGCCATGACCGAACTGCTGGTCAGCGACTATTCCCGGCGCGGCATTCTTGACGGCATATCGCTGCGCCTGCCGACGATCTGCATCCGTCCGGGTGCGCCGAACCGCGCCGCGTCGGGCTTTTTCTCCGGCATCCTACGCGAACCTCTGGGCGGGTTGCCCGCCACGTTGCCCGTCCCCGACACCACGCGCCACTGGTTCGCAAGCCCCCGCAGCGCAACCGGGTTCTTCCTGCATGCCGCCCGCATCGATACCGCCCGCATCGGCCCCCGGCGCGCGATGAACATGCCGGGCCTGTCCGCGACGGTCGCCGAACAGATCGAGGCGCTTCGCCGTGTCGCGGGGCAAAAGGCGGTCGATCTGATCCAGGTCGCGCCGGATCCGACCATCGCTGCCATCGTCGCTTCATGGGCGGGGAACTTTGCCCCCGACCGCGCCCTGGGCCTGGGGTTTACCGCCGATGCCAGCTTTGACGCCATCATCCGCGCCTATCTCGAGGATGACGCGCCCCGGAGCTGAGCCCGGTCTTGCTGTCGCGTTCAGGACAGCTTTGCCCCGGCCTTTGCTGGAAGTTGCGCGCATGACCTCTGCCCCCGTCTTTGTCCGGTCCGTGCCGCGCCCGCTTGTCGGGGTCGGCCTGATGCTGTTGGCCATGACGATACTGCCCACCATCGACGTGATGGCGAAAACCCTTGGCCAGGCGGGATTGCCGATCCTGATCGTGGTGTGGGCCCGCGCCGTCTTCGGGGCGCTGATGACGCTGCCCTTTGCGCTGCGCGCCGAAGGGGTCCGCGCGTTCCGGCCGGCAAGGCCATGGCATCAGCTGATCCGGTCGATCTTGCTGTTTTCCGCGACGTGGTTCTTCTTCATGTCGCTGAAGACGTTGCCGATGGCCGATGCGCTGGCGATCTTTTTCGTCAACCCGCTGATGATCGTCATCCTTTCGGCCCTTTTCCTGCGCGAGCAGGTCGACCGGCAGCGCTGGCTTGCGGTCGGGATCGGCTTTGTCGGCACCTTGATCATCATCCGGCCCGGCCTGGTCGAGATCAGCCCCGGCACGTTCCACGCGCTGGCCAGCGGTGTCGCGCTTGGCACCTATTTCGTGATGACCCGCCACATCGCCGGAGCCGCCAACGCGACGGTCCTGACGTTCCAGACCTGCGCCATCGGTGCCATGCTGATGACGCTTGCGCTGCCCTTTGTCTGGACGACGCCGACGGCCCCGCAATGGGTCATGCTGGTCCTGATCGGCATCATCGCCACTGCGGGACATGTTTTGTGCATCACGCGGTCCTATGAACATGCCGAGGCGTCGTTGTTGGCCCCGCTGGCATTCACCGAGATCGTGATGACGACGCTGTTGGGCTGGTGGGTCTTTGGGGACCTGCCGGACAGCTGGACGGTCCTTGGCGTGACCATCCTCATCGCATCGGCGGTCTATATCGCGCTGCGTGAACAGCGCCTTGCGGCCGTGCGCGCGGCGCGCTAGCCCGCCGCGATCACGCGCAAGGCCGCTTCCATCGCGCCCGTACCATACGGAATTGCCAGCGCCTGCATCCCCGCCTCCATCACCGCCAGCGCGCCCAGCGTCATATGGGCGTTCACATGTCCCATATGGGCGACGCGCAGAAACCCCTGTGCCTGCGGGTCCTCGGGGCTGCCCATGCCAAGCCCGATGCCAAGGGTCATCCCGGCCTGCGTTTCGGTCCAGTCGCGCAAGCGCCGTCCGTCCACGCCGCCAAACCGCGCTGCCGTCACGGACCGGCCGCGATGGGCGGGGTCGGCGACGTTCATGCGGATCGCATTGCTGCCCGTGCCCCAGGCGTCGAACGCCGCCCAGACCGTGTGCGCCAGAACCTCGTGCCGGTGCCAGACCTGTTGCATGCCTTCCTCCAGCAGCATGTCGACCGCCTCGCGCAGGCCGAACAGATGTTGCGTCGGTGCGGTGCCGTTCCAATAGGCGTAGAACTCGGCGGGGCGTGTGCGGGGGGTCCAGTTCCAGTAGGGCGTGATCAGACCGGCCCCCCTGGACCGCAGCGCGGCCTTGTCGGAATACCACACGAAGGCCATTCCCGGCGGCGTCATCAGGCCCTTCTGGCTGGCGGCTAGCGTGACATCGACCCCCCAGGCATCCATCCGGAATTCATCGCATCCCAGCGTGGCGATGCAGTCCACCACCAAAAGAGCATCATGCCCCGCCGCGTCGATTGCCGCGCGCAAGGCCGGAATATCGTTGCGAATGCTGGTCGCGGTATCGACATGCGTGACCAGCACCGCCTTGATGGAGCCTTCGGTATCAGCCCGCAGCCGCGCCTCAAGCCGCGCAGGGTCTGCCGGGGCCGCGCGCCCGAAATCCATCACCTCCACATCGACGCCCATGGCCTTGACCTGCGCCGCCCAATGCACGCCGAAATGCCCCGATGCCAGCACCAGCGCCCCGTCGCCCCGGCTGAAAAGATTGGTGGTCGCAGCCTCCCAGGACGCATGGCCGTTGCCGATGTAAAGGGCCAGGTTCTGCGTGGTCCCCGCGACCTTGCACAGATCTGCAACCAGCCCTTCGGTCAGCGTGATCAATTCCTGCCCGTAAAGGTTCGGCGCACTGCGCAGCATGGCCCGCATCACCCGCTCCGGCACTGGCGAAGGGCCGGGGATCGCAAGATAGGTCTGGCCGTTGGCAAGGGTCATCGCGGGGCGCTTTCTGACTGGGATCAGCCTCTGGCTATGCCTTGGCTTGGCCAAGGTCAACCACCCCGGGCGGTCCGTGCCGGCATCCCCGCGCCTGCCTTGCGCCACGGCACGGTTTCACGGTAAATGACCGCGCATCCCGAAAA